>JADMKJ010000028.1 GCA_015478855.1 Proteiniphilum sp.
GTGCCGGCATCAGCACCTTGTTGTGTATATCAGGTTTCAGTATATTGACGAAGATGAAAACAGCGGAGAGGATGGTGGTGAAGGAGAGGATCCACCGGTAGTTCCACCGGAGATAGGTGAGCAGACCTGCTACCGGAAGAAAGAAGGAGTACCAGAGACGGGTTTCGCCCATGGTGCGCAGGGGGGGGCGCTCCAGTGAGCTCCAGAGGGTAGCGATAAAAAAGAAGAAAACCACCAATCCTGCCAGCGTAAGGATGGCAGGGAGTCTCTTCGCATAGTGCTTCAGTGCGAGTGCTGCTCCTGCACCCCACAGCAGTATGGCTCCGATGGCAAAATAGAAAAATGCATCCCAGGTCATGATCGTCTCTTTTTTGGTCCGGCAATAAAAAGGAACAGTGCACCTGCCAGCAGCATAATAATCCCGGTGTATACCACCTTCAGCCACGGGTCACGCACCAGCTCGAAAAGCGAGGTGTCGGAATATTTCCCCTTTGCATCATCATAGCTGTACTGGTATATCATCCACTCCTCCACCGATAATGGTTTATTTACTTCAATCACGGCTTGTCTGGTTGTTCCCTCTTCAGTGTAAACCGTTACATGGGAGCTGTATCTCTTTACCTCCTGTTGTGGCATGGCTACGCTGATGGCATCATCGATCTGCAGCACGCTGTGGGGAAAGAGGTAGCTGCCGTTGCTGACCCATCCCTCTTTCGGTTGTGAAAGCCCCGGCTTGCTTACCTTCACCCTGATTGCCTCTGCGGCACCCTCCATCATCATGGGCACCACATTGGTGAAGGATGAGTCTCGGAAAACAGCGGCATGCGGCAGATATTCGATGATCTCTACCCTGTATCCGGCCAGTTGGGTCGTCTTGCCCACACCATCGAACATATAACTTCCGGGTCTTGATGCGGGAAGCATTTTTCCTGTTTCATGCTCTATGATCACCAGCTTCGGGGGGTACTCTTCAATCAGAAAACTGTCGAGCTGAATAGCCAGCGATAACTCCATTGTCTCTCCTGAACTGTTGTTGGAGCGCCATTCCACTGCACCCTCCTGCACACTCATCGTCACCCTTACCATATCGGCACTGCCGAGCAGACCACCTAAAAGGGCGATGAAGAGACCGAGATGATTCAGGTAGAAGCCGATATCGCGCCATCTCTGTTTCTGCGCTGTTCTTCTGAGGGTGGTCAGTCCCAGGATCACCAGTGTATAAAAACAGAGCAGGACGAATGGCCAGGAGGTGGTCATCCGGTACCATCCCAGCCTGCCGAACAGATTGGGTGGTAACAGATCTTTTGCTGTTCCCTGCGGCTGCTGCGGGATCAGTCCCAGGATCATGCTGAGGACCAGCAGCAGCACCAGCGCCGGGATGGTGGCATAGACGCCTGAGAGCCACCTGACCATGCTTTTCTTTCCTGCCAGCAAGTGCACAGCAAGAAGCCCTGTCAGAAACAGGGCTCCGATGATACTGTTGACCGGAAATGCAAACAGTACCGGTTCAATTTGACCTGTACTTAGTTGCAGGATGATACCCGCGAGGCCGATAGCAATGGCAAACAGAAAACCTTCTGTGTAACCCCATGGCTGTTCCCAGATCTTGCGGGAAGAATGCTCCATTCAGATGTAATCTTTAATATGCTTACTTCAGGCTTACCAGTCTGTTGTTCGACCGGGCACTCTCGAGCCACTGGGGAACGACTGTCTCCCGGAATGTTTTCTTGTTGGCTCTCTCCTGTTCAATGTCCAGGCCGATATAAGCCTGTGCTTTCTCCTTCGTGGAGAGGTCAGGCAGTGGTACGCTTCCGGTGAAGCCATTCATGGCGAGCACCTTCGATAGCTCGAAACGTGCCTTGTGTGCCCTGTCGAGGCTCAGTGCCAGAATGCGCTGGAACTCAACGGGTGAGTGGAAGGATCCTCCGTGCGATGCCACGGCGTAATCCCAGCGCCATTGCGACTGGCGGATCAGCTGCAGGGCGTCATCCATCTGCGCTTCTGTAGCCCCTTTCTCCCAGGCAAACTGTGCCTCCAGGTGTGCTTTCGCCAGCTCCTCCTCCACCAGGTTGCGGATCTGATCAGCACTGCGCTGCCTTTCGTAGACGGCATTGCGCAGGTCCTCCTCAGTCTCCCTGTGACATACCTGACAGGTGTTGTTGATGCTGGCCAGCGGGCTTCTTTTGTGGTGGCTGCTGTACTTCACGCCTCCCTCCGAGATGTAGGGCATATGACAATCGGCACATGATACACCGCGCTGTGCATGAATACCTGTTTTGAATATTTCGTAATCGGGATGCTGTGCTTTGATAATGGGTGTCTTGCTCAGCGCATGGGTGTAATCGGCGAACCGGATGCTGTCGTAATACTGCTCAGCCCCCTCCATGGTGGTGCCGTTGTGCCAGGGGAAGGTGAGGTACTTGCCTTCGGGGGTGAAGTAATATTCCACGTGACACTGTGCGCAAGCCAGGGTACGCATCTCCTGGTGTGACGCCTCCCGGATATCCATACCCATCGCCTGGAATCCCTCCATAAGGGCGGGGCGGCTGATCTTCAGGTTCATCGTCTCTGCCTCGTGGCAGTCGGCGCAGCCGATGGGGTTCACGATCTCATGGCCCCAGTGTGACCAGGGCTTGTTGTAGAATTCGGCTATCCCTACGGAGTCCATCAGTCGGGGTACATCGGGGCTCTTACAGGTCCAGCAGGTGGCGGGTTGCGGGTTTTCCTCAGGGGTCATCGGTGCGCCGGTACGCAGGGTGTGGCGTATATCCTCTACGGCATGCATATGTCCCCTCGGGGTGCCGTAATCCTTCGAGAAAGCATATCCTGCCCACAGGATCACCATCTCAGGGCGTTGTTCCAGCACATCGACCACGCTGCTGCCGTTGAACTCGCTGCTGAAGGTGGTATCGGCCGTCTTTGTCCAGGTCTCGTACTCACGGGGGTAGTTCTCCGCGAAGATCTCGTTGCGCGACTCGATGCCGGTGATCTCGATTTTTCTGTTGTTCATCACGCTCGCTATTTCGGCCCTCCTCTGCGTGATGGATGCTGCCAGCATCCCCAGGAGAAAAACGACTCCTATTGTAACGAAAAACAGTAACCAGCCAACCCATGGCTTCATCCTGTTGTTGTTTCTATTCCTGCTCATAGTGATATTATTTTGTTGTTTAGCTGTTAGCGATAAGCTTTCAGCTTTGCCGCTTCGCGGCTGTTTTTGGTTTCAATCTGCCATTCATTCTTTCTCTTCGTTGACCAGTTTCTGAAGCCATTGGGGCACGTTGCTCTCCGGCATCGGGATGCGGGCATTAGGCGTGGAGGAGAGTGATCGGCTGCTGGTGTGCGGCACATCTCTATGGCAGTCCCAACAGGCATGTCCCCCCATCTCTTTCATCTCCTTGAAGCCCATGCGTCCGTTCCTGATAAACTCCGTATTGAGTTGTGTGTGGCATCGTACGCAATTCTCCATGATCACCTCCGAGCTGGCAGGAATCGCCTGCAATGCCTGAGCCTCGCCGCGGATGGTGAATACGGCAGAATGACGCAGACCGTCCATCGCTTTGAAGTAGTATCCTCTCACCTTGCTGTCCTGCGGTACGTGGCAGTCGTTGCAGGTGGTGTTCCTGCCGTGGGAGCTGTGCATCCAGGTAGCATAATAAGGTCCCATGATATGGCAGTTGACACAGGTGGCCGGGTCGTTGGAGAGATAGCTGTATGCGCGGGAAGTAAAAAACGTATAGATAAACAATCCCACGAAAGCGCCACTGATAATGATCGCCGGATATTTCCATCCACCGCGAGGTCTGATTTCATCCCATATATTTCGCAGTTTGTTCATGGCAGCACACTTTATAAACTTTTACTATCAACAAAGAAAGAGATAAACAAGTAATAAAAGTGTAATAATTATGACGTTTGCTAAAATATGACTATTTTTCGTTTTTGGAATAGGAGATGATGATTTCTCGCAGCAAATGAGCATGCGTCCTGACCGACAAAACGAGCTTTTATGAACAATTTTTATCCCAATCACGATCACTCCACGATCATCTTTCAATGTCCCCTTTGCAGCTCCGTGCCCGAAGAACGGCAGGAGGAGTTTCTGGGTGATGTGCGTTTTTCACTGCGGACATATGAAAAGGGAGATGTTGTGGTGACACAGGGATCGCGTTATGAATCGCTCTATATCCTGATCAGGGGAGAGATAGTGACTGAGATGGCCGACGAGAAAGGTGATTTCATGCAGGTAGAGCAACTCAGGGCACCCAATCCCATGGCGACAGGTTTTCTCTTCTCCACTGACAACCGTTCCCCCGTCTCCGCCATTTGCAGTATTCCCTGTACGCTGGTGGTGATCCCGAAGGAGAATGTCTATTTTCTGATGCGCAAATATGAAGAGTTCATGATGGCCTTCCTGGCCTACATCTCTAATAAAGTATCATTTCTTTCCGAAAAACTACGTCTTGTCTCACTGCGGAGCATCCGAGCCAAACTGGCCTATTATCTGCTGAAGGAGTCGGCAGGAGAGAGTGCCTTTCGGTTGAAAATATCAAAGGAGGATATAGCTCGCCTGTTTAGTGTATCCCGTCCCGCGCTGGTGAAGGTGATGATGGAGATGGTCGGGGAAGGTATTATAGATGTCAAGGGTCGTGAGATTGAAATCATGGACAGGAGAGCATTGCAGAATATGTTCTAGTAATATGCGGATGAGTTTCGAAACTGAATTCTCTGTTTCGGAATTAATTTACTTTGGTTAATTGTACCGATACAACCTATTAAATAAAAAAGCAAGATCTATGAACCTTTTTCCAATATGGAAAGGATGATTTTCTCTTCTTTGGTTAGACCGGACAAGCCAGTGTTCTTCTCAATATGATCCAGCTTATCGTAGTATCGCTGTATGGATCCGTTTTCATAAAGGGTGAAAATGAGCGGGTGCACATAATATTTCTTACATACGGCGCGTGTGTTTCCCAATTGAGCTGCCACCCTGTCAACAGCCTCCACTATTTTTTTCTTCTTGTCCGTCTCCGTCTCAGCTGTTCCCAGTTCTCTTAATGCCAGGAATGTGTTCACTGTACCGGCCCAGGTCCTGAAATCTTTCGAGGTGTAATCCTCCCCGCTGATATCCCTGATATAATCATTCACCATTCCTGAGTCCACCGACTGTCGCTTACCCTCATCATCATAGTACTGAAAAAGCTCTTTCCCCGGAATCTCTTTGCATCGCTGCACCATACGTGCCAGCTTCGGGTTTTTCAGTTTTATGTCATGGTAGACTCCTTTTTTTCCATTGAAGTAGAATCTGATACTGCTTCCTTTCACTTCTATATGCTTGTCCTTTAGTGTAGTGATGCCGAATGAACCGTACACTTTTTCATATACTTCGTTGCCCACCCTGATGTTCGTTTTTTCCATCAGACTGACAACCAGTGCAAGCACCTTCTCACTCGGTAGGCCTTTGCGGGCAAGATCATGCTCGAGGTGTAACCTGATCGTCGGCAGTGCACGGGCAAACTGAATCATCCGGTAATATTTACCCTGGTTTCTTGAAGCAACCCATGCAGGGTGATAAAGATATTGTTTACGCTGTTTTGTATCCATCCCTGTAGCCTGCAGATGTCCGTTCTCCACCGGACAAATCCATACCTCTTCCCATGCAGGAGGAATAACCAGTTGCCAGATCCTCTCCAACACAAGCGTATCAGTCACCTCTGCACCTTTGTAAAAATAACGAAACTTCTTACCCCGTTTTTTACGGTTAATGCCGGGAATATCACTGTCCGATACATATAAAAGTTTTATCGCTTTGGCAGTTTTAGCCGGATCGTTGCCTATCACTGCCAGTTTTTGGGGAGATATATCTTGAATCAATGAATCCCTTTCCATCTGCTGGAATTTTTCCTAAACATGTATATTGGATAGAACGTTATTCGCTATTATTTAGTTCGTTTCTCCATTTTGGTTATCTTTGGGGTTGTTTGTGATTGGTATAATTGATTTGTATCACTGTCTTTTTGTTTGGTGCTCGTATATTTTGGCGTTTTTATTAAATTCAAAAATGATTATTTTCTGATCATGCAGACATTTGCAGATAAGGCAATTGAATTTAACCGCCGGCTAGGCTATGCAGGAGATTTGCCGGAAGGGTTTCAGGTGATTAACCCATTCCTCGACAACCCGGAGACGATAGAGGTGATGCAGATTTTCTACCGGAAGTATTACGACGACAACCAGAAAAGGAGATTTCTGATAGGGATCAACCCGGGCAGGCATGGGGCAGGGGTGACCGGCATTCCCTTCACCGATACCAAGCGACTGGAGAGTGCCTGCGGCATCACCATGCATTCGGCACACACCCACGAGGTCTCCTCCCTCTTTGTCTACGACATGATTGAAGCATATGGAGGTACAGCACGTTTTTACAGTGATTTTTATATCAACTCTCCCTTTCCACTGGCAATCATCCGAAAATCAGCAGGAGGCAGCTGGCTTAATGCGAACTATTACGATGATCCGGCACTCTTTGAGGCCGTGAAGGGGTTCATGACCGACTCCCTGAAGAAACATATTAATATGGGCCTGGACACTTCAGAGGTGTTTATCCTCGGCAAAAAAAACGGAGACTTCATCGGCAAACTCAATGCAGAGGAGAGGTTGTTCGACAAATTGACCGTCCTCGAGCATCCACGCTATATTCAGCAATACCGGTCGAAAGAAAAAGAACTTTACATTGATAAGTATCTTAAGTCTTTTTATTCAGACAATTACAATTCCAGCCATGTAGAGCCCCATGTATGAATAGAATGCCAAAATGAAAAGAATTGTATTTGAAATTTTGACTGAACTATTGTTATGATATAACGTTTTTAGTATAACCTAAACTATTAACTTCATTATTTATTCACCTTTTTAAAACTATTATTATGTCTGTATTAAAAGTCGTGGAAATTCTTTCTTCTTCATCTGAGAGCTGGGAAGATGCAACAAAAAAAGCAGTTGAAAAAGCAAGCGAAACACTGAAAGGAATCCGTTCTGTTTACGTTAAAGAGCAATCTGCTACCGTACGCGATGGTAAGATTCAGGAATTTCGGGTAAACGTAAAATTAACATTCGAGGTAATTGATTGACCATACCCGAATAATCGGCAGTATTACTACTTCTGCATTATTTGTATAAATCAAATCAAAGAAAAAGGTAAACAGTATTATTTCAACTATTTACCTTTTTCTTAATGTGGTGCCACCAGGAATCGAACCGGGGACACACGGATTTTCAGTCCGTTGCTCTACCGACTGAGCTATGGCACCAACATTGCTTAAATTGCGAGTGCAAAGATAAGCGCATTTTCGGGATTTGCAAAATTTGTGCATAAAAATGTCACAATTTTATTCGTCGGCAATGGGATTCCATCCCTGTGCGCGGAGCTGCATCTCCTGACCGTCACGTGTAACCAGGTAACATCCTGTTTCAGGCTTCGAGGCATGACCTATCAGGTGCACTCCCTTGATGTGCTCCATCTGATCGTGTAGATGTAGTGGTACGGTAAAGAGCAGCTCGTAATCCTCACCGCCATTCAGCGCCACTGTGGTCACGTTCATATTGAATGTCTCGGCCATCATGGCAGTCTGATAGTCTATAGGCAGCCGTTCTTCAAAAATCTGACAGCCTACGTTGCTCTGTTTGCAGATATGAAGCATATCAGACGACAACCCGTCTGACAGATCAATCATGGAGGTGGGGATGATCCCGTTCTCTTCCAGTGATTTGACAATATCTTTCCTCGCTTCCGGCTTAAGCTGTCGCTCCAGCAGGTATTCTTTCCCCGAGAAATCAGGTTTGAAGTCGCCGGAACCGTCAAAGGCCGTCTTTTCTCTTTCCAGTAGCTGCAGACCCATGTAGGAGGCACCCAGGTCACCCGAAACATAGATCAGGTCGGTATCATTAGCTCCGCTACGGCAGACGACACTCTCCGCGTTGACCGTTCCGATGCAGGTGATACTGATGGTGAATCCGGTGAGGGAGGAGGTGGTGTCACCTCCCACGATATCTACCTCATAGATATCACAGGCCAGCTTCACCCCCTCATAAAACGTTTCAAGATCCTCCACCGAGAAGCGTTTCGATATTCCCAACGACACTGTGATCTGCTGTGGCTTACCGTTCATCGCATAGATGTCGGAGAAGTTGACTACTGCCGCCTTGTATCCAAGATGTTTCAGCGGGACATAGATCAGATCGAAATGAATCCCTTCGAGCAGAAGATCGGTCGTTACAAGTGTCCTACTGGTGCCATTATCAAGGATGGCGGCATCATCACCCACACCCTTGACCGATGACTCATGTCTGAGTTGAATATCTTTGGTCAGATGATCGATCAGACCGAATTCCCCCAGCGTGGCTATCTCTGTGCTGCTCATCAAATCTTCTGAATTATCGTACGCATGATCTCTGCCATCTTAGGCTGAGCAATCTTGGCTGCTTCCTGTACATCCTCGTGTGAGACCTCCACAATCTTACCTATCACACCCAGGTCGGTGATGATAGAGAAGGCGAGCACCTTCATCCCGGCATGATTGGCCACGATCACTTCAGGTACGGTGGACATACCTACCGCATCACCTCCTATAACACGGAAATAGTTGTACTCGGCTGGTGTCTCAAAGGTGGGGCCGGAAACGCCAACATATACTCCGTGCTGCAGCTTGATATTCTTTTCCACTGCTATCTCCATCGCCTTCAGGCGCAACTCTCTGTTGTATGCTTCACTCATATCGGGAAAGCGGGTACCCAGTTCGTTATGGTTCTTCCCATGAAGGGGATGCTCGGGAAACATGTTGATATGATCCTCAATGAGCATGATGTCACCGATATCGAAACTGGGGTTCATCCCACCGGCAGCATTCGACACAAACAGATACTCAATACCCAGTGCCTTGAAAACACGGATGGGGAAGGTAACCTGTTTCATGTCGTACCCTTCGTAATAGTGAAAACGACCCTGCATTGCCAGTACTTTCTTTCCTCCCAGGGTGCCGATGATCAGTTTGCCACTGTGTCCCTCCACGGTGGAGACAGGGAAATTGGGTATTTCGGTGTAGGATATTTCGTTTTTATCTTCGATCTCATGTACCAGCTCACCCAGGCCGGTACCAAGTATGATGGCCGTATTGGGTATTTCGCCGATTTTATCTCTCAGATAATTTGCTGTTTGTTTGATATTCTCTAACATGTTCTATAATTTTATTGTTGAATGATTCTTTTTCTTTCTCATCAGTGAATGCAATGCGAATGGGTATATAGTAGAGCATTTTTTTCAATTCCTCGTCAAGTGAAGGCAATGATCTGAACCTTACAGCATCTTTCTCAGTGGTGAGGATGATTTTATCGTCATCATCCACCGACTGAATCAGTTCACGAATGGAGGCAATATCTTCTTCAGTGAACTGATGGTGATCGGGGAAGAATTTGGGGTAGAGGTTGTATGTTTTATGCTCCAGCTTCTCCACCAGTGGCTGAGGGGTGGCTATACCGGTAATTAAAAACACATGCTTCTTGCGAAGGTCATCCATCACAAAGCGTTCTTGCTGGTAATCCGGGAAAACAGGCTTCACCATTCCGTAATTGACCGATGTGAAATACAACTCCTGAAAAGCAAACAGATTCAGCCCGTTCGTGTAGATCCGAAAATCAATCGGTTGCATATCGGGATTGCATTTTGTTACCAGTACGATGGACGCTCTCTCTTTTCCTTTCAAAGGCTCACGAAGGGATCCTGCAGGCAGCAGGAAGTCTTCATATACCGGGCGATTGCTGTCAACCAATAGAATAGAAAGCGAAGGCTGCACGTGGCGATGCTGAAAACCGTCGTCCAGCAGAATAACATCAGGGCGTTCATCTTTCTCTATGGTGAGGATCTTTTCTATGGCACTCACCCTGTTTTTATCCACCACCACCAGTATTTCCGGGAACTTTTGCTTTATCTGTAAAGGCTCATCTCCCACATCACTCACTTTAGAGTCAGTGTCCACAATGTGAAAACCCTTGCTCTTGCGTTTGTAACCCCTGCTCAATACCGCCACTTTGTAGTCGGGGGTCAATAACCTGATAAGATACTCAATATGGGGCGTTTTTCCTGTTCCACCAACAGTGAGGTTCCCAACACAAATGACAGGGATGTTGAAAGTGTGTTGCTTTAATATTTTCCTGTCGAACAGGGCATTCCGTAAATTCACACCAATACCGTACAGCCATGATAAAGGTTGCAGGGATCGTCGTGGTTCAATGGAAGGATTGTCCATTCGGGTTAGTGAATATTCAGATCAAAAGGAATACGTGCCTGTATATAATCCTGTTCTTTAATATCTTTCAAAATCATAAAAAGCTCATAGCTCTCTCCCAGGTATTCTTTCAGCGTTCTGGCTGCCAGATCTTCTTTCACCGGGTTGAGTAATTCATCTATCATGGAACGCATCCTGGGATATTCAAAAATCACGTAGCTCTTCCCCAGATTGGCCATCTCTGCTGCGATCTCAATGGCTTTTTCTATGCCTCCCAACTCATCCACCAGACCGATCTCTTTTGCCTGATTACCTGTCCATACACGCCCTTCGGCATAAAGTGCCAGAGAATCTTTCGGCATATTGCGCCCTTCGGCACAACGGGTGAGGAAAAGATCATAGCCTCTGTCTATCATATTCTGCAACAACTGGCTCTCCTGATCATTGAAGGGGCGTGTCATGTTACCGAAATCGGAAAATTCATTTGTTTTCACCACATCGGTATGTACACCTAGCTTATTGGTGAGACCCTCAAAGTTGGGTATCACGCCGAAAATACCTATTGACCCGGTAAGTGTGGTGGGTTGAGCCACAATCTTATCGGCATTACATGCAATATAATAACCTCCGGAAGCAGCCAGGTCTCCCATAGAGACCACTACCGGTTTCTCAGCCTTCAGGTCGGTAATCGCTTTCCAGATCTGCTCCGAGGCATAAGCGCTGCCTCCACCTGAGTTGACACGGAAAACAACAGCTTTGATCTCTTTATCATCTTTCAGCTTCTCGATCTGATTCACCATATATTTATCCTGGATATTGGCTGATCCTGAACCTGAAACGATATTACCCGATGCATAAAGGATGGCGATGGTGTTGTTTGTTTTCTTGACTGTCTTCGTTGTGACCGACTTCATGTTGGCAACGGTGACCGAAGGAATTTTCTTATCTTCCTCCAATTCGAGCAGTGAACGCAAATAATCTTTCATTTCTGTCTCATAGAGCAGCGTATCCACGAGGTTTGCTGAGAGAAGAAAATCCGTGGTTTGCATCAAAGGCATTTGATTGGCCAGCATATCTATATCCGCGGGAGTGAGCGTGCGTGATGCGGCTATATCGCTTCGGAGGAAACTCCAGGCATCATGCAGGTAGGAGTTCACCTGTTCTCTGTTGGCTTCGCTCATCTCATTCTGGGTGAAGGGCTCTACTGCCGATTTGTATGTGCCAACCTTAAATATCTGCATCTCGATACCCAGTTTGTCCAGTGCATCTTTAAAGAAGATAGGCATCGAGGCAAGTCCATGCAGATCGAGATTGCCTTCCGGGTTGATGACAACCTTGTCGGCCAGTGAGGCCAGGTAATAGCCTGTTTGTGAGTAAGTGTCAGCATACGAAACGATAAATTTCCCACTCTCTCTGAAGCTTTCCAGTTCCCTGCGTATCTCTGCCAGGGTGGCCATAGATGCAGACACAGCACGGGAATCGAGATAAATGCCCTTAATTTTATCGTTATTTTTTGCCTTTCTAATCGCACTCACTATATCATTCAGTCCCATGGGAGTAAGCAGGTCAGAACCTAACAGTGAGGTAAAAGGGTCTTCTTCGGCAGTACGCTCTGTGATAGGGCCGTTCAACCTGAGATTCAGCACAGAATTATCCTGTAGTGTGAACTTTTCTGAAGAAAAAGATCCAACCATAGATCCCATCGCACCTACAAAGATGATCATTGCAATTAAATAAAAAATTATATTCGCGATAATGAAACCTAACGCGGATGCCAGCATGATTTTTAAAAAATCCTTCATATAAAGAGTATTAGTTGATATATAAGGCAAAAATAGAGAAAAAAGAGTTACACTGCAATATTAATTTACATATTCTTAATTAAATTCACTTGCTTTGTTTTAAGGCTGATAGTATATTTGATGTTTATAAAAGTATCTCTTCGAAAGAATAGAAGAGAGTCATTTCTTAAAAAAAGATAAATAGACGAAAAAAGAAGCGTGTGCATGCAGCTTTTTTTCTTTTTCCCCATCTATAGTATGAACTGCGATAAGAATGGATGATTCGCAATTGATAATAGCGTGTAAGAAACAGGACCGTAATGCTCAAAAGGCATTATATGATCGGTATGCTCCTTTGATGATGGCTGTATGTATACGCTATTGCAGAGATGAAGAGACTGCCCGCGACCTGTTACACGATGGATTCATCCGTGTTCTCACGCAGATAAGCTCGTATAAGGGCAAGGGTTCTTTTGAAGGATGGATTAGACGGATTTTTGTCAATCTGGCGCTGGAGAATTACAGGAAAGAAAAGCAAAAAAACAGGTTCCTGGAAGAGTATGGGTTCTTGCATGCTAATTCAACAGAAACCCTGGAGGATGATATATTAGATATTGAAAACATCCCCCGTAAGGAGGTGCTTGAGATGATCAGAGATCTGCCTCCGGGTTACAGAACGGTGTTTAACCTGTTTATATTCGAAGATATGTCGCACAGGGAGATTGCTCAACTATTGGGAATCAATGAAGCAGCGTCACGATCTCAGTTTTTTCGGGCTAAGAGTATTTTACAAAAAAAAATAACTGCCATTCTTAACCAAAGCAACAGAAAATATAATGAACAAAGATAACGATATTAGAAGGGAGTTTCAGTCGATGTTCGGCGATTACAAAGCGCCCCTTCCGGCAGATGGCTGGGAGCGGATAGAACAATCGATGAGAGCAGCCAGGGCAACCAGGGTGATAACCCGTCGCCGGTGGTATGCCGGTTCCGCAGTTGCTATGATGGTCATGCTCATTGGGAGCATATTGTTTTTCCGTGACAGGGCTGTTGAGTCTGAGCCCTTGATTGCTGAATCAGCATCACCAGCATCCGTAACGAAGATATCCCCTGAGAACAAGGGTGTGGTGTCACCGGAGCCAGAGGCTTCCATGCAGCCTGTGACCCGGGTCAGGGGGAGTAAGCAACTGTTTGCTTCAAGAGCCCGGTATGCACAAAGAGAAAAAGTCATTTCCTCTTCAAATCCTACTGCAATTGTAGAAGCATGGTTGAACCGTTACCGAAAGGAGGCGATTGGTGCAAATCGCATAATAGATCATGATCTACTCCATGATAAGATGACTGCATTGAATAAGAAAACGGCGAAGGAGGCAGACAGGGAGGAATTTATTACTGTCGGAAGCAATCGTGATGGCTTTTTTTATGAAAACGAATCACAACGAAATCAAGGAGAACGGATTATACTTGCTTTAAACGGCAGGGGCGGACTGACCTCGTTCCAGCAAACGGTGAATTCACCCATGACCTTACGTAGTGCGACGCTTGATGATCAAAATCAATATGGCGGGGAGCCTAATAAGACAGTACTGACTGCAAACAACAGCGCCGGCAATGTTTCTGAAATGGAGCATGATCAACCTGTATCATTTGGTTTTACGTTGTCTAAATCACTTTTCGACGATCTTTACATTGAAACAGGACTGGTATATACCTATCTTGCCTCAAAAGTAAGAAACACCAATACCAATTTCCAGGTTAATGAAACACAACGTCTTCATTATCTGGGAATCCCGTTAAATGTTAATTACAACCTCTTCTCACTCAACAAACTGAATGTTTATGCTTCTGTTGGAGGTATGCTGGAGAAAGATCTGTATGGTGAATACAGAAAGGTAGGAGAAGGTCAAACAGAGGAGTTCAACAGTTCTTCTGAGGAGGAGGAAATCACCAGGATCTCACAACGTAATCCGCAGCTCTCAGTGAATGCAGGTCTGGGTCTCTCTTATCCGATCTATAACGGATTGAAGATGTATGGTAAAATTGGCGGCGCCTATTATTTTGATGCCAACAATGAGTATAAAACAATCTATTCCGACAGGAAGATCGTGATGGATCTGAATGTTGGATTGAGGTATGAATTTTAATAACCACAATAATTTGAAATAGAATGATGAAAATGAAAAGTAAAATTTTACTCTTTGCTCTTCTTGGTGTAAGTGTTTTAATGTCTTCATGTCTTGGTGAAGGAAGTAGGAACTATTCTGAATCGTCTGTTACTTATATTGCCATGGATGATTTTTCGGGCAAAACCTTTGGAAGAACATTGACAGGAAAAACAATTATTTCCAATGAGATTCAACTGATGCAGGCAGGCACATTTAAGTTTTTTACTTACACATGGAATGAAGAGGATGGTACCACACCCATTGGTGAAATCCTGGCCGACAATGTGATTATCAGCGGTGACCCTATCGATGTGAGCCGTACCACAGTCAATATGAGTGAAGGTCCCGTACAGGAAGAACCACGTAAGTTTGTGGGCATAGATCCTCCCTTTTATGCGAGAGACAAGTTCTATCTGGGTGATTACTGGCTTTTTCAGTATGCCTACGAATCCCAAAAAGGGGAAACAGCAGTTATACAGTATTATGTTACTGATGATCCTGAAGCAAATGAAGATGAGATCAATATCGACATTCAGCTGACATTTACAGGCTCACCTGAAGCTGGTTCATCAACCACCACCAAAACAGATATAATTGCATTGAACATGACTCCCCTGCGTGCTGAATATGAGGGCTCCAGCCAGACTTCAACCAAAGAACTGAAAATAAAATTTCAATACTATTTGAAAGGACAGGAAGAACCAATTAAATCACAATCTTACGCGATGACTGTTGCCGGAGATTAGTATTTTTTATTTGATCTGTTAAGACAGCAACCTTTTTACAAAGTGTTGCTGTTTTTTTATCTCTCTCAGGTTCTCTTTATTAACACTATTTCGTTACCTTTGCAGACCAAAATCAGAAAGGAATGTGGAGAGATCTGTTTGTAACTGTTGCACAGTTGATTGTTGCGTCTCCGAGGGCATGGAAAGAATTGAAGAAGGAAGAGAAAACTGAGAGTGACTTTCTCTCTCATTTTCTTCATCCGTTGTTTGGCATCATAGCACTGGCCACCTTCATCGGTGGGTTATGGTTTACGCGGGAGGGCGATCTGGAGAGCGCATTAAAAAGCACCATCATCACTGTTGTAGCAGTGTATGGCGGTTATTTTATTGCCTCCTATGTAATGAATGAACTGGCATATCGCTTTGGATTGGAGAAAAACCTGCCCCGCTTTCAGCAATTTGTGGGTTATGCGTCGGTTGTACTCTATGCCTTATATGTGATTATACCCTTTCTGTCTGATTTTTTTATACTTTGGATACTTGTTCTATATACTATCCATTTGGTAAATATGGGAGCGAAGTTCTTCATACGAGTGCCTGAGAAGGGGCGTGTGAATTTTGTACTTCTGGTTTCAGCATTGGTAGTCTTTACGCCAGTACTCATTCAGTCTATTTTCTCACTTATGATACAATAATGAAACAGATACCCGTCAATATAAAAAATAAACGTGCTACCTTCGACTATGAACTGGTTGAAGTCTTTACTGCCGGTATGGTACTCACAGGTACCGAAATAAAATCCATCCGGCTGGGAAAAGCAAGTCTTGTGGATACCTACTGTCTTATAGAACGGGGAGAGATGTGGGTACGAAACATGCATATTGCTGAATATTTTTATGGTTCATACAACAATCATGTTGCACGCCGCGACCGCAAGCTGCTGCTCAATAAAAAAGAACTGCAGAAGCTGGCCCGATTGACCAAAGAGACCGGATTCACAATTATACCTGTACGTTTGTTTCTCAATGAGAAGGGTCTGGCCAAACTGGTTATAGCAGTGGCGAAAGGGAAGAAACAGTACGATAAGCGCCAGTCACTGAAAGAGAAAGAAGACAAAAGAGATATGGACAGGATGTTTAAGCAGTAGTTGTTTATATCCTCGTAGGATTCATTTGTGTAGGGTTATCTTTATCATCTTTATTTCCATTTTATTCACTTATTCAAATGGAATTTCGAAAAAACATTATCTTTCGTGCTTTGTCAAAGTCGGCGTACACCACCGTGTGGCTCCTCCGGATTATACTGCCCATATCATTGCTTGTGCGTTTTTTGGACTTTTACGGTATCCTTACCTATATGGCCGAATTCCTCAATCCCGTCTTTGTCTACATGGGACTGCCGGGAAGTACGGCCATTGTCTTCATGACAAGTATCTTCCTCCCGCTATATGCCCCACTGGCTATCATCACCTCGATGTCCATCACCTTGCGTGAACTGACCATCCTGGCGCTGATGTGTCAGATTTCGCACAACCTACCTGTTGAAAGCGCTATCCAGGCAAAGACAGGTACTTCCTTCTGGGCGATGACACTTTTGAGAATCTCAATGAGCATTGTCGTAGGTCTCACACTGAACCTCATCCTGCCGCTGAATATGGGGATGCCTGTTTTCGTGCAAACAGATATGGCTGCCATCAACACTGTTAAGGACCTCTTTATTGTGTGGCTTAAAAGTTCACTGCAGATAACTTTACTGATTGTTGTGATCGTTTTCCTGTTGAATATGTTGTATAACCTGCTTGAGAAGTACAAGTTCATCCCTCAGTTAAGCAAAGGGATTGCACCTCTTCTCAAATTGTTCGGATTACCCCCCGCCACCGGATTCCTGTGGCTTATCGGTTATATTGTCGGCCTGGCATATGGCGGAGCGATGTTGATGGATCAGATGAAGGATGGGAAAGTAAGCAGGACGGATGCCGGTTTATTGAATTATCACCTTGCTGTTTCCCATTCGGTTTTAGAAGACAATCTGCTGTTTGTGGCACTGGGTGTCTCCATCTGGTGGATCCTTGGTGTACGGTTTGTGCTGGCCTGGGCTGTTGTTTGGATAAGGAGATTTGTATTAAAGCTGAAGATGGCCAACGCCAGCTTCTAACCAGAAGATGCTTATAAATCAATTTTTATGCCTATTTTTGGTCAAAATAAAGTAAAGAGAATGTTTTATGAATATTGAAACAGTTTTATCCCGGCGCATCCTCATCCTCGATGGTGCCATGGGAACAATGATACAGCGCCACAAGCTTAGTGAAGCTGATTTTCGCGGTGAGCGCTTCAAGGATTCTGATCGGCTGCTCAAAGGCAACAACGATCTGTTGTCGCTCACCCAACCCGATGTGATCGGGCAGATACACCGGGAGTACCTTGCTGCCGGTGCCGATATCATCGAAACGAATAGCTTCAACGCCACAGCCATCTCGATGCAGGATTATGGGATGAGTCACCTGGCCACGGAGATCAATCTCGCGGCAGCAAAGTTGGCACGGGAGGCAGCCGATGAATATACACGCCTGACACCCGGGAAGCCCCGTTTTGTAGCAGGATCGGTGGGGCCGACCAACAAAACAGCCTCCATGAGCCCCCGCGTGGAAGATCCGATGTATCGGGCTGCTACGTTTGACGACTTCAAGGCCGCTTACAAAGAACAGATTGTCGCTTTGGTTGAGGGAGGGGTTGATTTGCTTCTTATAGAAACCATCTTCGATACGCTCAACGCCAAGGCTGCGATCTTTGCTTCCAGGGAGGTGTCTGCCGAAAAGGACATTCACATTCCAGTCATCCTTTCTGTAACCATTTCCGACAAAGCCGGAAGAACCCTTTCAGGGCAGACACTAAGTGCTTTTGTTGCATCTGTGAGCCATGCCCGGCCATTGGCGATAGGACTAAATTGCTCCTTTGGTGCTGAAGAGCTCAAGCCCTACGTGAAAGAGCTGGGAAAGATTGCTCCTTTTTTCATCAGTGCTTATCCCAACGCGGGGCTGCCCAACCAGCTGGGTGAATATGATGAGACACCGGAGAAGATGGCGCTGCAAATGAAAGAGTTTATTGATGAAAGCCTGGTGAATATCATCGGCGGATGTTGCGGCACTACACCCGATCATATAACCCGGTATGTCCATATGGTAGAGAATGCAGTACCACACCAGAAGTCCAGCCCTCCGGCTTATCTGCAATTATCAGGACTGGAACTGCTGGAGGTGTCGCCTTTGATAAATTTCCTGAACATTGGTGAGCGTTGCAACGTGGCCGGCTCGCGCAGGTTCCTCCGGTTGATCCAGGAGAAAAAATATGAAGAAGCGCTCGATATAGCCCGTAAACAGGTGGAGGATGGTGCGCAGGTGCTCGACATCAACATGGATGACGGACTGCTTGAAGGAGCGGAGGAGATGACCAGTTTCCTTAATCTGCTTGCTTCCGATCCCGATGTGTCGCGTGTACCTATCATGATTGACTCGTCGAAGTGGGAAGTGCTGGAGGCAGGACTGAAATGTGTACAAGGGAAATCGATTGTCAACTCCATCTCGATGAAGAATGGTGAGGCTGATTTTCTGCATCAGGCGAAGCTTGCACAAAGTTACGGTGCAGCTGTGGTGGTGATGGCGTTTGATGAGACAGGACAGGCCGATACATATGAACGACGCATCGCCATTTGTGAAAGAGCGTACAGGCTGCTCACAGAGAACGGGTTCGATCCAAAAGATATCATTATCGATCCCAACGTGCTGGCCATTGCCACAGGACTGGAAGAGCACAAGAACTATGCGGTCGATTTTATCAAAACTGTAGGCTGGATCAAGGAGAACCTCCCACACGTAAAGGTGAGCGGCGGCGTGAGCAATCTCTCTTTCTCCTTCCGGGGGAACGAGTCAGTAAGGGAGATGATGCATTCGGTCTTTCTCTACTATGCCATACAGGCAGGCATGGATATGGGCATTGTGAATCCCGCCCAGTCGGTTATCTATGAAGATATCCCTTCCGATATGAAAGAGATTATTGAGGATGCAGTGCTGAACCGGCGCGAGGATGCAACCGAACGGCTGATGGCCCTGGCGGAAAAGCTCAAGGGTGACAAAACACCTGAAGCAGAGCAGACAAAAATGCAGGAGTGGCGTACCATGTCACTTGAAGAGCGACTGAGCCATTCACTGGTAAAGGGTATAGGTGATTTCATGGAAGAAGATCTGGGCGAGGCTTTAGAAGCCTACCCGCGGGCGGTGGATATCATCGATGGGCCACTGATGGCCGGTATGAACAGGGTGGGAGATCTCTTCGGATCGGGTAAGATGTTCCTTCCCCAGGTGGTGAAGGCGGCACGCACGATGAAGAAGGCTGTGGCCATTCTGCAGCCTACCATCGAAGCTGAGAAATCGACAGGCGGCGGTTCACAGAAGGCAGGGAAGATATTACTTGCCACGGTGAAGGGAGATGTGCACGACATCGGCAAAAACATCGTCTCCATCGTGCTGGCCTGCAACAATTACGAGATCATCGATCTGGGGGTGATGGTGCCGCCAGAAAAGATACTTGAAACAATCAGAAAGGAGCAACCCGATATTGTGGGATTAAGCGGACTGATCACACCCTCACTCGAAGAGATGGCACTCGTGGCCGAAGAGTTGGAGAAGGGAGGGTTCAGCCTGCCGCTGCTGATAGGTGGCGCCACCACTTCGAAGCTGCATACCGCACTTAAAATTGAGCCGCGATACAGTAATGGGGCAGTAGTCTATGTAAAAGATGCATCGCAGAGCCCCACAGCTGTGGCTAATCTTATGAGTGCAGAAAACAAAACGGCTTTCACGGCTCAATTAAGGGGAGAGTATGCACAACTGCGTGAAAACCGGTTGCAAAAGAAAACAGAACTTGTTTCGTTGCAGGAGGCACGTGACAATCCTTTCAGGATCGACTGGAACGCCTTCGAGCCGGTAATTCCTCGCCAGAAGGGACGGATACTGCTCGATGAAATCAAGATTACTGAGATTATTCCTTATATCGATTGGAAATTCTTTTTCCATGCATGGGAGCTCTCGGCTAAATTTCATACGGTCACAAGAATTGACCCATGTGAGAAATGCCGCGCCGAATGGATTGCCACCTATCGCGAAGAAGAGCATGAAAAAGCAAGGGAAGCAGCCAGGCTCTACGACGATGCACAGGAGATGCTGCAGCAGTTTGTACGTGAGGATGTGGCGTACATCAAAGCGATATTCGGGATCTATGAAGCCTATAGCGAGAATGACACACTCTATCTGGGTGGAACATCATTTCCCTTCCTGCGTCAGCAGAAGAAAACTGAAAAGAATGAGTACTTCTGTCTGAGTGATTTTACTGCTCCCCGGGCATCGGGAGTCACCGATTATGTGGGAGCTTTCGCTGTCACTGCCGGCACAGGTGCTGATGAACAATTACGCAGGTATGAAGCTGAAGGAGATGAATTTGCTTCCCTGCTGATGAAATCGTTGCTCGACCGCCTGGCAGAGGCTGCCACCGAATGGTTGCATGCGAAGATACGCCGCGAATACTGGGGCCACGCGCCGGAAGAGGATCTCACCATCGCAGAGATGTTCGCTGTGAAGTATGAGGGGATACGCCCGGCAGTAGGGTACCCCTCTATTCCTGACCAGACGACTAACTTTCTTCTGCACAATCTGCTTTCCTCGGAAGAGATAGGGATCTCACTTACCGAAAATGGAGTGATGTATCCCAATGCTTCTGTAAGTGGTCTACTGTTTGCACATCCTCAATCGAAGTATTTCGCCATCGGTGAGATCTCTGAAGAGCAGGTGGCCGATTATGCACAACGCAAGCAGAAAGATCCCGGTGAGATAAGGAAATTCCTGCTGGCGAATCTGGCTTAAATTTATATCTTTGTACGCTAAATCAACGATAGATGCGAAGTTTCGGAAGTGACAACAATTCAGGTGTTCACCCGCGTATTTTAAAGGCCATCGCGGAGGCGAACAACGACCATACCATTGCTTATGGTGATGATCAATGGACGAGGGAGGCAGAAGAGGCTATCCGCGTATTGCTTAATGACAGCGGCATAGAGCCATGGTTCCTCTTTAACGGTACCGGTGCGAATGTGGTGGCCCTGCAGGCATGCACGCTGCCTTTTCATTCCATCCTATGTGCTTCCACGGCACATATCGCCGTGGACGAGTGTGGTGCTCCGGTGAAACTGACAGGTGCTGCACTCAAAGAGATCAATACCCCCGACGGTAAGCTCACACCTGCACTGGTGCTGCCACATCTGCACGGGTTCGGTTTTGAACATCACTCACAGCCCAAGGTGATTGTCATCTCGCAGACTACGGAGCTGGGTACCTGTTATACGACCGACGAAGTGAGGGCGCTGGCCGATCTGGCACATGCGCACGACATGTATCTCTTTGTGGACGGTACACGTATCGCCAACGCCTGTGCTTTTCTGGAGGTTACGCTGAAGGAGATCACCACCGACTGCGGGGTGGATATTTTTACGCTGGGTGGTACGAAGAACGGTCTGATGTTTGGTGAAGCACTTGTTCCGCTGCGTAAGGAGCTGGCTGAGCACATCAAATATTACCGCAAGCAGACTACCCAATTGTATTCTAAGATGCGTTTTCTCTCTGCCCAGTTTATTCCTTATCTGAATGAGGGATTATGGCTGGAGAACGCCAGCCGTTCGAATGCGGCAGCACAAAAACTGTATATTGCGATGCGTCCTGTAAGAGGAATTGAGATCACACAGCCGGTACAATCGAATGCGCTTTTCTTTATACTTCCAAAAGAAGTGACTGACAGGCTGCGTGAACGCTATTTTTTCTACGACTGGGACGAGAGCCGCAACGAGATGCGCCTGGTCTGCTCGTGGGATACCACGGATGAAGACATCCGCAATTTTATTGCATATTTAAAACAACTTACAGATTAACCGGAAGAGATTTTAAAGGGATCATTCGCCTTTTTAAGTTGCGAGATTCCGGACCAGCTTCTTCCTATAACCTAATTTTCAATGTTTGATTTTCTAGATGTTTATCCCTGGCTTTTGCCTTTCATTATTTTTTTCGGCCGTATTATCGATGTGACGCTGGGCACGCTGCGCATCATCTTCGTATCGAAAGGAGAAAAGTACAAAGCACCGCTCATCGGCTTTTTCGAGGTCTTTATCTGGATTGTGATCATCTCACAGATCCTCTCCCGGGCAAGTGATATGGTGGCTTATCTATCCTATGCGGGAGGCTATGCCGCGGGGAACTATGTGGGCATCCTGATTGAGAAACAGATTGCATATGGTGTTGTCTTGTGCCGTATATATACGCAAAAAAACGGGCTGGACCTGATCAAAAAGCTCAACAGCATGAATTTCGGAGCCACCATGACGCATGGTACGGGATCCACCAATGCGGTAGATATCATTGAGACAGTGGTAGACCGCAAGGAGATGAAAAAACTGGAGCGATTACTGAATGCGTTCGACAGCAATATCTTCTACGTCGTAGAAGATATACGCACAAAACAGAACGGTATCTTCCCGAAACGGAGAAATATCCTGTCACGCTGGCGCGTAGGGAAGTAGTTCAGGTCAGATTATTGACAGTTCCTTTCCAGGAGCAGCCCAGGCAGTGCAACAGAGAGGTGTCAAATCCATCTGTTGATTCGTTTTCGTGAATGGGGTGGATCTGCTTGTCTTCCGAGACCGTTACCACCAGTCGTTCACCTGCAGCATTGAGCAGGTAGAAACGACGTATCTTACATTGCGGACATAATAGATTCTTCATAGAGGGTCATTTTTTTTCGCTTCCTGCCAGATCTGCTCCATCTCATCAAGTGTCATCTCCTTCAGTGAACGGCCTTTTTCACTGATCTTCTTCTCCATATAGTTGAAACGGTAGGTGAACTTTTTGTTGGTACGCTCCAGTGCATTGTCGGGGTTCACCTTATACAAGCGTGCGGCATTGATGATGCTGAAGAGCATATCCCCAAATTCAGCTTCTGTCCTGTCGGCATCCATCTTCTCAATCTCTGCCTCCAGCTCACCCAGCTCCTCTCTCACTTTATCCCACACATCGTGGCGTTCGTTCCAGTCGAAGCCGGAGTTGCGGGCCTTGTCCTGAATACGGTACGCCTTCACCATGGAGGGGAGTGAAGAGGGCACTCCTTCAAGTACGGTTTTGTTTCCTCCTTTTTCTTTCAGTTTAATCTGCTCCCACGATTTCTCCACCATGCTCGCAGAGTCGGCGTTCTGATCGCCGAAGACGTGAGGGTGTCGAAAGATCAGCTTGTCGCAGATGGCGTTGCATACATCGGCGATATCGAAAGCCTGCTTCTCTTCCCCTATTTTTGCGTAGAAGACCACGTGAAGCAACAGGTCGCCCAGCTCTTTCTTTATCTCGGCATTGTCGTTGTTGATGATCGCCTCAGCCAGCTCATAGGTCTCCTCAATCGTGTTTGCCCTCAGGCTCTCGTTGGTCTGTACGTTATCCCAGGGGCATTTCTCACGCAGCTCATCCATGATGTCGAGCAGCCGCCCGAAAGCCTCCAGCTTTTGTTCTCTTTTGTTCATATGTAAAAGGACAAAGAGGCCGTAACGACCTCTCTGCAGGTTTATTGTTTAAAATTGTTCAATCCTGTCTGCAGGAACTCAATGTACCGTTCCACATTCTCGTCGTAGGCATAGGAGGGGCTCAGTGGTTTGCCGTCATGATCCAGTGCGATGTAGTAGGGTTGCGCATTTGCGCCAAACTTATGGCGCTGCAGGTAACTCCATTTGTCGCCGATGGTCTTCAGGCGGGTCGTTCTGCCGTTCTCCTCCACCTCGATGATTTCCGGAAGACGGCTCTTGTCATCCACCATCAGGGTGATCAGGATATATTCATTGTCGAGAAGATCTTTTACGCGCGGATCGGTCCATACCGATGCTTCCATCTTGCGGCAGTTGACGCATCCGTAGCCGGAGAAGTCAATCAGCACCGGTTTGTTTTGCTGTTGTGCCATGGCGATGCCGGTCTCATAGTCGAGTGTCTTGGCATGCACCTCTCCGTCGTAGAGGTTAAAATCCTGCGTGAACAGGGGAGGAGAGAAGGCACTGATTGCTTTCAGCGGTGCTCCCCACAATCCGGGAATCATATAGATGGCAAAAGCCAGTGAGATGATGGAGAGGAAGAGGCGGGGGATGGTGATATGCGGCAGGTCACTGTCACCGGGGAACTTTATTTTCCCCAGCAGATAAATACCCAACAGGGCAAATATGATGATCCACAATACCAGGAACACCTCTCTGTCGAGGATACCCCATCCGTAAGCCAGGTCGGCAACAGAGAGGAACTTGAGGGCCAGCGCCAGCTCGAGGAAACCCAGCACCACCTTCACCGAATTGAGCCATCCGCCCGATTTGGGCATGCCGGCGAGCCAGGAGGGGAAGACGGCAAAGAGTACAAAGGGGATCGCCAGGGCAATAGCGAAGCCCAGCATGCCTATTGCAGGCGCCAGGATGCTGCTTGCCGATGCAGCCTCCACCAGCAGTGTCCCAATAATGGGTCCGGTACAGGAGAAGGAGACCAGCACCAGCGTGAAGGCCATAAAGAAGATGCTTAGTGCACCGGAGGTCTTATCCGCTTTCTCATCCATCTTGTTGGTCCATTTCGATGGCAGCACCATCTCAAACCCGCCGAAAAAGGCAATGGCGAACACCACCAGCAGGGCAAAGAAGATGAGATTGAACAGTGCGCTGGTGGCCAGGTTATTCAGTGCACTGGCACCGAAGATGGCGGTGATAAGGAGTCCCAGCAACACATATATAACGATGATGGCGGCACCGTAGACCAACGCTTCTGTGATGGCTTTCTTTTTCGCTGTCTTATTTCGTTTCAGGAAGAAGCTGACGGTCATCGGGATCATGGGCCATACACAGGGTGTGACCAGCGCTATCAGCCCGCCTATAAAACCGGAGATAAGAATCCACAGCATTGACATCCCTGCCGTGCTACCTTTCATCCCATATGCCTGAAGCTCTTCAATCACCGGTGTCCAGAGCAGCTCACTGTCGATCACAGCGGGAGAGACTGCTGGCTGTACAGCTGTGCGTTGTGACTGATTGTTATCGCCTATCTGTGCCTGCTGCAACACCATGGGTGATGCTATAGTCTCTGTCGTTCCCGCGGGAGAAGCTGCGCTTTCAATAACCGTTGTCGGCAGGTCAGCGGAATCGAACGAGAAGTCGTTGGGTAGTGGCGGTGTACAACTCTGATCGTCACACGCCTGTGCACGTACGTCCCCCTCAACGGAGAAGGCACTCTTGTCGGTGACTTTTAATCGCTGTACAAAACGGGCACTATTCTGAAAGGTGCCGATGGTCATCTGGAAGATCTCATCATATTTCACTTTGGCCTCTTTGCCCGCTGCGTGAAAAGTACCTACAGGTTCAGCACCGGTCATCCGGTCGAAACTGATCTGGGTAGGTGTTGGCCCGCCATCGGGTATCTGCGTGTCGTAGACGTACCATCCCTGTTTAATCTTTACATCGGCCACCAGTTCTATTTCGCCGTTACCCCTGTCTTCGAGTGTAAAGTTCCACACCATCTCATCCTGTGCCGATAGAAGGGTCAGGCTGAAGATAAATAGCGTGAGGAAGATGATTCGTTTTTTCATATCCATACTTCTGTGATTGTAAATTTTTAAATGCAAAGATAATGAATTTTATGTTTACTGCTGATAATTACATTCATTAGCCAAATTACAGAGATCTTAACAGTTAAAGGTGTGAAGAGCTGTTTAATGCCTGCACTCTAACTTAGCTCCTTTATGGATTGATTCTTTTTTTTATTTTTTTTGCCTGTTTATTGACAGGTACAAATAAATATTTTACTTTTATGCCTCTGTAAGGTATCTTCAATGATATACTTTTTTTTGTTTAACAAGTTTAAAGACAGCTGTCAATCATTTTTCGCACATCATTCTGCCTCACCGTGATAGAGGTAGATCGTCTGAAATTATGGTAAACCTATTCTTTCCCCCAACTCCATTTTTAGCTGAGGTGGTAGAATCCTACTGGTATTCAAAGGTAGACCTTACCACCCCGGTTATACAGCATTATGCAACGCCATTGTTGCAGGGGCTGGTCTTTAATTTCAAGAGACAACCAGAGCATCATACCTACGATGATCATTCTGTCACGCTGGATAAACAGGCGTACCTCTGCGGTCAGCCACTCGGTTCCAGGATTGTCAAATCAAGTGAAAAGGGGATTGACATTATAGGTGTGAAGTTCAAACCGTTGGGAATTACCAGAGTCACCGGCATCAACATGCAACATGTTGCCAACAGTATCATTCCTGCAGAGGATGTCTGGGGATGGGAGCTGGAGCTTCTCTGTGACGAGATGCAGTCGGCCGGCAGCCTATTGGGAATGATCGCGGTACTTGAAAAATTCCTGATCGATAAATATATGCACACCTCACTGCATTACCGGGTGGAGAGTGCACAAAATGCGATCGCTCTCCTCACAAAAACCGATGGAAGCATGAGTGTGAAAGACCTCCAGGAACAGACCAATACCACCCGTAAAACACTGGAGAGGGCTTTCTTGCATTACCTGGGACTCAAACCCAAGCTTTTTGCCCGCATTGTACGATTCAATGTGGCAAAAGAGATCATCGACCAGGGTGTGTTAACGCAAAGCCTGACCTCGCTTGCACATCAATGCGGTTATTACGACAGCTCCCATTTTACCGCTGAGTTCAGGCGATTTGCAGGATTGTCTCCCTCCCTCTACCTTAAAAACAAAAAAAACTGATTTGCTGCGCAATCATTTATTTTGTCCTTTTTTTCCTATTTTTCAGCTGCACATCCCCCCTATTTTTGTCAAAACTTTTGATTACATCGATCATCACAGTTTTGAATGGCTCTTTGTGGTCAATGTATAATGGGATAAAAACATGGATATGAAACGAGCAGGATGATCAATTTCACATAAGTGTATGAATTGCTTTGCAATCAACGTAGTCAATAAAGCGAGTTCCATATGCACCCATTAAAAATTATTAATTTTAATCATATGAAAATGAAACGACTTTTATGGATCGTGGCTTTGTGCCTCTTTGCGGTAATCCTCTCCTGCGCCGATGATAGCAAGGAGGCTGAATCAGGTGATTTCCCGATACCCTATCCCGAGGGTGGGGAGGTGATCACCGACGAGTGGGACGGCGTAGCTGGCCATCGGACAGTGAAGTATCCCGCCGAAAGACATCAGGAGATGATCACTTTTTATGATGACTACTCCTCCGGCAGCCACTGGTCGCGTACGGAGACAGGGGCAGGGGAGACACTCTCGGTGATCTACCTGAATATTGAAAAGGGATACACCATTGATCTGGCACCCCCGGGAGACCAGGTCGCAGAGGCGGTGGTGATCACGCTTTATGTGGCAGCCTAGGCAAACAATTCAACATCCTCTCCTTTGTGACTATTTGAGAACAGGAGAGTAAATGAATGGATCAACCGGTGAGCTTTCAGATGTTCAGTCGGGAGTTCAGTTCAATAGATAACATGCGAGATATAAAACAATGAACATAAACACAACAAAAATGAAACGGATATTCATATTTTTCTTCTTCTCTCTATGGGTGATTTCCTGTAGTAAGAGTGATCCAATCCCCGAAGCCACGGCAGAAGACCTGATTATCGGGAAATGGTACTTCAAACGGTTAACCCTGACTGATGGGAGCATGAGTCAGCCTGATAACGATTGTGAGAGACAGACCTACTACGAATTCAGTGCGGATGGAACTTTGCAGGATGTAACGTATGTGCTGGATGGAGATGAGTGTAAAAGTATGTTCAGCAGGTTTGACTATTCCCTGACCTCAGATGGTAAGATGTTGGTGGTCACCGCTTCAGATGGTTCCACCATCCTGATCAATATTCTTACTTTAGATGAAAATAGCCTGGAGATTGAAGTTGACAGCGGCATGATCGTGCTCTTTGAAAAACCCTCTGCAAAAAGTTGACATGAAACAGTTCACACCCTTACTCATCAATTTCTTCCGGGTCTTTTGCGCATCCATGCTGGTGCTCTCCTGTGCCGGAAGCGATCAAGACATACCCGGAGAAAAGAGGCTTCTACTGGAAAAAGTGTTTATGGATGATGCGCTCTATCTAGAAATATTTTATGATGAGCAATACTCCATCCGCCGGATCGATTCCTATCTGGATGGAATGAAAAAGTCACAGCGTGAGATAGCGCTGGATGCAAAGGGACGAGTGAAGTCGGTGGTCATGGACTTTGGACATTACACAGCTACCCGTACGCTCACCTATGATGGTGAGAAGAAGGTGAGTGATGTGACGCTCTATGAGTTTGCCGACGGCACCCCATCGCGCTCCATCAGGCGGGAGTGGAGATACCCGAAGGAGCATGTCATCGAAGACCTGCTCTATTCAGATAGTCACCCTGACATTGTCAGTTACCTGCACAGGCACACCTTTTCGGAGACGGGTAAACTGCTGAAGGTAGAAAGAAGGGTGATTGGCCGGCCTGTGCAGGATAGTTATACAACATATCAACATGACCAGGGTATATCTTACGAATATATGATTGAACGGAATATCCCCGGTTATGCGGAGATGCCGGTCTCCGGAAACCAGCCGGTGAGCGCAAAAAGGTATAAACCTTCGGGGGAGTTGATCTCTGAAAGCATTTACCATAACCGGTATAACAGCGAAGGTTATCTGGAATCCTATCGTGTGGAGACCGGTTCAACGAGTCAATCCTTTCGTCTGCAATATGTGAAGGCAGAGTGAAGATTATCTGAAATGAAACAACATGTCTAATTATTAAAAATGGAATAAGATGAAGAATTTTTATTTTTTATCCCTCTGGTTGCTTATCTCGCTGGGTAGTTGCGACAGTGAAACACCGGAGGCAGAACCTCATATCGATCTGGCCGCGGAGTCACTTGAATTTTCTCTGGAGCAGACAGAGCCATTCGTGGGCAACGTCACCATCACCGGCATTGTAAAAAACATCGGGGATCCTTACCACTCCAGCGAAGGACAACAGACCCTCTTTCTCATTGAAAAACCGGCTGCGGGTGACCCTGTCACGCTGATAAGCAAGGATTTCAAGGATCTGGATGCCGGCGAGACCCTCGAAATCACTTATCAGGTTCAGAAGTGGCGCTCGTCACAGGAGTTCCCCCCCGATTATATCCTGCGGATCAGTTTCGACCCGGATCTCTATATCGACGGCAATCCGCATAACGATGATGCGAATCAACACAACAACACCCTGGAGAAAGAGGGAGAGGAGATCAAACAACTTTTCAATTAACGGCAACATACATTCACAAAAATATCTATATGAAGCATCTATTCGCATCTTCTGTTAACGGTATTGCGGGACTGTTGCTCTCAACGATGTTATGGACAGCCTGCAGCGAAGAGAAGGGGGTTGAGGAGGAGGATCATCTCCTCCCCTATAGCCGTTATCTGTTGACAGGTTACAACAGTTATGTGGAGATTCCCCACCGCGAAACACTCAACCCTGCCGGAGAGATCACCCTCGAGGGGTGGGTACGCCTCGATAACAGTGCTGCAACCAATATGCTTGTGATCAAAAAACAGGCTTATAAGCAGGAGGGCTATTCGGTTGATATGCGTGAGAGGGATGGAGAGATACTACTCTATTCCTACATGGGGTATCCGTCATCTGAACGATATGGAGGCAGCATTCCTATTCAAGCCTGGGTCCATTGGGCGGTCACCTCTGATGGGAACCAAAGGCGGCATTATATCAACGGAAAGCTGGCAGGTGAGTTTGCGGAAAACGGCGGTATTGTGGATGCCAGCCCCGCAGCGCTCTCCCTGGCAAAACATGTGGCTGCCAACACCGGCCTTGCTGAGTTCCGCCTTTGGGATATTGTACGCACCCAGCCCGAGATCAGACGCACCATGTATGAGAACATAGATGAGCCGCACCCCGGGCTGGTAGCTGTGTGGCCCCTGCATGAGAATGCAAGGGAGCATATAGGGGGGCATCATGGAGTATTGCATCATAACCCCCGGTTCAGAAGATGGGAAGAGTAGCTTACTGAATTCCTGCTTTTTCGTAAGAGATCCCCAGTGCATCCGCTACACCCCGTCCATATGCAGGATCTGCCTTATAGCAGTTGCCTATATGGCGGATCTTGATGATCTCATCACTGCAGCCCATGTTACGGGCGGTGTTCTCAAACAGCCGCTGTTGCTCGTCCGGTTTCATCAGTCGGAACAGCTTGCCCGGCTGTTCGTAGTAGTTGTCGTCATCTTCGCGGAAGTTCCACCGTTTGATGTCGCCGCTCACCTTCTGCAGCGGTTCGTCATGCTCCGGCTGCTCCTGCCACATCCCGTAGCTGTTGGGCTCATAATGGAGGGCAGCACCCTGGTTGCCATCGATGCGCATCTGTCCGTCGCGGTGAAAGGAGTTGTACTGCTCTTTAGCGCCCCTGGGTTGATTCACCGGTATCTGATGATGGTTCACACCCAGGCGGTAGCGTTGCGCATCACCGTAGGAGAAGAGACGGCCCTGCAGCATCCTGTCGGGTGAGAAGCCGATTCCCGGAACCACATTGGCCGGATTGAAGGCTGCCTGTTCCACATCCTGGAAGTAGTTGTCGGGGTTGCGGTTCAGCTCAAACTCACCCACCGGGATCAGCGGGAAGTCGCCCTTGTACCACACCTTGGTCAGGTCGAACGGATTGTAAGGCATCTGTTCTGCCTGCTCCTCGCTCATGATCTGAATGTACATCTTCCACCTCGGGAAATCACCATTGCCGATCGCTTCAAACAGGTCGCGCTGATTGCTTTCACGATCTTTGCCAACCACTGCCTCAGCCTCTTCATCGGTGAGGTTTTCAATCCCCTGCTGTGTGACGAAATGAAACTTCACCCAGTGACGTCTGTGGTCGGCGTTGATGAAGCTATAGGTGTGGCTGCCAAAACCGTGCATATGGCGGAAGCTGCGGGGTATGCCCCTGTCACTCATGGTGATGGTCACCTGATGCAGTGCCTCGGGCAGGCTGCTCCAGAAATCCCAGTTGTTGTTCGGACTGCGCAGGTTGGTGTGGGGGTCTCTTTTTACTGCATGGTTCAGGTCGGGGAATTTGAGCGGGTCGCGAAAAAAGAATACGGGTGTGTTGTTGCCCACCAGGTCCCAGTTGCCCTCGTCGGTGTAGAATTTCATTGCGAAACCGCGGATGTCTCTCTCGGCATCAGCTGCCCCGCGTTCACCTGCCACGGTGGAGAAGCGGACAAACAGCTCTGTCTTTTTCCCTACCTGCGAGAAGATTTTCGCTGTAGTGTACTGCGTGATGTCGTCGGTGACAGTGAAGGTGCCAAATGCACCTGATCCCTTGGCATGCATGCGTCTCTCAGGGATCACCTCCCGATCGAAATGGGCCAGTTTCTCCAGGAACCATACATCCTGCAACATCATCGGTCCGCGCGGTCCGGCCGTCATCGCATCCTGATTGTTGCCCACGGGTGCTCCCGCGACGGTGGTCATCTTCTTCCGGTTCTCCTTGTCTTGCTGTTTTTTTAATTCTTCTGCATTCATACGTTAAAGTTTAAAGGTTTCTTACTTGTTGAGGAATTTTCCATTTATCTGTAGTTGTATAGACTCTATTTCAAAACCGGAAATACTGTTTTTTTGCGAAAAAATTGATGAGCAACCGATCCAGCTCCTCGTTTTCAAAATCATCTATTCTATCATTTTTACTGCTGTAGAGATGATGGTGATTGGAAAGAATGCCGTCGTAGCATGCAGCATCTTTTTCGGTGCGGAACCTGGTGATTTCAATATGTAATAAAATTTAAATAGGAATGGTTCTTCTTTAAAACAAGTTCTCCAGACAAAAGTTTAATCGTATTTATATTTTTTCTGACTATTGCAGCATCCAGTTTCTGCTTCTGTTGAGGCTGTTCACCCCAATGCTGTTCGGGATTGATTGAATCTACTGACAGGTCAACGGGTAGCATAGTTTTCAACAACATTTGTTAATAACTTTTGCGCAAGTATGAACAACAAAATTCCCCTTAATGTAAATATCTCCCTAACTTTACAATCTTTTAGAAAAAATAGTATGTAATGGAAAAGCAGAAAAGAAAACCTTCCGTCAAAGTGGTGGAGAAAACTGTGTTCACACCCGAGATGGGGAAACTACCCCCTCAGGCAAGGGAACTGGAGGAAGCTGTTTTAGGAGCGCTCATGTTAGAGAAGGACGCTTATTCCATTGTGAGTGAAATACTGAAAGCAGAAAGTTTCTATGATCCTACTCATCAGCTGATCTACGGATCGATTCAGGGACTGGCCATGCAGCAGAAGCCGGTAGATGTACTTACGGTTGTGGAGGAGCTGAAGCGTAGAGGTGAGCTGGAGACCGCAGGCGGTGCAGTTTATGTGGCTGAGTTATCGGAGAAGGTAGCCTCTGCCGCACATGTTGAGTATCATGCCCGCATCATTTCCCAGAAATATCTGGCAAGAGAGCTTATATCATTCTCTTCTGAGGTCTCTCAACAGGCCTTTGATGAGACGGTGGATGTCGATGATCTGATGCAGGAGACTGAGGGGCGACTCTTTGAGATCTCTCAGAGAAACGTGAAGAAGGATGTCATCCAGATCAATCCTGTTATCAAGGAGGCGATGCATAACATTCAGCTGGCTGCAAACCGGAAGGATGGTATGAGTGGTCTGCCTACAGGCTTTAAGGAAATAGACAAGTTGACTTCCGGATGGCAGCGGTCCGATCTTGTGATCATTGCTGCTCGTCCTGCGATGGGGAAAACGGCTTTTGTGCTGACGATGGCTAAAAATATGGCGCTCGACTATGAGCTGCCAGTTGGAGTCTTCTCCCTTGAGATGTCGAACGTGCAGCTGGTGAACCGTCTGATTGTGAACGTGTGTCAGATCAAAGGTGAAAGCATTAAAAGTGGTCGTCTCACAGACGATGAATGGGAACGGCTGGACAAAAACCATAAGTTTCTCTATAATGCTCCCATTTATATCGATGATACTCCCAGTCTGTCAGTGTTCGAATTGCGCACAAAAGCACGACGACTGGTCAGGGAGCATGGGGTGAAGATATTGATCATCGATTATCTTCAGTTGATGAATGCCAGTGGGATGAGTTTTGGGAGCCGTGAGCAGGAAGTGAGTATGATCTCCCGCTCACTGAAGGGGCTGGCCAAAGAGCTCAATATTCCCGTGATTGCATTGTCGCAGTTAAACCGTGGCGTTGAGAACCGTCAGGGTAATGAGGGGAAGCGACCGCAATTGGCCGACCTGCGTGAATCAGGTGCAATTGAACAGGATGCAGATATTGTCTGCTTCATTCACCGTCCCGAATATTACCGTATCACAGAAGATGAAAAGGGGAATTCACTGGTCGGTATTGCCGAAATTATTGTGGCAAAGCATCGTAACGGTCCCACCGGTATTGCCAATATGCGCTTCGACAATGAATATGCCCGTTTCCAGAATCTCGACGACTATGCTGTGGGACAGAAGTATGTGGAAAGACCTTCAAGAATGAACAATAATCATAAAACGGCCAATGCATCCGATGATCCGTCACACTCCTCTTCTGATTTCATTTCACAGAACAAGGATCCATTGCCATTTTAGACAATTGATTTTCACCCCTGAACAGTCATATGTATGAGTAATCCTGCGATAAGAAATGTTTTCCACTGAATAAGCCTAATTGTGTTTAAATAGTTTTAATAACTGTAAAACAATAAGTAACACTTCACATGAAAAGGAACTATATGAATTAATTTTCCTATTTTTGTAGGTTAAAAGTTGTACATGCAGCCTCAAATTTAAATTGGATACAAAGATGTGTAACCCCATTCGGTTGAGTAAAATATTTGTTTTCATGTTCATGCTGAACATTGGGTTCAGTCTTCTTCAGGCACAGGATATGCCCTACGAAACTGTTACTTTAAACGGACAGACTTACTATAAGTACACTGTGAAACCGGGTGAAGGATTGTACGGCATCTCCAAAACTTTCTCAGTATCAGTTGCTGAGATTCTGCGTCATAATCCCGGATCTAACAGTGGTTTAAAAAACGGACAAGAACTACTTATCCCTTTTACAGGGGAGAAAGCTGAAAGGAGTCCCTCTGACGCAGCCTCCTTATCTGTTTCCCAGTCTTCACCTGTTGATCAAAACAGCACCTTTAAACATACTGTTGTAAAGGGTGAAACGGTTTATAGCCTTTCAAAGATGTATCACACAACTGTCAATGAGATCTCCCGATACAACCCGGGTGCCAGTGACGGAATTTTCGAAGGTCAGATTCTCACCATTCCTCAAAGACGTGTGATCAGTGAAGTTAAAGAGGAAAACTATCGTTATCATACCATCCTGCCAAAAGAGACCCTCTATTCTGTTTCAAAAACGTACCAACTGCAACCGGAAGATGTGATGAGAGCGAACCCCGGTTTATCCGTAGAGACCTTCAGCATCGGAAAAACTATCCGTGTACCTTTCTTTGAGTCATATGAAGTAATCACTCCCTACGAGAATCAAACTACCAATATCAACCACCATGTTCTCAGAGGGGAAACACTCTACAACATCGCCCGCAATTATAATGTGGAGGTGAGTGAAATAGAGCGCATGAATCCTATGCTCTCCGGGGGATTAAAAACCAATATGCAGTTGATTATTCCTGTGAAGAGAAGTGAGATTGAAGGTGATACCCGTTCAATAGAAAATGAGGCAAACCGTTTACTCTCACTTAATACCCCTTCAAGAAGTGTGGATATTATGAAAGTGGGTCTTCTCCTGCCATTTCTGGATGAAGCGGGTAGGGGACACCTGCGATTGCAGGAGTACTATGAAGGGTTCCTGCTTGCTGTGGAGAAATTGAAGAACGAAGGTGCCAATCTGGAGCTGTATGTCTTTGAGATTGGCAAGGGAAAAAACACACAGAAGCTGGAAAGTCTGCTGGGAACATTGGAGATGAAATCTCTCCACTTCATTATTGGTGGCGTCAACGATGAACAGATAAGAGTCATCTCAGACTTCTCAAAAGCAAACAACATAAAATATGTAGTTCCTTTCTCACAGACAAATGATGAGGTACTCAACAATGGAAATATCTTTCAGGTGAACCCCCTCACGAGTGCTACCCATACGAAAGCGTCAGCACTCTTCCTTCAAACATTCCGCAATGCAAACATTGTTTTTGTACATGGGGGGCAAAACAATAAAATGGATCTTCTGTCTGAGATACAGCTCAATCTCAGGAAGAACAATATCAAGTATGAGACCATTACCTCCACCGCTTCACTCAGCACATCTATCATCCCTTTATTGAGCAAAAGTAAAGAGAATGTCATCATTCCAGCCAGCGGTGATGCCAACACATTGAGGGTGATTCTTGAAGAGCTGAAGAAGGTACATGAATCTAATCCCGGCTATGTTACACCTCTTTTCGGACATCCTGAATGGCAAACCTATGCGAACCTGGTGGATGATTATCATCTGTTTGGCACCTATATTTATACTCCATTTTTTATCGATGAGATGGATGCAGAATCGAAACAGTTCCGCGAAAATTTCCGCAAATGGTACAACCGTAAACTGATGGAAACCTATCCCAGCTACGGGATGTGGGGTTATGATACCGGGTTGTTCTTCCTTACAGCTTTGAGTCGTAACGGAACACATTTTGAGCAAAATATTCAGCGTATCCGTGTCAGATCTCTCCAGTTCGCTTTTCATTTTGAACGCCTTAATAACTGGGGAGGCCTTATAAACAATGGATTATTCCTTGTTCATTACGACCAAAACGGGCAAATAACCAAAACAGACAAAAGCAGATGAAACGTTTTTTTTCCCTTCTTCTTTTTCTGTTAACCTTGCAGATCGCTGCTTTGGCACAGAAACAGCCTTTCAATCATGAATTGTATCTTGGTGCCGGAGGTGGAGTTATGTCACGCAGTGTTGATTTTATGCCACGTATACCTCAACTGCTCAACACAGGTATTTTTGGTGGGATTGCAGTAAAATATATTTCTGAAAAATATCTGGGATTGGTGGGCGAGGTAAATTTCGCACAACGAGGCTGGGAAGAGGAATATGACCCCTCAACCGATTTCTCATATATAAGAACCCTGAACTACATTGAGATTCCTATTATGACCCATATCTATTTTGGAAATAAAACCCGCTTTATCATTAATGCCGGGCCACAAATTAGCATGCTGCTGGGCGATAAAGAGGAGATGAGTAAAGCCCTGGCCGATGATGTTGCTACTCGTCAGGCTGCAGACCCGGATGCACCCATCGGTGTCCAGTACGGTCACACAGATGAAATGAGACGCATTGATTATGGATTGGTTGGCGGTGTTGGGATGGAACTGAAAACTGCTATCGGCGATATTGACCTGGAGGGACGATATTATTTTGGATTGGGGGACGTTTTCAACAGCCGCCGTAGCGATAACGCCTATTTTACCCGTTCTGCCCATCGTTTGATTGAGGCAAAACTTACCTATTATTTGAAAATTAACTGATTTTTTTTTGCAGAATAAAAAAACTATTGTACTTTTGAACAAAAATACATGAATGTATGTTCATATATTGATTTAATAAATGAATGAGATGAATGAAGCAGCATTTGAGATTGAAAAGATAAAAATTGACCGCTCTCAATTTGAGGAGGCTGCCTACATTTTAAAGGCGATGGCCAATGAGACGCGTCTGTGCGTGGTTATGCAGCTCTCCAGGGCAGGTGAAAAATCTGTCACGGAATTGATGGATAACATGGATTGTGAGCAGTCATTACTCTCTCATCATCTGACAGATATGCGTGCTAAAGGGATTCTCAACTGCAGGAGAAGTGGGAAGAACAGTTTTTACTCACTGAGTGACAACAGATTTACAAGTGTATTGAAGTGTCTTATGAGTTGTGAAGAGAAGCAGATCTGATACCCCTATGAGACAAATTGAAAGAATATAAACTATAATCGAATGAAAGATTTTTTATTAAAACATTGGCTTAGATTTGCCGGGGTTGCGACTGGATTACTGGGCGGTTGGCTCTATTATTATTATGTAGGATGTTTGAGCGGTACATGTCCCATCACATCCAATCCATACAAAATGATGCTATACGGAGCTGTAATGGGGTATCTGTTGTTCGATATCTTTTCGAAAGATGCAACCGGGAAGAATAACAAAGAGATTGTGAATAATAATGATAAAGAGATAGAATAATGAAAAGAGTTTCAATTTTAATAGCTGCAGCGCTGATGTTCACATTGGTTTCATGCGATAACAGTAATAAAAAGAATACGTCCGCTCACACGGATTCCAAACAGAATACAAACATTACAAAAACAGATAATAATATGGCAAAAACAATTCATTTAACGAGAGCCGATTTCTTGGCTAAAGTGGCAAACTACGAAACAAATCCCGAAAAATGGGAATATCTCGGGGACAAACCCTGTATCATCGATTTTTATGCAGACTGGTGTGGTCCCTGTAAGATGGTTGCACCCATTCTTGAGGAACTGGCAGCTGAATATGAAGGTGAAATATACATCTACAAAGTAGATACAGAAGCAGAACAACAGTTGGCAGCCGATTTTGGTATCAGAAGCATTCCCTCGATCCTTTTCTGCCCGATGAATGAGGCTCCGCAGATGGCGCAGGGTGCATTACCCAAAGATGCGTTCAAGCAGGCGATTGAAGAGGTATTATTAAAGAAATCTTAAAAAAAAACATGATGGATCAGCTATTTCTGGAAAGTAAAAGCAGATACAGTTTTGATGAGACGGTGAGTAAGCTCAACGTGATCATTCTGGAGGGCGGATGGAAAATACTCCATCAGCACGATCTGCAGGAGATAATGAAGAAAAACGGAAAAGATATCATTTCCGTGAATGTGATAGAACTATGTAAGCCGGATTATGCTTACAGGTTACTCTCTGACGATGAATTGCGTATCTATTCCAATATGCTTCCCTGCCGTATCTCTGTATACAAGAAAACAGACGGTAATACCTATCTGTCACGGTTGAATCCAACGATGATTGCAGCGCAGGCAGGAGGTGTGGTGCAGGAAGTTATGAGCGCTGCATATAATGATGCAGAGCAGTTTATTGATAAATTAAAAGAGAACTGATCATAACGGATCATTCCTCTAATGAAATATTTTTGAAACGTGAAGAGCCGTATCACTACTGGTGACAAAAGTTCTTCCGTGAAAAAGATATACTCTTTTGAATGTGAATCGGATGGGCTCCTTATGAGTGCATCCGTTTTTCTTTTTATCAGAATGCCTCATTTTTTTGTACTTTT
>JADMKJ010000029.1:0-3304 GCA_015478855.1 Proteiniphilum sp.
CCCTGCATGCTGTAATCCTCAAAGTCGGGCAACTGCGACAGGCCGCTGTAAAAGGTAACAGGTAAACGTCCGGCAGGATTATAATCACCAAAGAGCACCTCCGCCACGGCCGTGCCTCCCTCCTGTCCGGGATACCAGGCCTGCAGGATCGCTTCGCACATTGTTGTCTCAGGCACCAGCGCCACGGGAGAGCCGGAACAGTTGACCAGGACAATCTTCTTGCCGGCACGGTGGAGCGCTGTGATCAGCTCACGCTGTACAGCAGGGAGTTCAATATCTGTGCGGTCACCACCTCTGAACCCCGGCAGATCGACACCCATCTCCTCCCCTTCCAGAGAGGGAGAGATACCACCCACGAAGATCACCAGGTCGGCATCCTTCACGCTCTCCACCGATTTGCTGATATCCACATCATCCTTAAAACCAAGGTCGAAATTGAGCTGCGCCTCGTTCTTGAGTGGTTCATACGCTATCTCCAGGTCATACCCTCTTCCTGCCTCCACAGCCATCGTATGTGATACCTTGCGGGTGCCGTGCCTGTTGATGAATGAAGCTACCTCCGCACCATCCACCTTCAGCTTCACGATGCCGGAGCAGTTGAAATCGAACACGACCTCACCTTGTTTCTCAGGAGTTAACACACTGGTATAGACAGCGGAGAATCCGGTCAGGTTGACACCGGGAGCAAAAACGGTCGCCCCTCCAGCAGAGAAGCGGAAGGGTGTGTTGATCTGAACTGTAGCTGCCGGAGCACCTTCCTGTGCTGTATTGTTCCAGTAACGACCGCTGAAGCCGGCTCCTTCGGGCGACTGACACTGGTTGAAAACACTCCTGATCACGGTACGTTCCACCCAGGATGATCCCTGCTCGTAGATCAGCCGGTCGTCAGCTCCCATGGCTGCCTCTATTCCCTCAAGGATGGTCACCGTACGGCGCGGTGTGCCGTTGTAGTTACCCCACTGCATCACCGAGTCGTTGGCATTGGGACCCATTACAGCGATGGTGAGACCACCTCTCTTCAGCGGGAGGAAGTCATTGTTGTTCTGCAGCAGCGTCATCGACCGGCGGGCCATGTCGAGGGCTAGCGAGTCATGTTTCGCCGAGGCGACAACTGAGAAAGGTATCTCTGTCCAGGAGACCTTCGAAGGATCATCCATCTCACCCAATGCAAAGCGGGCTCTCATCAACCGCCTGACAGAGACATCAATATCCGACTCATCGATCAGCCCTTTCTCCACACTCTCCAGCAGGGCCTTATAGCTTGAGCCACAATCAAGGTCGGTACCGCTCAGCACGGCGGCAGCAGAAGCTTCCGCTGCACCCTCATGGGTCTGGTGCCCATAATCATTATAGAAATCAGCGATCGCACCGCAGTCGGCGACAACCACCCCCTCATAGCCCCACTCTTCACGGAGTATCTGCATCAGCAACTGATCGCTACCACAACAGGGATCACCCTCAAAACGGTTGTAGGCGCACATCACCTGCTGCACCTTCCCCTCCATGACCAACGCTTTGAATGCGGGGAGGTAGGTCTCGTGCAGATCACGCGGGTCGATATTCTCCGCGTTGAAGGAGTGTCGATTCCACTCAGGCCCGGAATGCACGGCGAAGTGCTTGGCACAGGCATGCAGTTTATCATATTGCTGATCATCCGGCCCCTGGAGCCCTTTCACCACCATCACACCCATGCGTGCAGTGAGGTAAGGATCTTCACCATAGGTCTCAATCCCCCTTCCCCAGCGGGGATCACGCAACAGGTTCACTGTGGGCGTCCACATGGTGAGTCCCTGGTAACGCTCGTAACTCCCCTGTGAAGCATAGAAGGCGTTCTTGGCGCGCGCCTCATCCGAAACAGACTCAAAAACATGAAAGAGTGCTTCCTTGTCGAACGAGGCAGCCATACCGATAGGTTGGGGATAGACAGTGGCCAGCCCCGACCGTCCCACGCCATGCAGCGCTTCGTTCCACCAGTTGTATTCTTTGATGCCCAAACGCTCAACCGCTGCAGAGGCATCCTGCATCAGCAACACCTTTTCCTCCAGGGTGAGTCTTTTCACCAGATCATCGGCCCGCTCATCGGGAGAGAACGCACTGTTTTTGTAGGATGTGTTGCAACCGGCCATTATCACCAGCAGGAGTGAGAGAAGAAAGTAGGTTCTTTTTGATTTCATGGTCAAAATTATTTATCTGTTTATCACATTAAGCATATTTCTCTATGATAGAAGCCTGTTCTACGAAAGAAAGCATAAAAATAGATTAAAAAAAGTAGATAAAAAAGAAAGAATGATCCAGAATTACCTTCATGGTAAGCAAAAACGATTATTGCGCAACTGATCTCAAATTGTAACAACTATATTTGTCGCTGTTTGAAAAACTTTTATCTTTGTGGGAATTAACAGACAGACTTGAATGAACGACGGCAAACATGGGTCACAGAACATTGTCTGTCGAACTATTTCTATTAGTGAACACAGAACTAAAACAAGTTTTATCTCTGTTAAACGTAGAATTAGTCTAACTTTTGTGAAGATTTAGCTGTATATAAAACTTCGAAACTTAAATCATTTAACACACGCCGATGCGTGTGAGTAAAAATTAATCATATGAAGCTTTTTAAAACACATTTTTTAACCCTGTTTTTAGGAATAATGACGATCACCATGAGTTGTAGCAACACAAACAAGCAGTCAGACAGTGGCGAGATCAATCAGGAAGCACTACAGGGCAGGAAGGTGCTCTATGTTTACGGAGGATGGAACGGGCATGAGCCGGAGCAGTGCCGTGATATATTTGTACCCTGGCTGGAGGCGGAGGGGGCGGAGGTGTTCGTTTTCGACAATCTCTCCTGCTATGGTGACTCTGCGCTGATGGCAGAGGTGGATCTGATTATCCAGCATTTCACCCAGGGTGAGATCACCCCGCAACAGGAGAGGGCATTGCTGAACGCGGTGAAGAGCGGCACAGGCCTTGCCGGATGGCATGGCGGCACTGGTGACTCATTCCGCAACAACGTGGAGTTCCAGTACATGGTCGGGGGACAATGGGTAGCTCATCCGGGCAATATCATACCATATGATGTACGTATCACTGATCAGAACGATCCGGTGACAACAGGATTGAATGACTTCTCCATGTCGTCGGAACAGTACTTTATGCATATCGACCCCAATGTGAAGGTGCTGGCCACCACCACTTTCACCGGTGAGCACAACGACTGGATCGACGGTGCGGTGATGCCGGTAGTATGGAAGAAATCGTACGGCAAAGGACGTGTCTTCTACTCATCGCTGGGTCATGTGGC
>JADMKJ010000029.1:3404-6135 GCA_015478855.1 Proteiniphilum sp.
GTGTAGTCACTCATATCGGCATTGTTGCTGGCCTCGAGACCCAGCAGACGACCATTGCCTGCAATCATACAGGTCACCTCATCGTCTGAGAGCATCACCGGCACACCCTCCTCATCCACCACCTGCACGATGATCTGCGCGATACCATCAGGAGTGATAACCTGCTCTTCCGAGATAATCTTCAGTGCTTTCGGCCTGCCCGATGAACGCAGATCGTGACGGACAATCTCCCGGTTGTCATCATCCAACCCGACAACTGTCAGCAGCCCCTGCTCGTAAGGGATATCCCAGAAGATCACCCCATGATCGTCGTTGGCAGCCTGCACCTTGCCCACTTCTTTTCCATTGAGGAGCAACTTCGCCATTGGAGCATTGGTATAACTCACCACACGTACCGACTGTCCCTCCCGGTAATTCCAGATGGGCCATGCATCGAGCGAGGGTGCTCTCTCCACGTAGTTACCACCCTGCTCTGCATCGAGCTGCGACCATACATCCCTCATCTGGCTGCCACTGCCACTGCCGGGTGTGGGATAGGTCCCCAGGTATGCCATGGGCTGACTGCTCCAGAGCGATTGTCTGAAGTAGCCTCTCGGCTTGATGAACCCGCCGAAATCGAGCAGCCCCGAGTAGAAGCCACGTGAAGGCCAGCGTCCCGACTCGCCCAGGTAATCGATCCCTGTCCAGAGGAACTGTCCAAAGATATACTCCTTGTCGCGTGTATGCTTCCAGGCAGCCAGCTCATGACGGTTCTCACTACCGTAGATCACCCGGCCGGGATACTTCTTGTGGTCGGCATCATACATCCCTTCCGTATAATTGTAACCGGCGATGTCCAGCGCTCCCGGATAATCCGTTTCGTTGGACATGGCCACACCTGCCAGCCCTGCGGTGACGAGACGTGACGGGTCATATTTTCTCACCACGGCAGCGAGGCGCCTGGCGATCACACCCAGGCGGTTTGCATCGGGTGCATCTTTCCTGTAGCCTCCGAAGATGGGCTGTGTGAATCCCGTTTCCGCCCCTCCGTCCAGCACAGGATGGGAGTAGGGATCGTTCGGGTAATCCACCTCGTTGCCTATGCTCCAGGCGAAAACGGAGATATGGTTTCTGTCACGCCGCACCATATCGGCGAGATCCTGCTCTCCCCACTCTTCAAAGAAGTCGTAGGAGCCCTCAAAGCCGGGTGTACCGACGTTCCATCCTTCGAGCCACTTCCTTTTAGGGAACTCCCACTCATCAAACGCTTCGTTCATCACGAGCAGTCCCAGCTCATCACAGAGCGCATAGAGATCAGGGTCCTGCGGGTTGTGGCTTGTGCGGATGGCATTGCAGCCAATCTCCTTCAGGTTGAGCAGCCTTCTTTTCCACACATCCTTGTGTACCGCTGCACCGAGGACACCGCCATCGTGATGCAGACAGACACCTTTCACTTTCATCCACTCACCGTTCAGGGCAAATCCCTTGTCGGGGTCAAACGTATAGGTTCTGAAACCGGTCATCGTCTCTGAGAGGTCCACCGTCTGCCCATCGTTGAGGATTGTTGTTCTGAGGCGGTAGAGAGTGGGGTCATCCAGGCTCCACAGTTGCGGGTTTTTCACCGTGAGTGCACTTTTCACTGTTGCGTTCTCACCGGCATTCACCGCCAACCTGCTCTTTTTGATGGCCACCAGACGGTCGTTATTGTCGAACAGCTCATTCAGGACAGTGATCTTTTCCTCTGTTTTTTCCGAGTCGTTGGTCACCTGAACCTCCACATCGAGCACCCCTCTCTTTGCTGTTGCCACGGAAGGATAGGCATAGACACCCCACTGGGCGATATGAAGCGGGTTGGCATTGATCATCCATACATCACGGTAGATACCTGAACCGGTATACCACCTGGAGTCGGCAGCACGGCTGTGGTCCACACGCACCGCGATCAGGTTCTCCTCTCCCGGCCTGATATAGGGTGTGGCGTCATAGAGGAAGGAGATATAACCGTTTGGTCTTTTGCCCAGCAGGTGACCGTTCACATAGACCTCACTGCGGTTGTAGACCCCTTCGAAGTAGAGATACACCTTTTCCGCTGCGGACGTTGCAGGCACCTGAACAGTTTTGCGGTACCACCCTATTCCTCCCGGCAGATAGCCCGCGCAGCTTGCCAGGGTGGGACTCAACTGTTGCCTGACACTCCAGTCGTGGGGCAGCTGTACAGTCTGCCACCTACTGTCATCGACCGTTACTTTCTCACCCTCTTCCACGTCGCTAAGCATAAATTTCCAGTCGCCGTTGATCTTCTCTGCCGCACCAAAACCGGCCTGGCCAAAAGAAAAAACAGCAAAAAGTGACAATACAACAGCGAATAAAGCTCTTCTCATTTTCATTGCAATATAATTTTTCTGATAAAATAAATAATTCATGTTGGAATGTTCTTAACCCAATCCGGTTGCTGCACGATGTTGAATCAATCAACCTGCAATGCCGGGGGTTAAATAGAGGGGAGCACCGGTTTAATGCGACCATCGTCGCTGAACTCCATTCTGTCGATACATACCTCCCTGTGGAAGCCTGCAGCATCTCCCATCTCAATACCATCGGGGCGGCTGAAACGGTGGTAAACAATATACCACTCGTCAGTACCCGGAACCTGTACGACCGAGTTGTGTCCCGTGCCGTATATCCCCTTCTCCGGCACTTTGGACAGAATGAGGTTCTCTTCGGGAACGGTGATGGGGCCGAGGGGAGAAGC
>JADMKJ010000030.1 GCA_015478855.1 Proteiniphilum sp.
AGTGAGCTTTTGTGAGAATTTTCTCATGCTCATTTCATGATTAGAAATTATTAATATATAAAATGTTCTTTCACTACATAAAAATCAGATTTGATCCACCTTTCTTTCTCTTAAAAAGAGCAGGCAGAGGTCGTAAAGGTATTAAAAATGACTTTGTGTCTGCTGCGAGACCGACAAAGTCATACTATCTTTAATAGCGTTGCAATTTATGAAAATCGGATGACAAAGAAAAATGTAACGATTATGTTATAAAACATATAGGGGGTGGTTCGGCGGGAATGTTTTCATCTGTAAACATTTTTACCTGTGGGTTGTTTATTTACGATAGAATGGAACATGATTAACAAGCTATACACCACGCACGACTGGGGGAACAGACAGATGTTTTTCCTTCCGGTGATGCATCCTGTCTGTCGTGAATCTGTCAACTATTTCAATTAAAATAAAAAGATACATATGGATCACTTTTACAATCAGCCAATCGATGATCTTTTGAAGCAGTTCGATGTAACTTCCGATGCAGGTCTTTCTGATGAGGAGGTGAAGAGACGGATTGATGAGCACGGGCCTAATAAGCTCGAATCAAAGAAGCAAAAATCGCTCTTCTCCATGTTCTTCGAGCAGTTCAAGAGCAGCATGGTGGTCATCCTTTTTATTGCCGCCATCATCTCGGGCGTGATTGGCGTGATGCACAACGAGGGGCTGGTGGAGAGCTTCGTAATCCTGGCCATCCTGATCATCAATGCGATCATCGGCACTGTGCAGGAGATGAAGGCACAGTCGTCACTTGAGGCACTCAACAGGATGAGCTCCCCCCAGACGAAAGTGCTGCGTGGGGGGCAGGTAGCTGAGGTGGTCTCCACTGAGATCGTGCCGGGTGATATCGTGCTTCTCGACACCGGTGATATCATCCCAGCCGATCTGCGCCTGATAGAAGCGGTGAACCTGAAGATTCAGGAGTCGGCACTCACGGGTGAATCGGTGCCTGTGGAGAAGACGGATGCGTTGCTTGAGGAGAAGGAGGTACCCCTGGGCGACCGCGACAATATGGCTTTTTCAACCAGTATTGTTACATACGGCCGGGGCAAAGGAGTGGTGGTAGGTACAGGCATGCAGACCGAGGTGGGTAAGATAGCCCATATGCTTCAGCATACGGAGGCAACGGAGACACCGATGGGTAAGCGCCTTCAGCAGCTGGGGAAGGTGCTGGGGTATGTAGCCCTGGCGATCTGTGCGGTGATCTTCATCGTGGGAGTCTCCTATGGTAACGACTGGATGGACATGCTGATGATGGCAGTCAGCCTGGCCGTAGCCGCCATCCCTGAAGGGCTGCAGATTGTCTCCACGATCGTGCTGGCAATAGGTGTACAGCGTCTGGTGAAGTTAAATGCTATTGTACGCACGCTGCCCTCGGTGGAGACGCTGGGGAGCACCACGGTGATCTGTTCCGATAAGACCGGGACGCTCACGCAAAATAAGATGACCGTAGTGGAAGGATGGACCGGCGGTAACCGTGTCGATTTCCGCAATCCGCCCCTGCCCGAAGAGCTGGACAGCGATGAGACGCAGTTGCTTCACACCTCTCTACTCTGTACCGATGCACATCTTAAGTTGAGTGACGATGGCAGGCATGAGACTGCGGGTGATCCAACAGAGACCGCCATCGTGGATGTTGCACTGACGCTGAAAATGAACAAAGTTACGCTTGAAGAGCAGTTTCCCCGTGTGGAGGAGGTGCCTTTCGACTCAGAGAGAAAACGGATGGCCACCATCAACAGGATGGAAGAGGGTCAGCTGCGGGTGAATGTGAAAGGTGGCCTGGATGAGGTACTAAGTGTATCCACACAGATACTTATCCACGGAAAGGTGCGCCCCATCACCGAAGAAGACAGGGAGACCATCAGGGAGGAGAATCACCGCATGGCCCTGTCAGCCCTGCGTGTGCTCGCGGCAGCTTATAAAGATATAGATGCCCTCCCCGCTGAGGTGAGTGCAGAAACAGTGGAGAAGGAGCTTGTCTTTGTCGGCCTGCTCGGGCTGATCGATCCGGCACGTCCCGAGGTGGTGGAGGCGGTGAAGAAGTGCAAGACTGCCGGCATCCGTCCTGTGATGATCACTGGTGATCATAAGGTGACAGCTGTGGCTATCGCTGAGGAGATAGGGATCTACAAGGAGGGCGACAAGGCTATAACCGGCACCGATCTGGTGGAGATGACCGATGAGTCGCTCTACCGTGATGTACAGGATTATGCCGTCTACGCCCGTGTTGCACCCGAGCACAAGGTGCGTATCGTAAAAGCATGGCAGTCGCAGGGTGAGATAGTGGCGATGACCGGTGACGGGGTGAACGATGCGCCGGCACTCAAGCAGGCCGACATAGGTGTATCGATGGGTATCGTGGGTACGGAGGTGGCGAAGGATGCCTCCGATGTGATCCTCACCGACGATAACTTCGCTACCATCGTCGGGGCAGTGGAGGAGGGGCGTCGTATCTACGACAATATTCTGAAAGCCATTCAGTTCCTGCTCTCGGCCAATGTGGGGGAGGTGCTGTTGATTTTTATCGCCTCCATCTTCAATATAGGCAACCCGCTCACGCCGATCCTGATCCTGTGGATCAACCTGGTGACCGACAGCCTGCCTGCACTGGCGCTGAGCATGGATCCGGCAGAGCATGACATCATGACCCGCAAACCGAGAGATCCTAAAATGGGGTTCTTCTCTAAGGGGATGATCTGGAGGATCATCTATCAGGGCACCACCATAGGGTTAATCTCTCTGGCTGCCTATATGATCGGCTTCAGGGACGGCGGTCAGCCGCTGGGACAGACCATGGCCTTTGCCGTGCTCGGATTCTCTCAGTTCTTCCACATCCGCAACCTGCATTCCAACAGACGCTCCTCTTTCCGCACAAGTATTTTCAGTAACAAGCCACTGCTGGGAGCCATTTTCATCTCGGCTCTCTTCCTGCTGGCGGTATTGATGATCCCTGCGGTAAGAAATATCTTCGGTGTGGTTGAGATGGATTCGATGCACTGGATCTATGTGGGTGTGCTCTCACTGGTGCCAATTGTCGTGGTTGAACTGGTGAAACTGATGCGGATTAATCATACAAAGGATGAGTATTGATAGCTGAAGAATGATAAAAGCAGCTTAGAAAATGTTTAATTTGCGCAATTTGGTGTTTTTTGTGCATCAAATGGAATATTTTTTGTATTTTTGAATTCATAATTTACACTCTTGTGTTAATTCCGTCCTATTTCTTTCATTTAGGTATTATCGGGTTATCGATCGTCGGGGTAAAAAAAAAGTCTATGGAAAATTTAAATGAGGCGTTAGGTCTGCTTGCTGTAGGAATGATGATGGTTTTTTTCATTCTCTTCCTTGTTGTTGTTGTCGGAAATGTAGTGATTACGCTCACCAACCGATTTGTGCCGGCATCGGAGAAACCCGGCAAGGGAGGTGCCGGAATGAACAGCAGTCATCCGAAGAAGCTGGCAGTGATCGCAGCAGTTGTTGATGTGATCACCCAGGGTAAAGGACGGGTGGACTCAATTCAGAAAAAATAAAAAAATATATATCAGATGAAGAAAGAGATTAAATTCAGTCTTTTGTACAGAGACATGTGGCAGTCTTCAGGGAAATATGTTCCCACGGTGGAGCAACTCACAGAGGTTGCCCCTGCGATTATTGATATGGGTTGCTTCGCACGCGTAGAGACCAACGGTGGTGGGTTCGAACAGATCAACCTCTTGTTTGGCGAGAACCCCAACAAGGCAGTGCGCGACTGGACACAGCCCTTCAACGATGCGGGCATACAGACACATATGCTTGAACGGGGACTGAACGGCATCCGTATGACGCCGGTGCCGGCCGATGTACGCAGGTTGATGTTTCATGTAAAGAAGAAACAGGGTACCGACATCGCCCGCTCCTTTGACGGTCTGAACGACCCGCGCAACCTGAAGAACTCTATTGCGTATGCCAAAGAGGCAGGCATGATCTCTCAGGCTGCGCTCAGCCTGACAGTCTCCCCGGTGCATACTGTTGAATACTACACCAGTCTGGCTGACACCCTTATTGCTATGGGTGCCGATGAGATCTGTATCAAGGACATGGCAGGTGTGGGTCGCCCGGCCACAATCGGTAAGATCGTCAAAAATATCAAACAAAAGCATGCAGCGATCCCAGTGACATATCACGGCCATGCCGGTCCCGGCTTCCAGATGGCCTCCATCCTGGAAGCAGCCTACGCCGGTGCAGAATATATTGATGTGGGTATGGAGCCTCTCTCCTGGGGTACGGGTCATGCCGATCTGCTGGCGGTGCAGTCGATGCTGAAGGATGCCGGGTTCAATGTCCCCGATATCAACATGAAAGCCTATATGAAAGTGCGTTCGCTCACGCAGAAGTTTATGGATGACTTCCTGGGTTATTACATCGACTCAAAAAACAGGGTGATGAACTCATTACTGATCGGCCCCGGACTACCGGGAGGGATGATGGGCAGCCTTATGGCCGACCTGGAGAACAATCTCTCCTCACTCAACAGGTGGAAGGTGAAGAACGGACAGCCAGAGTTGACGCAGGACGACCTGCTGGTGAAGCTCTTCGATGAGGTGTCCTTTGTATGGCCCAAGGTGGGCTTTCCGCCACTGGTGACACCTTACAGTCAGTATGTGAAAAACCTGGCACTGATGAACGTGCTGCAGCTGGAGAAAGGAAAAGAACGCTGGTCGATGATTGCCGACAACATCTGGGATATGATCCTCGGTAAGTCGGGTAAGTTACCCGGGGAGCCTGCTCCTGAAATTCTGGAGATGGCGAAGAAGCAGGGTCGTGAGTTCTATAGCGGCGATCCGCAGGAGCTCTATCCCGATCAGTTAGATCAGTTCCGTGCCGAGATGAAACAGCACAACTGGCCGTTGGGCGAGGATGATGAAGAGTTGTTCGAACTGGCCATGCACCCGGAACAGTACAGAGCCTATAAGTCGGGTGAGGCGAAGAAAGCATTCGAAGCTGACCTGGCGAAGAAGAAAGCAGAGAAGGAAAATCCGGCTGTAGCTGTTTCACCTGCAGCACCCGCTGCTATGGCAGTATCAACCGGAAACAACTTCCAGCCGAAAACACTTGTAGTGAATGTGGATAATGAGGAGTTTGTGGTGAGTATCACCTATCCCGATGCGGGGAATGGTGCAACACAAGCAGCCGATACAGCAGTGTCTGCATCTCAGACAGCTGCTCCTGATCTCGCTTCCAGTGGTCAGGTAAAAGAGGTGATCTCTCCGCTTGAGGGGAAGTTCTTCCTCACGAAAGATTCATCTGAGACAGCCCTGAAGGTGGGTGATACTGTGAAAGCGGGAGACCTGATGGGTTATATTGAATCGATGAAGACCTACAATGCCATAACCGCAGAAGAGAGCGGCAAGGTGGTGGAGATATGTTTTGCGAACGGTGATTCGGTGGATGAGGATGATGTACTCATTAAAATACAGTAAAAAATGAGTGAAATTTTTTCCAACCTGACAGAGATGACCGGATTCAGCACCATGGGATGGGAGACCATCCTGATGTGGATGATTGCATTTCTGTTGCTTTATCTCGGTATTAAGAAACAGTATGAACCACTCCTGCTCGTTCCCATCGGTTTTGGTGTGCTGCTGGCCAACCTGCCCGGTGCCGGGCTGGGTGTTGTGGACAGCTCACTGGTGGTGAACCCCGACGGCACCTACATGAGCCTGCTCGATATAGCAGATGAACATGGGATCATGAACCTGCTCTATTTCTCACTGATCAAGACAGGTATCCTGCCTCCCATCATCTTTATGGGTGTGGGTGTGCTGACCGATTTCGGTCCCATGCTGAGGAACCTGAAGCTCTCGCTCTTTGGCGGAGCGGCACAGCTGGGTATCTTCTCCGTACTGATTGGTGCCGTCTTGCTGGGCTTCACGCTGCCTGAGGCTGCCTCTCTCGGTATCATCGGTGGTGCTGACGGCCCCACGGCCATCTACACCACCATCAAGCTGGCACCACACCTGCTGGGTCCTATTGCTATCGCTGCCTACTCCTATATGGCACTGGTGCCGGTGATCATTCCCTTTATCGC
>JADMKJ010000031.1 GCA_015478855.1 Proteiniphilum sp.
AATTATTAATTTTCAATGGTATCATATGGAACTCGCTTTAATCATATACTTGTGTGAAAATGATTCTCATGCTCGTTTCATAGCACAAAGGTAAGACATCTGTATGACTAAAAATAAAAAAACACCCACCGAAAAAATATCGATAAGTGTTTTGACTGATTTTTGTGGGCGTTGACGGATTCGAACCGCCGACCCTCTGGGTGTAAACCAGATGCTCTGAACCAACTGAGCTAAACGCCCGATCTGCTTTTTAATCAATTTCACTCCACGCCTGAAGGATGCTGTTTTCAAAAGTGATGCAAAGATAGACGCTTTTTGTTTTCCCGCAAAATATTTTGTAAATAAATTTATAAATATTTTCCTTCCTCTATTATTATCGCTATTTTTGTATCCTCAAAACAAGTAGATCAATTCTTTCAGGAGAATTATTATCAATAAACCTCTGTTGAATGTGCAGAAAAGTGATTTCCCGACATTCAGAAATAGGATATAAAACCGCGTTGCGCAACGACAATGAACTTAAACCAACTGACAGCCATTTCGCCCGTTGATGGACGATACAGAGATAAAACAAAGGAGCTGGCCGCATTTTTTTCAGAATATGCACTGATTAAATATCGCGTCAGGGTGGAGGTTGCTTATTTTATTGCTCTTTGTGAAGCAGGTGTATCTCCGCTTGAGAATGTAGAGAAGAGCCTGTTCACCGATCTGAAGCATATTTATGAGAATTTTAACGAGGTAGATGCGCAAAGGATCAAAGAGATTGAGAGAACCACCAACCACGATGTGAAAGCAGTTGAATATTTCCTGAAAGAGAAGTTCGATGCGATCAATCTGTCCGATTACAAAGAGTTCATTCATTTTGGGTTGACATCACAGGATATCAACAATACGGCCACCCCGATGATGTGGCAGGAAGCGTTGAAGAAGGTCTACATCCCTGAACTGGAAAGGATCATATCACAAATAGAGACGTTTGCCGGGGAGTGGAATGATATTCCCATGCTGGCACGTACACACGGACAGCCGGCATCACCCACCAGGCTGGGAAAAGAGATGAAAGTTTTTTCTTACAGGCTTACAAGTCAGCTGGAGGTGTTGAAGCATATTCCCGCAAAAGCAAAATTCGGGGGTGCCACCGGCAATTTCAACGCCCATCGCGTGGCCTATCCGGGTACCGACTGGAAAATGTTCGCCGATGCTTTCCTTAGGGATAAACTTAATCTCCTGCGCGAGGAATATACCACACAAATATCGAACTACGACGCATTGGCTGCATCGTTCGATGCCTTGAAACGGATTAATACGATTCTCATCGATTTCAACCGTGACATGTGGCAATATATCTCGATGGAATACTTCAAGCAAAAAATCAAAGAGGGGGAAGTGGGATCTTCGGCAATGCCCCACAAGGTGAACCCCATTGATTTCGAGAATGCCGAGGGTAATCTGGGCATTGCCAGTGCATTGCTTGAACATCTGGCAGCAAAGCTGCCGATCTCACGTTTGCAGCGTGATCTTACGGACTCTACCGTTATCCGTAATATTGGTATACCTCTTGCTCACGGATTAATTGCGATAAAAAGTACAACAAAAGGGCTGAATAAATTGTTATTAAACAGAGAGGCGATAGAGAAAGATTTGGAGAACAACTGGGCAGTGGTTGCCGAAGGAATTCAAACCATTCTGAGAAGGGAGGGATATCCGAAACCTTATGAGGCCCTGAAAGACCTCACACGAACAAACAGCCATATCACGAAAGAGCGTATTTCGGATTTTATTGAGACATTAAATGTGAATGATCGGGTAAAAGAAGAATTATTATCAATTACGCCACAAAGCTACACAGGTATTGAATGAACTTTTTCCGCTTACTGTGGCTATGCGGAAAAACGACCAAAATGAATGCAAAATATACACAATTGTATGGGTAATCCAAACTGCTCATCTTCTATCATAGATGAGGGGTGGGTGTTTTAGAATTTTAATAAAACCGTGAGGTTTCATCAGTAAAACAAAAAGTAAAGCAACATGACAACAAACAACGAAGAATCGCGCCCAAAAAGAAAATTCAGTAGCGCGAGCAGTGAGAGACACGCTTCCTCCAACAGAAATCAGGGCACTGAGAGAAGAACACAACAGGATGGTTATCACTCATCAGAGAGGTCCTACAATTCAGAAAGGCCCTACAAACCATCAGAGAGGTCTTACAATTCATCTGACAGGCCTTATAAACCATCAGAAAGGTCTTACAATTCAGCTGAGAGACCAGGCAGATCCTCTGACAGATCTTACAATTCATCAGAGAGATCCGGCAGACCCTATGACAGGTCCTACAATTCATCTGACAGGTCCTACAGCAGAGGTCGTGGCGATTCTCAACAGGGAAATGCTTATGGAAATGCGGATGAGAGTCAGAAAAAACGCCGCCCGAGAGTAGGAGAGCGTGCTGCCCCACAACGAAAGAGCTCAGGTGGAAATTATGGCAATCGCAGCTGGGGTGATCAATCTCAAAACAGAATGGATCAATCTACTGTCGGAGGTAAAAATCTGAAAAAGAAAAAACCGTTCAAGCAGATTAAGTACAAAGAGAATGCTGATCCAAACGCACCTATTCGCCTGAACAAATATCTGGCCAATGCGGGAATCTGTTCCCGTCGTGAAGCAGATGAATTCATTGAAGCAGGCGTGGTAAAGGTGAACGGTAATGTGATCACTGAACTGGGTACCAAGATCACCCGTGCCGATCAGGTGTTGTTTCACAATCAACCTGTACAACTCGAGAGTAAAGTCTATGTATTGTTGAATAAACCGAAAGGTTTTGTGACGACAACTGATGATCCCGAAAACCGCAAGACAGTGATGGAGCTGGTGAAAAGTGCCTGCTCTGAACGGATTTATCCTGTGGGTCGTCTCGACAGAGCCACAACAGGTGTGCTGCTGTTGACCAACGATGGTGATTTGGCATCTAAATTAACACATCCGAAGTACGAAAAACGGAAGATCTATCAGGTCTGGCTTGATAAACCTGTAGTGATGGAGCATATGCAGGTCATTGCCGACGGTATTGAGCTGGAAGATGGTGAGATTCATGCCGATGCTATCAGTTATGTAACAGAAGATGATCTGACACAGGTAGGGTTAGAGATCCATTCCGGCAAAAACCGTGTGGTACGCCGCATGTTCGAACATTTAGGATACAGGGTGTTGAAACTCGACAGGGTCTATTTCGCCGGATTGACGAAGAAAAAACTCTCTCGTGGAAAATGGCGCTATCTCTCGGAGCAAGAGGTGAATATGTTGCGTATGGGAGCGTTTGATTAAGTAAAAGGAGCCCTGCATCACCGTGAGGTTTAGTGCAGGGCTTCAATTAATTATTCGGATAATTATTGGGACAACAACTTTTAAATAACTTAATTTCTTCGTGATTCCACGGAGAGATATATAAAATATGGAGAGAGCATAGCCTCCTTACGGAGACATAGAGTTGATTATGAAAGTACTAAAACGAACAAAAATTTCAGAAGCTTTACAGCTCAATAACTTCGGTGAAGAAGTAAACGTGAAAGGATGGGTACGTACCCGCAGAGGTAATAAGAATATAGGTTTCGTCGCCTTGAACGACGGGTCTACGATCAATAACATGCAGATTGTTATAGATATAGCTGTGTTTGGTGAAGAATTTCTTAAGCCTATCACTACCGGTGCCTGCATCAACGTGAACGGTAAGCTGGTAGCGTCGCAGGGACAGGGACAATCGGTTGAGATACAGGCAACAGAAATTGAAATTTACGGTGCCGCCGACCCGGCGACCTATCCTTTGCAGAAGAAAGGACACTCGCTTGAGTTCTTACGGGAGATCGCCCACCTGCGGCCACGTACCAACACTTTTGGCGCAATCTTCAGAATGCGCCACCACATGTCCTATGCGATACATAAATTTTATAACGACAGGGGCTTTTACTATTTTCATACGCCTATCATCACTGCTTCCGATGCGGAAGGTGCCGGCTCCATGTTTGATGTATCTACATTAGACATCAACAACCCGCCACGCAACGAGGAGGGAAAGGTGGATTTCACACAGGATTTTTTCGGGCGGCAGACCAACCTCACAGTATCGGGTCAGCTTGAAGGTGAGCTGGGAGCCATGGCACTCGGCGCTATCTACACTTTCGGTCCCACCTTCCGGGCAGAAAATTCCAACACCCCGCGCCATCTGGCAGAGTTCTGGATGATCGAGCCTGAGGTGGCTTTTAATGACAACACCGACAATATGAACCTGGCCGAAGATTTTCTGAAATACCTTATCCGGTATGCATTGGATCACTGTATGGAAGATATCCGGTTCCTGGCAAAGATGTACGACGATGAGCTGATAGAACGACTGAATTTTGTGGTGGAGAACGATTTTGTCCGTTTAACCTATACCGAAGGGGTGAAGATACTCGAAGAGTCGGGTGTGAAGTTTGAATACCCGGTTTATTGGGGTGCGGACCTCCAGTCGGAGCACGAGCGTTATCTGGTGGAAAAACATTTCAAGCGCCCGGTGATATTGACCGACTATCCGAAAGAGATCAAATCGTTCTATATGAAACAGAACGAGGATGGGCTGACTGTAAGGGCGATGGATGTACTGTTTCCTAAAATTGGCGAGATCATTGGCGGCTCGGAGCGTGAGGCTGATTATGACAAGCTGATGAAACGTGTCGAAGAGACAGCGATGCATATCGATCCCATCTGGTGGTATCTGGAGACACGCAAGTTCGGTACGGCACCACATGCCGGTTTCGGTCTCGGTTTTGAACGGTTGATGCTGTTCATCACGGGGATGACCAACATCCGTGACGTGATTCCTTTCCCACGCAGTCCGAAGAATGCGGAGTTTTAATAACGATTGACTAAAAAAAGTCAAACGAGAAAAAAGAGTGAGACTTAATAAATGAAGAATATACGCAATTTCTGTATTATTGCACATATTGACCACGGCAAAAGCACGTTGGCAGACCGCTTGCTGGAGTTCACCAAGACCGTTGAAGGCAAGGACCTGCAGGCGCAGGTGCTCGACAACATGGACCTGGAGCGCGAACGCGGTATCACCATCAAGAGCCATGCCATTCAGATGGATTATGAATATGAAGGCGAGAAATATACGCTCAACCTGATTGACACCCCGGGACATGTTGACTTCTCATATGAGGTGTCACGCTCCATCGCTGCCTGTGAAGGTGCACTGCTGGTGGTTGACGCAGCACAGGGCATCCAGGCACAGACCATCTCGAACGTCTACATGGCCATTGAGCATGATCTGGAGATCATACCCATCCTCAACAAGGTGGATCTGGAGAGTGCCATGCCCGATGAGGTGGAGGACCAGATCGTGGAGCTGCTGGGATCACCGCGGGAAGAGATCATCCGTGCAAGCGGCAAGACAGGTATAGGTATTGAGGCGATCCTGCGTGCCATCATCGAACGTGTGCCCTCACCTCCGGGTGATGCTGATGCACCACTGCAGGCATTGATCTTCGACTCGGTCTTTAACCCGTTCAGGGGTATCATCGCCTATTACAAGATTGTGAACGGTACCATCAGAAAGGGTGAGCTGGTGAAATTCATCTCTACGGGAAAAGAGTATAATGCCGATGAGGTGGGTATATTGCGTCTGACCATGTCGCCGCGCGAGGAGGTGCGGTGTGGAGATGTAGGCTATATCATCTCTGGTATAAAGACATCAAAAGAGGTGAAGGTGGGAGACACCATCACCCATGTGAAGCGTCCGGCAACAGAAGGTATAGCCGGGTTCGAGGAGGTGAAGCCAATGGTCTTCGCCGGTGTCTATCCCATAGAGAGTGAAGATTTTGAGAACCTGCGTGCCTCGCTCGAGAAACTGCAGTTGAATGATGCGTCGCTCACCTTCTCACCTGAATCATCCGTTGCGCTGGGCTTTGGCTTCCGATGTGGTTTCCTGGGACTGTTGCATATGGAGATCATTCAGGAGCGACTCGAGCGGGAGTTTAACATGGATGTGATCACCACCGTGCCGAACGTTTCTTATCGTGTCTACGACAAGAAGAACGTGATGAAGGAGGTGCACAACCCCAG
>JADMKJ010000032.1 GCA_015478855.1 Proteiniphilum sp.
GCCGATCTGAATGAGGAGGCCGGCAGGGCAACAGCTGACCATTTCAATAAAATTGCCAAGAACAACCGGGCCTGTTTTGTAAAGACGAATGTGGCTGATATGGCAAGTCTGGAGAACCTGATATATGAGACCGTTTGTCAGTTCGGGGCAGTCGACTGTTTTATCAGTAATGCCGGTGTTTTGCGTGCCGGTGATCTGGAGGATATGACTCCTGAGAACTTCGACTTTGTCACGAAAATCAACTACAGTGCCTATTTTTATTGTACAAAAGTAGTCAGTGGGCTAATGAAATTACAGACTAAATATGCAAATGATGATTATTATGCCGATATCATCCAGATCAATTCCAAATCAGGCCTGGAGGGGAGCAAAGCCAATTTCGCCTATGCGGGTGGTAAGTTCGGAGGCGTAGGCCTCACGCAATCCTTCGCACTGGAGCTGGCACCCTTTCGTATAAAGGTGAACGCCGTCTGTCCCGGCAACTTTTATGAAGGACCACTATGGAGTGATCCTGAACTGGGTCTTTTCGTACAATACCTGCAGGCGGGCAAGGTGCCCGGTGCCAAAACCATTGAGGATGTAAAAGCGTTCTATCTCTCCAAGGTTCCTATGCGAAAGGGATGTACACCTGAAGATGTCACCAAAGGAGTACTCTATCTGATGGATCAGTGTGGTGAGACGGGACAAGCTTTGCCGATTACCGGCGGGCAGGTAATGTTGAATTAAAATCACATACAATATGAAAACAAGAGCAGTACGACTATATGGTAAGAAAGATCTTCGGTTAGAGGAGTTTGAGTTACCACCCATCAGAGAGGATGAGATACTGGCCAAAGTAGTCTCTGATTCGATCTGTATGTCATCCCACAAGGCATCATCACAGGGTACCGAGCATAAACGTATCCCCGATGATGTGGCGGAGAACCCCATCATTATCGGACATGAGTTTGCCGGTGAGCTGCTGGAGGTGGGTGCCAAATGGGCAGGTAAGTTCAAAGCGGGTGATAAGTTCTCTATTCAACCTGCACTCTATTATGAGGATGGTCCGGTAGGCATACTGAGTGCTCCCGGCTACAGTTACAAATACATTGGCGGTGATGCCACCTATGTGATCATTCCCAATGAGGTGATGGAACAGGATTGTCTGCTCACCTATCATGGTGTGGGGTATTACCCTGCATCGCTGGCTGAACCCCTCTCCTGTGTGATTGGTGCCATGCATGCCAACTACCACACCACTCCGGGTAGCTATGAGCACAGGATGGAGATCGTGGATGGTGGGAAGATGGCTATCCTGGCCGGCGTGGGTCCCATGGGTCTTGCAGCTATCAATTACGTACTGCGTCGTGAAGATCGCAGACCATCACTGTTGGTGGTGACCGATGTGGATCAGACACGACTTGATCGGGCAGCGGCCATTTATACTGTTGAATCTGCTGCTTCGGTAGGTATTGAACTTCATTATATCAACACCGGGCAGATGGTTGATCCGGTGAAGGAGCTGAAAACGTTGAGTGGTGATACGGGGTATGACGATGTGTTTGTCTTTGCACCTGTGAAGCCGGTGGTGGAGCAGGGGGATGCACTTCTTGCCTTTGACGGCTGTCTCAACTTTTTCGCCGGTCCGGGTGATCCAAACTTCAGTGCGATGCTCAATTTCTATAACGTACATTACGCCTATACCCATATCACCGGTACCAGTGGCGGAAACAACGATGATATGGTGGAGGCGATAGATATTATGAGCAGGGGACTTGATCCGGCCGGCCTGATCACGCATATCGGGGGACTGGATGCAGTAGCTGATGCCACTAACAACCTCCCCGATATCCCCGGAGGGAAGAAGTTGATATATACACATTTAAGAATACCTCTGACCCCTATTGCCGACTTTGAGAAATTGGGTGAGACCAGTGATCTCTTCAGAGAACTGGCTGATATCTGTAGCAGACACAAGGGATTATGGAGTGTGGAAGCGGAATCATATCTGCTCAATCATTTTAAAAGTGAAAAATTAAAAATTACTAATTAAAAGCTGAGAGCTGAAACTGACAATTGACAGCCGACAGCTGACAACCGATAGCTGACCGCTAAAATACAAACCGCTGTCTGCTCAAGCTTGCACCAAAAAAGCTGAACGCTGACAGCTGATCGCTATAATAAATATGAAACAATTAGATGTAAACTTAATGCACCCGGTGGAGCAGATCAATGTGATCATCGGAAGGATCTATAAGAGTGGCATGACGACCACCTCAGGTGGGAACATATCAATCAGGGATAAGAATGGTGATATATGGATTACACCCTCGGGGGTAGACAAAGGGTCCCTCACCGTGAAAGATATCATGCAGGTGAAAAAAGATGGTACTGTGATCGGTCCGCATAAACCTTCCTCAGAGTTCCCTTTTCACAAGGCAATATTTGAGGCCCGTCCCGAGTTGACCGCTATTATTCACGCACACCCACCCGCTTTGGTGGCTTTCAGTATTGCCGGTATTGTTCCCGATACTAAAATTGTTCCTCAGGCGCATAATATTTGTGGTGATATTGGTTTTGCACCTTATGGTACACCGGGGAGCGAGGATCTGGGTGAGAAGATTGCGTTTGAATTCAGAGAGGGTCGTTACAAGGCGGTGATCATGGAGAATCACGGAGTGGTGCTGGGCGGTACCGATTTGATGGATGCCTACCAGCGTTTTGAAACGCTGGAGTTCTGTTGCCGAACAATCATCAATGCCAGAAGGCTGGGAAATGTAAGCTATTTGTCTGATGAGCAGGTGTCGCAATATGTACATCACCTGCCTACCTATGTATCTCATTTTATGGATATCGATCATCCCTCAGAAGAGAGAGCCATCCGCAAGGAGATGGTAGATATTATCCGTAGGGCATGTAACCAGGGGCTGATGATCTCTACCTATGGCACTGTCTCGGTACGATGGAGAGAGAATGATTTCCTGATCACACCAAGCAACATAGCTCGCTGGGATATTGTGCCTGGCGATCTTGTGCAGATAAAAAATGGAATGGCTGAAGCGGGAAAGATACCAAGCAGGTCGGTGGCATTGCACCAGCGGATCTATCAGTTGAACCCGCACATCAACTCCATCATATGTACACAGCCGGTCAACCTGATGGCCCATGCAGTGAGCGGATCAAAATTTGATGTACGCACCATCCCCGAGAGCTGGATCTTCCTGCAGGATGTACCCTCCATACCTTTTGGCTTGATATACAATGATGTGGATAGTGTGGCGAAGATGTTCAACAAGAACAGAGTGATCATGGTAGAGAACGACAGTGTTTTCATCACAGGCGACAAGCTGCTGAACACGTTTGACTATCTTGAGGTGGCTGAGTTCTCAGCCAACTCCCTGGTGATGGCCGCCTCAATAGGCCCACTGCAGCCTATGGGAGAGGAGGAGATCGAAGAGCTGAGGATTGCATTCAATGTGAAGTGAGGGCATTACTATTGACAACGGAAAAGGATTAAATATCAAAAAGAATGGCTGTCTCAACATTGAATGAGACAGCCATTAACTTATTGAGGAAATTTATTTCCTACGTTAGATATACATGTTGACAATCGCTTCGTAAAGCTCCTGCTTACCGCTGACCTGATCAGGCTCTTTACCAAGGGCAAGTGCATAGGCACGCAGATCCTCCAGTGAGAGTTGACCATCTTCAAACGATTTCCCCTTACCATCGTCGAAGGAGGCATATCTCTCCTCTCTCATCCTGATATAGGGCGATTCTTCCAGTATGGCTGCCGCTGTCTCCAGGGCACGTGCGAAAATATCCATGCCGGCGATATGTGCGATGAAGATATCTTCCAGATCGGTAGAGTTTCTGCGGGTTTTTGCATCGAAGTTAGTTCCACCGCCCTGCATGCCACCGCCCTGAAGGATCACCAGCATAGCCTGTGTCAGTTCATAAATGTCGATAGGAAACTGATCGGTGTCCCATCCATTCTGATAGTCACCCCTGTTGGCATCAATGGAGCCCAGCATACCGGCATCTACTGCACATTGCAGATCGTGCTCAAAGGTGTGTCCTGCCAGGGTAGCATGGTTCACCTCAATGTTCAGCTTGAAATCCTTGTCGAGGTTGTGGGCACGGAGGAAGCCAATCACTGTCTCAGCATCTACATCGTACTGATGTTTCGTCGGTTCCATCGGCTTGGGCTCAATAAAGAAGGTGCCTTTAAATCCTTTTGCTCTGGCATAATCACGTGCTTTGGTCAGCATCATGGCCAGATGCTCTTTCTCACGCTTCATATCGGTATTCAGCAGGCTCATATAACCTTCACGGCCTCCCCAGAACACATAGTTCTCACCTCCCAGTTCGATTGTTGCATCAAGTGCATTCTTAATCTGTGTACCTGCATAAGCAACACTGTCGAAATTGGGGTTGGTGGCAGCACCGTTCATATAACGCTTGTGTCCGAAAACATTGGCGGTACCCCAGAGCAACTTGATTCCTGTGGCTGCCATCTTCTCCTTAATATATGCCACAATGGATTTCAGGTTGGCTTCATACTCTTCCAGTGAATTACCTTCCTCTACCAGATCCACATCGTGAAAACAGAAATAGTCGATACCTACCTTCTGCATAAACTCGAAACCGGCATCTACTCTCTTCCTGGCTCTTTCAATGATGCCGTTGCCGTTGTTCCACTCAAAATCTTTAGAATAATCACCAAACGGATCGTCCGACTCGGCACATAGTGTGTGCCAGTAAGCCATTGAGAATTTGAACCAATCTTTCATCTTACGACCGTAAACAACTTTCTCAGCATCGTAGTAGCGGAAAGCCAGCGGGTTACGGCTTTCTTTACCCTCAAAATTAATTTTTCCTATACCCGGGAAAAACTCCATTGTTTTGTTTTCTTTTTCCATAAATTGAATTAATAAAGTGTTGATAAATAATTGTATATATTAAATGTGTGATTTCCAGCGCTGGTAAGCATCCTGATACTGGCTGCTATTCTTCTTATCGGGTTCCACGATGGTGATCTTCTTTAAGGTGGTGAAGGCTTCCTCACTTGAGGTGTAGATGCCGGCACCCATGCCGGCAGCCTTGGCAGCACCGGCAGCACCGTCGGTATCAAACAGCTCAATGAGGGCACCACTTACAGAGGCAAGTGTCTCACGAAAGAGCGGGCTCAAAAACATGTTCGCATTGCCTGCCCGTATCACCCTGATATCCATCCCTATCTCCTGCATCACCTCCATGCCGTACTGGAAGGAGAAAACAATTCCCTCCTGGGCTGCACGGATGATATCGGAGGATGAGTGAATATTAAAGTTGATGCCGTGAAAGGAGCAATCTACATTCCTATTTTCCAGCACCCTCTCAGTGCCATTGCCGAACGGAATCACTGATATACCCCTTGCGCCTATGGGTGATTGGGCTGCAAGCATGTTCATATCATGATAACTCATCTCCCCGGGGACCATGTTCTTCCTGATCCATGAATTGAGAATGCCAGTTCCGTTGATGCACAGAAGTACACCCAATCGCGTCTGATCAGGCTGATGATTGACATGGGCAAATATGTTTACTCTCGACAGGGGGTCATATTTCACCTCACCCAGCACACCATAGACCACGCCAGAGGTGCCGGCAGTAGAGGCGATCTCTCCGGGATTGAACACATTGAGTGAAACGGCATTGTTGGGCTGGTCACCTGCACGGTAGGTGACAGGTGTGCCGGGATGCAATCCAAGCTCCTGTGCCACTGAGGCGGAGACGTTGCCCTGAACACCGAAAATGGGAGTCACCTCCGGAATCAACTCTTTATCGAATCCGAAATAATCGAGAATCTCCTGCGACAACCGGTTCTCCCTGAAATCCCAGAACATCCCTTCCGACAACCCTTCAACGGTGACAGAGATCTCACCTGTCAGCTTCATGGCGATGTAATCACCCGGCAGCATAATCTTATTTATTCTTGCATAGGTTGCCGGTTCATTTTCTTTCACCCAGGCCAGCTTGGAAGCGGTGAAGTTACCGGGAGAGTTAAGCAGATGTGACAGCACCTTCTTTTCACCTATCGTCTGAAATGCTTTCTCACCATAAGGTACAGCACGGCTGTCACACCAGATGATGGAGGGACGTATTACCTGCTGATCACTGTCGACGAGCACAAGACCGTGCATCTGCCATGAGATACCTATCGCTTTGATATCCTTTGGGTCAATTTTTGATTGTGCCAGTACCGAGGCATTGGCCAGCTTGAGATTGGTCCACCACATCTCCGGATCCTGCTCAGCCCAGCCAGCCTTTTCGGCATGCATGGGCATCTCAATTTTTGGGAAGAAGTCTGAAGCGACTGTTCTCCCTGTTTCCACCTCTACAATTGCTGCTTTGACGGATGAACTCCCGATATCATATCCAAGTAAATACATGATTCAATTAATTATTTGGTTCTATTTCTGAGTTTTTTATACTCTTGAGACTCTTGATAATCACGGTGTAAAGCTACTGAAAAATGGTTACATGGCAAAACAGTTGAACCCTCCGTCAACAGTAATCGTGGAACCTGTAACGAAAGATGAGGCATCACTTATGAGATAGTGTATGGTGCCGCATAACTCATCAGGTGTACCCATCCGTTTGAAGGGTGTCTGGCGGATCACAGCCTCGCCACGTTGCGTATAGGAACCATCGGGATTGGTAAGGAGATCCTTGTTTTGTTCAGTGATAAAAAAACCGGGCGCTATGGCATTCACCCTTATTCCTTCACCAAACTTGGATGCCACCTCACTGGCAAGGAACTGGGTGAAATTGGTGATGGCTGCTTTTGCAGCTGCATAACCTGCTACACGCGTCATCGGACGGAAGGCAGCCATTGAGGAGAAATTGATGATGATCCCGCTCTTCCTGGCCACCATCGGCTTTAAAAAAACCTGCGCAGGTAACACACTACCGGTAAGGTTGAGCCGCACCACCTTGTCAAACGCATCCATATTCAGATCAAAAAATGTCTGTGATGGAGTGATATTGGCACCGGCCATATTCCCGCCGGCTGCATTCAGCAGTACGTCAATGCGGCCATAACGGGTTAATATCTCCTCTCTGTTTTGTGTAAGAAATGTTTCATCCATCACATCGGTCTTCAGGAACAGCGCCTCCTTACCTCTCTCTTTAATCTTATTGACAATCGCTCTGCCTGCTTCTTCACTGCGACCCAGGAGGACTACCCTGGCACCTTCACCGGCCAGGTAGGAGGCGATTACACCTCCCAAAACACCTGTGCCGCCTGTGATGACGATTACTTTCTCTTTTATACTGAATAAATTTCCCATAGTTATATTATATGTTTCCTCATTGAAACGAGTCTATCTCATTACGCACTACGGCCATCATCCCTTCTACCTGTGCCAGCGCAAACATGCGTCCGTAGAATGAATAGCCGGGATTATGATTGTTACGGGCATCATCAAGCATCACTCTGCCGTGATCAACCCGCATGGGGATGCAGGGTTGCTCTTTTTCCAGAATGCGTATCACCTCTATCAGTTTGCCGTTCCCGCCGAGATGAGATGCTTCCACAAAATTACCGTCGGGAAGTAATTCAGTGCTCCTGAGGTGAGCAAAACCGATCCTTTCTGCAAAAGTTCGGGCCAGATGAGGTGCGTCATTCTGCACACCGGCACTTAATGAACCTGCACAAAAGGTGAGCCCGTTATGCTTGCTCTTCAGCAGATTCATTATCCATGCAATATCTTCCTCTCCGGTAACGATACGAGGTAACCCAAACACTGAAAAGGGAGGATCGTCCGGATGGATACAGAGCGTAACCCCCTGCTCTTCGGCAACCGGAATCACCTTCTTCAGGAAGTAGTGCAGGTTTTCCCGGAGAAGGTGCTTGTCTATTCCCTGATAATTCTGTAACTGCTTCCTGAATTCCTCCACAGGGTCGGCTCCTTCTCTGAGCTTCCGGTGGATGAAGCCTTGTGTCTTGACAATGATCGTATCGATCAGTGCTGCTTTTTCCGCATCGGTTATGATGCTGTCGAGCTTTTTTATTTTCTCTTTTTCTTCTTCACTATAGTCAGCTTCAGCCCCTTCACGCTGTAGTATCCTGCAATCGAAATAGGCAAAGCGGATCTTGTCGAAGTAGAGGGTGGTAGTACCATCCGGCAACTTTCTGTCTAAATCGGTGCGAACCCAGTCGATGGCCGGCATGAAATTGTAGCAGATCGTCTTCACTCCCGCTTTAGCCAGATTGATCAGGCTGATTTTGTAGTTCTCAATCAGTTGGTCACGGTCAGCACCCCCATACTTTATCTCTTCTGCCACAGGAAGGCTTTCAGCCACAGACCAGTGTAACCCGGCATTTTTTATAAAGCTGTTCAGGGCGTTGACAGCTTCCTCACTCCATACCTCACCGGGTGGTTGATCGTAGAGAGCCGTGACGATGCCTTCCACGCCAATCTGACGCAGCATCTCCAGCGTTATACAATCATTTTCCCCAAACCATCGCCAGGTTTTCTCCATTTGATTTTCCTGTTATTCAGCACTCAGTTATCAGTGGTCAGCTTTCAGCTTTCACGTAATAACTCAGTAACCTATCAATCAATTAATTTTTTATCTTCAAACATCAAACGATGAACGTAGCAGATCAATTATGATGTTTCAGATCCAGCTTTATCTTTTTCAACGCTTCCAGCTCATGTACCGGTCGTTCAATAGCATAAGGGATGGGTCTGCCCGAGTGGGTCTGGAAATAGAGCAGACAGGCATCTTTCCACCAGACGGCATCCCGCGACTGTATCTTCAGCCTGGACTGCACATGACTGAAACGATCCGCATCGACAAACGATTCCATCCGGTCCCATGTTTTTTGAAACTCACGTACCTGCTGCACGCCGGCATCGTAGCGGTAGCTCAGTTCATCCCATAATATTCTCCCGTTCTTCATCCTGTGATCCCAGGGGACATGATGAAACCAGAGCAGCAGCTCTTCGGGACAGGTTTCGATATTGTTGTATATCTCATCTACCGGAGAGCAGTATTGTGAGACAGCATCGCTGCCGTTTGCTGTACGGTCGAAGCCAATCCCTTTCTCGCTGGCATTATGGTAGTAGGGAGGGAGCCAATCGGGTCGTGCATCGGGGATATCACACCATGGCTCGGGACCATAGTGATGATCCCAGGCAAAGATATGGTGCAGCCCCAGCGGCATCATGTAATCGACTGTTGTCTCCCATGAGTTGAGCATCATCTCTTTCACCGGTTCCACGAACCCATTTTCCTGGGTAAAAGACATGCGGAGCCACTCGTCAGCGATCACATCTGCCGATAGTGTATGGTCCCATGCCAGACGTCCGAATGCATACCAGTTGGCCTGTGCGAAATGGTGTCCGCTCCAGTTGACATCCTCTCCTATATTGGCCACACCTGCGATAGCGCTGATCGGGTGGGGATAGATAGTCCCATCGGTAGTTTTGGCAACTGTACTGTTTTCTCCGCGGCAGTAGGTGTCGCTTTCAAGGAACTCTTTCCATTGTGTGCCCAGATATACCAGATGGTTCGAGAAGCCAAGGTACTCCTGTGTAATCTGCAACTCGGGCATCACAGCTGTCTCCTTCATGGAGCCAAACAGAGGGCTGAAGGGCTCTCGCGGCTGGAAATCTACAGGCCCGTTCTTCACCTGAATGATCACATTCTCACGGAATTGTCCCTCCAGTGGCATAAACTCATCATAGGCCTGTTTGGCACGATCTTCACCGCTGGGATTGTAGACAAATGCCCTCCACATCACGATGCCCCCATGTGGCTTCAAAGCATCAGCCAGCATATTGGCACCCTCGGCATGGCTACGGCCGTAATCCTGCGGTCCGGGGAGTCCCTCCGAATTGGCTTTCACCAGGAACCCTCCGAAATCGGGTATCAGACGGTATATCTCATTCACCTTGGTGTGCCACCACTGCTGTACCTCCGGATTAAGCGGATCGGAGTTCTCCAGTCCCCCCAGCTCGGCGGGTGATGAGAAGTTGATGGAGAGATAGACTTTGATATGATAAGGTTGCAGCTGACTGGCAATCACCTTCACCTTCTCCAGGTACTCTTCTGTGAGTATCGCGGGCGTGGCATTCACATTGTTGAGCACCGTCGCGTTGATACCTATGGAAGCGTTGGCTCGTGCATACTCCTGATAACGGGGTGAGATTGTTCCGGGCAGCTCACCCCATTTCCATACCGAATAACCGGCATAACCCCTTTCGACAGTGCCATCGAGGTTATCCCAGTGGTTCAGGATACGGATATCATAGCGCGGCTTCTCTGTAATATCGAGGTTGTCGGTTGGCTGACCTGTCTGTATCATCCTCAGCAGATGATACACACCATAGAGTAACCCCTGCTCATCTGCTGAGGCCACCACCGTGATGTTGTTGTTCCCCCGCCGCACAGAGCGGATGATATAACCTTCAGGACCTGCCGCCAGCAGTTCACTGCCGATGTTCAGCCTGTGGATATCCCTCTCTTTGATTGTGCCCAGCAGCAATGTATTATTTTTTACCTTTTTCGTCACAGTGAGAGGGCTACCGGTCATCTCACTCCATGCCCGCTGAAACTCTTCTGCTGCGACTGAGGAGCTGCTGTTCTTCAACCCGGTAAAGGGAGGTGTCTCACTCACTTGCCGCGGCTGAAAACGGAGCCAGAGCCGGCTTCCGTCCTCCGCTTTAAGCTGAAAAGTAAGAACTAAACAGAATAACAGTAGGTATAGCTTTATCTTCATTTCGTTGATTTTGTTCCTTCTATCGTACGGATGGTTCCGTCAGCATTGTACTTCAGTTCAACCACTTTCAGACTTCTCAGCCAGGTCCTGCCTTCCGAAGGCACACAATCGTGGTGGAACAGATACCATTTTCCTTTGAACTCCACGATGGAGTGATGGGTGGTCCATCCTACCACGGGAGTAAGTATTACACCCTGGTATATAAAGGGTCCCAGAGGGTTGTCACCGATAGCATAGCATAGTCGGTGCGTGTCACCGGTGGAGTAGGAGAAGTAGTATTTTCCGTTGTACATATGCATCCATGCAGCTTCAAAGAAACGACGTTCCGTATCACCTGCAGTAAGGGGTTTGCCGTTTTCATCCAGGATAAGCAGATCACGTGGTTCTTCTGCAAATTCGAGCATATCTTTTCTCATCCTCACAACTTTGGGAGAGAGCGCCGGCTCTTCTCCTTCAGGCAGGCAGGCACACTCCAGCGCCTTATTGTTGCGGTAACGCTGTAGTTGTCCACCCCACAGTCCGCCGAAGTACATATAGTAGTCACCATCTGCATCCTTCCAGAGAGAGGGGTCGATGCTGTAACTACCCTTTATCGGGTTCTCCCGCGGGATAAAGGGTCCCTCGGGCTTGTCGCTGATGGCTACGCCGATACGGAAGATATCATTCTGATCTTTCAGTGGGAAGTACATGTAATATTTACCGTTTCTGAAGGCCACATCACTATCCCACAGTTGTCGTCCTGCCCAGGGTATATCTTCAGTTCTCAGCACCACACCGTGATCAGTTACTTCGCCGTGCTCCACATCATCCATAGAGAAAACATGGTAATCTTTCATGTTGAAATGATCCCCGTTGTCGTTTTCCGGGATGCCGCTCTCCCAGTCGTGAGAGGGGTAGATATAGAGCCTGCCGTTAAACAGGTGTACTGCCGGGTCGGCCATATAATCGCCGGGTACCAGGTATCTTGCTTCTTTCATATGCTTCTTTCAGTTTATTTATTCGTTGTTATTGGTTAATTCAATAAGTTTTTCTACCACCGGTTTTGCCTGATAATCTCTGCCGAAGAGCAGCGGATAATCGGTCCTTCCTTCTATGGGCCAGTTGTTTCTCCATGTATCTGCATCAGTAAGACCCCAGAGTGTGACACGACTGATGTTGTCACTGTAATTGAGAAAAAGTTGAAAATAGTCGATATATCTTTGTTCCCATGCAGCATTGATATTGTCGGGCAACCCTGCTGCGTAGGGGTTCATCTTTTCCTGGTATTCTGCACTCAGTGAAACCTCCGCTGTCTCATCACCGGGGAAGGGAAGAAGAGTGATATCCATCTCTGTAATCATCACATTCACGTCAAGGGCGGCAAATGCCTTGATACTCTTCTCAAACTCACTGATATCGGGGTAATCCATTCCCATATGCCCCTGCATGCCTATGCCGTCAACCCGTACTCCTGCAGCCTGCAGCTGCTTCACCAGCTCCACCACACCATTCCTTTTGCCTTCAGCTGACATGGCATAGTCGTTGTAGTAGAGCTCAGCATCCGGATCAGCCTCGTTCGCAAATTGAAACGCCAGCTTGATATACTCTCCGCCTATGATCTCGTAAAACTTAGTGTTACGCCATGAACCGTCGTCCATGAATGCTTCGTTCACCACATCCCATCCGTCTACACGTCCCTTGTAGCGACCCACCACGGTATGGATATGGTTTCTCATTCTCTCGATCATCACTTCACGGGTAACATCTGCACCATCTTCATCAACGAAGAACCAGTCGGGTGCCTGTGAATGCCAGATCAGTGTGTGGCCGATGATATTCATATTGTTTGCCTCTCCGAATTCAACGAACTTGTCGGCTTCATCAAAGAAGAATACCCCTTCGGTAGGTTGGATATGCATGCTTTTCATACAGTTCTCCGCAACGATTGAATTGAAATGCTGCTTGATAAGGTTGATCCCGAGGGTGTCAGTGCCGTAATTATGTCCCTTGTTCAGTGCTGTTCCTATTACGAACATACCCTGGTAGGCATCCTTCAGCGTGGGTGTCTGTTCTGTTACAGTGCTGTTGCAACTCGTCAGTGCTACAGTCAGCAGCATTGCGATGAACCACATTTTACTTTTCCATCTGTTTGTCTTCATAATACTGGTATTTTTTGTAATAACTTTGATTATTCTTCTTACTGTCTTGCTTCAATCTCGATGTTAATCTTGTCGATCACATCATCTTCCAGTTCATACTTGGATATGATGAACATTGCCACAATCAACAGGATTGCGGGGATGACTGCCACGAGCCACAGGATACCCTGTTCTGTCAGGGGTGACTGAGTGACCGCATTTTTCTCGTCGAATCCCACGAATGCCAGCACAAAACCGGGTACAACACCACCCAGTGCCATCCCTGCCTTAAAAAAGATCCCTGTGAGCGCATTGACAATACCCGAGATTCGTTTGCCGGTGGTATGCTCTCCATAAGAGATCACCTCCGGCACCAGCGCCCACATATATCCGGTGGCAACGATCACACCCGTTGATTTGATAAACTGAGCAGTCAGCACCAGCCACACCTGTGTTTTCAATGCGGGAACCACTGACACCACATAGAGTATCGCCATCCCTATAATGGCTATTGAGAGAAAAACGTAAAACATCTGTTTCTTCCCAATCGCTCTTTTGATGGCCGGCACCAGGGGCATAAAGATAAATGCTGGTATTGAACCGAGGGCCATGAAGTAGGGCAACATGTCGGGTGCATGCACGTTGTAGATCATATAATAGGAGCCTGCCGAGTTACCGATGGCCATCATGGCAAAGGCAGTGATAAAGAAGAACGCAAGCACCCTCAGTGGGCGGTTGCGTTTGAACTCTGTCCAGAGGTCCGACACCTTTACCAGTGCCATATCTTTGTCATCCATCACCACCCTTTCCTTTGTCTGGGTGTAGCAGAAGATCAACAGTGCCAGCCCGGCCAGGGCGTAGATGGTCATGGTGATAAACCAGGCATTGCCTGACTCTGGTGAGTTGATTTTCCCGTCAGGAGAGAGTGTCTTCACGATGATGGGTATCCCATAGGCAACAGCCAGTCCCCCCAGATTCGCCATAAACATACGTGCCGCCGTCAGCTTGGTGATCTCATCTGTATCACGTGTGAGGGAGGCATTCAATGCGCCATAAGGCACATTCACAAGGGTATATAACATTGACATGCCCACATAGGTAATATAGGCATAGAGCAATGAACCTGAGAACCCGTTCCAGAAACAGAGGATGGCAAAACCGGTGAGCGGTATCCCTCCCAGGATAAGGTAGGAGCGGTATTTCCCCATCTTCGGGTTGTGCTTGTCTACGAAGGCTCCTACAATAGGATCCCACACCACATCGATAAGGCGGACAATGAGAAACATCACCGCTGCAGTAGCTGCAGGTATTCCAAACACGTTGGTATAGAAGATAAGCAGGTACATCGAGATGGTCTGGTAGATCAGGTTCTGTGCCAGATCTCCTGAACCGAAGCCGAGCCGTTGCGTCATAGAAAGCTTGTAAAAGCCTTTCGTTTCACCCTTGGTCTGTGACTGTAATTCCATTTTTTTTATATTTGCTATTTGGTTAATGATTTATTTTTCAGTTAACGATACTTTGCTTGTTGCTAATTTGATTTACTACTGATTCGTCAGGGATGCCTGAAAAGGTGATGCAGGCAACCCTTCCCTGTTTCTCAGGTTCGCTCCTTCGGGATTGTTGCCCCATGCGTATCTCACTTTGACCGGCTCGGAGATCTTATCGTTCCAGACAATCACCCTGTTCCCTTCGATAAGGGCTTCGGCCCATTCAACCCTACCATCAGCGCCCTGCAGAGAGAATCCCCTGAGCTTACCGACCGGAAGAAGGTTATTGGTTCCCTCCTTAAACGAGATAATCAGCTTGTTACCCTCGGATGACAAGGAGTGAAAGAGGGGACCGTCACTGATCACATCTTTCTCTCCGTAAGCAACACGCACTGCCTGCAGGGCAAGCCTTTCACCCACCACTTTCTTATTTAGAGGATGGATATCGTTCCATTCACCTACATCTATCGTTACGGCCAATCCTGTGTGGGGGATCGTTTTTGATAGCTGTAGCTGCACCTCTCTCATCTCAGCCCAGTTGCTTTCGGCAGGGTAGGGCGGGTCCAGCATGAAATTGGGTAGCTGCACCATCAGAAAGGGGAGATCATGTCGTTGCCAGAGAGATCTCCATTCACAGACCAGTGCTGTCATCAGGTCATCATATTCGTTGTACCTCCCCGTGTTCGATTCACCCTGGTACCAGAGTACTCCTTTCAGACCCCATCTTTTCAGGGGATGAATCATCGCATTGAACAGCCCCGTGGGTTTGTACTGGAAAAAGGTCTCCCCCGCAAGCGCAGGCATCCTTGTGCCTTGCCTGTACTTCCACATTCCTTCCAGGCTGATCTCCTCCTCTTTCCCGAAGAGTATCTTATAGGGTTTATCCTCCACAAAGCCGGGGTTGCCTGAATAGCTGATCAGGCGAACGGTGATGTTGTTCTTTCCCTGTTTGAGCAAGCCGGGAGGAATGGGATATATACGGGGTGGGTATTGATAGGCTGTTGTACCCACAAAGTGACCATTGACAAACACCGAGTCGGCATCCACGATGCAGCCCATCCGCAGCAGCGCATGCTCACCTGTCAGATGTGCCGGGAGCGTGAACTCCTTCCGGAACCAATGGGTGCCATTCACAGGGTTCAACCCGTCACTTCCCCACTTCTTGTCGAAGAGATCCGCCTCTTCCCAGTGAACATCATCATAATCAGATGCGAACCATGGTATGGTCTCGTTCAGACCCCTGTCCTTCCGGAAGAGGACGCTGTTCCACAGGTTCCGTCGTTCACGATCGAGACTCTGTATGTTCGAAATGTGACTGTCGGAAAGGTATATATCCCTGTCGTTCAGATGAGCAGGGAAGTGCTTCAATCCCTCCTCACTGATCCATGCCTCAGCAGGTGAGCCACCCACACTCGAATTGATCACACCTACCGGCACCTCTGTTCTCTCGTACATCTCCCTGGCGAAAAAGTAGGCAAGCGCCCCGAAGGAATGCACATTTTCCGTTGTCAGCTCCTTCCAGGTTACCGGTTTGATATCATCGAGGGGTTGATGAAAGTTGTATGAGAGTGGCACCTTCAGATAACGGATCATCGGGTTGGTGTAGCTCTCCACCTCTTTCCGGTAGAGATCCATCACCCTGCTCACAGGCAGCTCCATGTTCGACTGGCCTGATCCCAGCCATACATCACCAATCAGGATGTTGTTCACATTCTGTTCATTGATGGTCATAAGATAAGGGCCTCCCGCTTTCTGCGGAGGAAGCACTACCTGCCAGTACCCATCACTATCGGCAACGGTGATATATCTCTTGCTCAGAAAGTGGATGATGACCTCTTCTCCTGCATCGGCACTACCCCAGATGGTGATATCCTGATCGCGCTGGAGCACCATCCCGTCAGAGATCAGCACCGGCAGTTTTATTTTCGCTTCGCTGATCTGTGCGAGTAAAAAACCGAGCAGAAAGAAAATGAGTTTCAGCATTATCTTTTTCATCTTGTTTCACTTTGCGGCGGACCCAGATAGCTCTCTTTCAGTCCCCCCAGATTAATCAATATCTTTTGTAATACAATTCCGGGATCAAGGACCCTGAAACGAAGTGTTTGCTTTCCCGGCTCTTTGATTGTGTGTGTGGTAATGGTTTCATTGATACTGTTTGCCTGCCACTGCTCCATCTGTCTGACGTCGTAATCACGGTTGAAGTTGACAATCGTCTCCTCGCCGCCATTGAATGAAACGGCGTAACGCAAACCCCTGTTCTGATTAAAGTTGAGGGTCGGAGAGAGCAGTATGTGCAGTTCTACTTCACCTGCCGACAGGGTCTCAATGTCATATTCGAGATAAATCTGTTCGCCGTCTGCGGGATGGATGTTCTGAGGAAAGGTAGTCACGCCGGATACTGTTTTCCCGAGGTAAGGAATCACTTCCCACTGCACCATCTCCGTACCTTGTGCCCGGGCAAAGTTCTCCGCTTCAATGGAGATATAACCATCTTTTTCCAAAAAAACGCTCTCTTTTTGTAGGTCAGGCTCCTGCAGCCGGGTCACCTCAGGCATCACACTCTTCTCCGGCTGCTGCCAGTAGGTGTACCCTATGCGCACCTGATCCATCATATGTGCCCATTTCCCATCAGCGATGATGTTGTTGTAATGGTTTGTCAGCAGCGAGTCGCGCTCGAAACATGCTTGTACCCTGTCAGCCCATCTGTTGGCTTCAGGGTTACCTTTTTTTGCATACCACCTGTTCTTTGCCACGGCGTAATACATCTCATAGAGATTGGAGCTTGCATTGACCGGGAAGAGTACCAGCTGATCAAACGCATCTTTATATTCGGCGGGCAGAAGATAATAGAGGCGCATGGCGTCGATGACCAGATTGCGGTAATCATCCACCACCCGTTCAAACTCATTGTAGTTTTTCAGGCTGTAGATCGTATCATTGAGTAACTCGGGTGTGACGCGACGGTTATATTGGGTATAAAGATTGATCAGACGGGCCGATTCTTTTGCGTACTTTTCACCAAACTGCTGGGCACTCCATCTCTCGGTATGATGTAACAGGTTGGTTGCGTTGAACTGGTTCGGGTTCCATGCCATATCGAGAAAGAAACTAATGGGATACTCCATCGGTTTCAGATCTCCCACATTGACCACCCAAATCCTGTCCACACCGTGGCTGTAGGTGAGGTTCATCTGCTCCCACATCCGTTGTACCTGCGTCACATTGATCCATTTATAATTACGGGGTCCACCCACGTAGTCAAAATGATAGTACATTCCATAGCCGCCGGCACGTTCCGGCTCATCGGGGAGTGGCAGCTTCCTGACATTCCCCCAGTTGTCGTCACACAACAGCAGTGTCACATCGTCCGGCACCCGCATACCCTTGTCGTAATAGTCCTGCACCTCCTTGTAGAGAGCCCACACCTGAGGAGTCTCCTCTGCTTTTCTGCCGGTCACATCCGATATGATGTTCCGCTGACCATCAATGATCTCTTCCAGCAGTGAGATGTTGCTCTCCTCACTCATCGGCTCATCACCGTCGCCACGCATACCCACGGTGACCAGTGTCTCATGCTCTTTCATCCGCTCCATGCTCTCTTTCCAGAAATCATGCAATGCAGGTGCATTGGTCTGGTAGTTCCAGTCACCACGGCCATAACGGCGCCATTCGTCGTGTGCCCGTCCCATCGGTTCGTGGTGGGAGGTGCCGACAACGATACCCATCTCGTCGGCAAGCTGCCCGTTGGTGGGGTCGTCATCATAAAAGGCATTGCCCCACATGGCCGGCCAGATGAAGTTACCCTTCAGGCGAAGAATCAGCTCGAACACTCTCTCGTAAAACAGGAGGTTAAATCCCCCGAAGGTCTCGTGAGCCCATCCGCTCAGTGCCGGTGCTTCATCGTTGAGGAAGATGCCCCTATATTCCACAGCCGGTTCCCCATCTGTAAAGAGACCCTCTCTGATGCTGATGGCCGCTCTCTTTTCGACAGGCACATCGGCCCACCAGTACCATGGTGATACGCCTATCTGCCGGGAGAGTTCATAAATTCCATAAATGGTTCCCCGTCTGTCGCTGCCGGCAATCACCACTGCCTCCTTCACTCCCGGCAATGGGTTTTTCACCGTGGTGATAAGAAATTTCTCTCTCTTACCCTTTAATTGTTCGCCATCTATTTTTCCATCATCAATCAACTGTTTGATCCAGCGGCTCTGCTGCATGGAACCAATGATGATTACCTCAGCCGTGCCGGGAGAATGGATCATTCCTGGCAGGATACCGGTCACTTTTTGTGCATCTGACTGCAGGTCCTTTACAGCGCGGAGCACTGCTCCATCTTCCTCTTCATCAATAAGAAGAGGGTGGGCTTCCCCCTGGTGAATCCAGTGAAAACCACCCTCCCCCTCGTATAGTACGAAGCGTTCGGAAGCCTCTGAATAGGATGAAATGCAAATAGCTAAAACACAGAGTGTGATGTATATCTTCGCTCTCATAGAGTTTTTTCTCTTTATCGATTTTAAACCCGGCAATTGCTGTTCATTTGATTGATGCAATTACCGTTCTATTCATCTTAAAATATTTTTCGGGTTTTGAGGTGGATTACTTAACACCTCATCAAAAGGGTTAAGCACAGCCTGATACAGATTAATTTTTAAATATACTCATAATAATTAAAAGGTAATACAAAATGAGCATTTTACTCACTTTGTATTACCTGTTTAAATTACAGATAGTTAATAACCCGGGTTCTGATAGGCTTTCTTTTCCTCCTCGGTCATCGTCATACCATCAATCTGTCCCTGCGGGATAGGACGCAGATAATGAAATGGTTCAATGGTCCGGGTGTATACCACGGGTGTATGATCACCGGCAGCTGAGCCGGAAATGGTATAGGAGCCTGCCAGCTCAGCCCATTTCTGTGTACGCACCAGGTCATTCCAGCGATGGCCTTCACCGAACAATTCACGGCTGCGTTCCGCAAGTATGTAGTTGATATCAATCACAGCAGGGGTGGCAGCCACCATGGCGGCACTGTTGTCTTCCACCTTCTCGTAGTTGCCATTGTTTTTCCAGCGCCATTTACCGGCACGTGCACGCAGTACGTTCACCAGCTCGCGGGCTGTCATCGATCCGGAAGCACCTTTTACGGCAGCCTCGGCGGCGATAAGGTAGAATTCGGAGAACTTGGCAATGTTCCATGGTCGTGTGATGGCACCATTGGGTTGTCCCAGTCCGGTTCCGTTATCGGTACGATAAGTCCCCAGCTTCCATAAACCCGGATAGTAGATGCGGCTGATGCCACTCGGCGCGATCACCCAGTCGGCCCTGCCGGGCAGGGTGCCGGCACCCACATTGCTTTGTCCTGCTCCTGCAGGATAAGTAACGGCAATAGCCGGTTCTTCATCGAGGAAGGTTAGTACGGGATCACCGTTATTGACCGGAAGTCCATTCGCATTATAAAGGACCTCATTTGCAATACCTGCTTTTCCCCAGTTACCGTAATAAACAGTAGCAAAGGTGCCGTCAAAGCGGCTGTCAATGTCTTTATCGGTAAATGTCTCAGTGTAAGCTTCAATAGTGGGAGCCATACGTGTCCAGGGACGTCCGCCCCACTGCACGGCGTCGCGTTGCACCGATGATACGTCGTATGTGCTTCCATCGGCAGAGCTGCGGATATTACCATAGTTGCTTGTGACATACCAGACAGCATAGTTTTCCGGAGCTGTACCGTTGGACCATGAAAGACTTGCAACATTGTAATACTCATCTTCAATGTGATCGGAATAAAGTACAATCTCCTTGTTGCGGTCGTTATTGCCCAGGTGTACATCATAAAAATGATCGAGCAGTCCGAACTCACCGGGGTTATTGATACCCTCCAGCGACAGATTATAGGCTTCCTGGAAATACCAGGCAGCGTCATGTCCGTCGGGGTCCACCCGCGGTGTCTCCGGATAGGTAGGGATACCGTTCGGGTTCTCCAGCCACCAGGCATAGGTCAGATAAGCTTTTGCCAGGAACAGACGGGCAGCTGTTTTTGTCACTGTCCCGGTCAGGCGTCCCGTCTCGGGCAGATTGCTTATCGCTGTCTTGAGATCAGGAAAGACTGCTTTCGTATATACTTCAGGTACGGTATTGCGGACCGAAACACGGGAGGGTGATGTGTTGAACATCAGCTCACCGGATCCTAAATCGAGAGGTACACCACCAAAAGTCTGTACCAGGAGGAAGTAGTCAAACGCACGCCAGAAACGTGCTTCGGAGATCAACTCTTCCGACAGTCCCACTTCGCTGGCATTCTCGATGATGCCACTGGCGGTGTTGATGTTGGAATAGACAGTACCCCAGAGTGCGTCTGAACGACTGCTCGAGGGGTTCAGTGAACCCACACCTGACATATCGGTATCCTTGAAGTTGTTATCGGCACTCTGTGCATAGGTGTACTCGTCGGTTCCATTCTGAGACGCGGCATAGTAGTACTGTCCCAGGAAGTAACGGGTGTGTGCATAGAGAGAGGTCAATCCGTACTGTATACCCTGTTCGGTCTTGAAGAATCCGGGCTCATAGATGGAGCGGGGTTTTTCCTCCAGGATATCATTGGAACAACCGAATGCCATAAATGCCACTACGATCATTCCCAATATATGCTTGTAATTTATTTTTTTCATATCTAATGTTGTCATTATTAATAATATTGCATGATTTTTAGAATGTCAGGTTGATTCCAACCAAATAGTTACGTGTTTGCGGGCTGTTTGTCCCCACTGTCAGCATGTTGCTAGCGTTGTAGGGCAGACTTGTTGTTACCGCAGCGTTTTGATTGCCGAAGGAGTTGGTTACCGGATCCAGTCCCGATTCTTTGTTGTAAGGGGAGAAGAGCACGAAAGCGTTTTGGATGCTAAAGTAGAGACGTGCATTGGTGATACCGGAATTACGGAACCAATCGGTCTGCGGGTCAAAGTTGTAACCAAGTGTGATCTGGCCCACCTTGAAGTAGGAAGCATCGAAATAACCGAGTGTGCTGCCATATTTCGGGTTGTCACCACTCTGAATACCACCCGGCATCGGGTACTTGGCATCGGTGTTATCGGGTGTCCAGTAGTCTACTTTCACGTTACCGCGGCGACCGGAGAGCATATTCAGGTAACCATTGGCGGCATGTAGTGAGCTCACCAGGATGCCACCATGCTGATAGGTTCCGATCACATTGAGGTCCCAATTTTTGTAGGCTACCCGTGTGTTGAAGCCACCCAACCAATCGGGGTCTGCGCTCATGATCTGTCGGTCATCTGCGCCAATCTGACGTACCGGTTCGCCGTTCGTGCCATATTCACCATCATATTTCACCTTGATCATTCCCACGTTTCCTCCCGGTTCCAGGATATCGAGATAGGGATCACCTTCCTGCCATAGACCGATCTTTTCAAAATCGAAAATGGAGTTGATGGGATAACCTTCAAACCAGGAGTTGATTACATCACGCTCTTTCCCTTTCGTATCGCCACTATCCTGTGCCGACACTAGTTCGACGATCTCATTGCGGTTGGAGTAGAAGTTGAGACCGGCATCCCAGCTCCAGCCATTCTTGTCATCGATAATGGTACCGGAAAGTGCCAGTTCAAACCCTTTGTTCCTCGACTTGCCGATGTTACCCCAGAAACTGCCTACACCCGATGTGGAGGGAAGGTTTACCTTCATCAGCAGATCATTGGTATTGACAATATAATAATCGGCTGAACCGCGCAGTCTGCTGTTCCACAGAGAGAAGTCGACCCCGACATTGTAGGTGCTGGAGAACTCCCATCCCAGTTCCGGGTTGGGCACTTCAGATACATACGCACCGGTGGTGGTGGTGCTGCCAAAGTTATAGGGCCGCAGGGAGAGCCTGCCGAGTGTGGCATAGGGGGTGACAGCCTGGTTGGAGGTCTGTCCCCATCCGAGACGCAGCTTCAGGTTGTCCACGGTGGTGATATTCTCCATAAACGCCTCCCTTGCAATATTCCAGCCGGCAGAGATGGCGGGGTAGGTGTGCCATTTGTATCCCGGTGAAAGACGGGAGGAGCCATCTGAACGCAAGGCAACAGAGAGCATATAGCGGTTGTCATAGTCATACATCACACGACCCATCCATGATTTCAGTCCCCACTCTTCGTAATGCTGGTCGTTAGGGTCGACGGTCACATCATCCTTTGAAGCCTGTCCCAGGTTCCAGTACTGGAAATGGTCGGAGGGGATGTTGAGTGCACTCACGAGCGAACGATCGTAATGGGTGGATTCTTCTGAATAGAGTCCCGTGAAGTTGAAATGATGCTTGTCGAAGTATTTATCGTAAGTGACCACATTCTCCACCACCCACTGGTAAGTTTGTGATTTCTCGAGCGATCCGGTAGAGGCTGCAGAAGGGGTGTCGCTGAAAACGCCCATACCCTGGTACTGTCCTCTGTTAAAGCCCCTCAGGTTCAGCCCCAGATTAATGCGGTAGCTGAGTCCTTCAATACCCGGTATCTTCACCTCACCATAAAGTGAGTTATAGGAACCATAACCTTTCCGGTTGTCGGCATATCTCTCACCCAGATCAAGCACTCTGTCACGGGTGAAGGTCCAGTAGTTGTCAGCGATAGAGTGTATGATCGGTTTCACCGTCCCATCTTCAGCGTAGGGGTCAATCAGCGGGGAGGTAGCCAGTACATTGTACATCCCCAGGTTTGATGCGTTGGTCACATTATAGTTGTTGTTGGAGGTAAGTCCGAAACGAAGGTATTTACCGACACTCTGGTCGATATTGGCCCGCAGGTTGATGCGGTTATAATCCTGTCCGGGCATCAGTGATTTATCTTCATAATAACCGGCACCAAAGGTGTAGCTGCCCCCTGCCGTACCACCGGATACACCGATGTCATGGCTCATCACCATGCCTGATTCAAACATCAGATCCTGCCAGTCGGTGTTGACACCTTCCACTTCATCACTTCCCATGGTGGGGCGACTGTTGCCGTTACCCAGGTCCTCCCTGTAGATGCCGGCGATATGACGCAATTCATAGAGCTCTTCGCCACTCATCATCGGATAACGATTGAAGAGTGTCTTTGCTCCGTAATAAGCATTGTAGCTTACTCTGGGCTTCTGACCAGCCATGCCTTTGAAGGTGCTGATCATGATCACCCCGTTGGCACCTCTTGATCCGTAAATTGCAGTAGATGAGGCATCCTTCAGGATATCAATGCTCTTTATATCGTTGGGATTGATGTCGGAAAGTGTTCCGGCAAACGGGATCCCGTCAAGCACCACCAACGGATCGTTCTCTGCATTGAGTGAACGGGTACCGCGGATGCGAATCTGCATATCTGCTCCCGGTTTGGAGCTGCTTTGTTGCATCTGTACACCGGGTAAGCGTCCCTGCAGGGCTGTGGTTACATTGCCCGTGGGGATGTCACGCAAAACATCTCCCTGCATGGAGGATACCGAGCCGGTTACAGCTTCACGGCGCATGGTACCGTAACCGACCACTACCAACTCATCCAATAGCTCTGTGTCTTCTTCCAGGACAACAGCTATTGTTGTTCTTCCATTCAGTGAAATTGTCCGCGGACGCATCCCGACGTATGATACCTCAATCGTAGCATCGGATGGCACATTTAAAAGGGTGAAATTACCATCGATATCTGTAACAGTGCCGATGGTTGTTCCCTGTACCTGGACTGTGACACCAATCAGCGGTTCTCCCCCTGTATCGGCAACCGTCCCTCTCAGCGTCACGTTCTGAGCAAACAGACAGATGGAAACTGTACTCAACAATGTGAGCAAGAATCCTCTTAATAGATTTGAACTTTTTCTTTTCATTCTCTGATTTGTTTAGATTAATAATTAAATAAAGTCTTTCGCGTTGATCATTGTGTCATTCACCAGTTCAATGTTTGCGGAAATTTTGTTTTCTAATGTGGTATCGGATGTTTTTATACAACATAACTGGTATTACTACTACTTCTTCTACAATATAGTTTTCTACTTTTTATTTGATTAATTCAAGATGCGACAACTTTCATACTGCTATATTGTGGTCCCTTTTCGGAAGAGATGTTATTGTGTACGTACACAATAACCAAAGAGCCGCACTTTTTTTTCAGTTTAATTGTGTTTAATGATCATATTTCTGTTATTCCCAGTTTTTGATGAATAATAAGGGTAATCCGATACAATGAACTCTACGTTAGAATGTTAAAAAATAGATAAAAACAGGCGGTTGTGTACGTACACAACACATTAAAAACAATAATTCCTGATTGATCTTACGTACTCCACTTCATAAATTAAGTGATCCTGATGTCTGATAACTGCAGTCTTTCAGCTTTTTACAGCTTATTTGCCTAAATTTTAATAAGAATCATCAATGCAAAGATATGTTATCTGGAGTTGTTTTAATGAATATTGAGAGAAAATCTTCATTGAAAGAATACATAACAGCTATCAAATAAATTTATAACTATGGTTGATCCTTGCTTCTGCATGGAATTTTTACCAGCTTATCCATCTTTGGTAGTCTGTATCCGGATATGGGTGAACCTCCACATTTGTATTTACAGAGGTATCACTCAGAAGGAATCTGTCCAGAAATGCTTCCACCTCCGGTCGTTGTACATCAGGCAGCATGCAATGGCCATGATCTGCCACGATGGAGAATCCGAACCGGTCTGTTATCCCGAATGATTCCCAGACCCGCTGTGCCGCCTTGCAGGAGACGTAACCCGATTCATCCGCCAGCCATTCGTAGTCGGGGTTGCCCAGGCAGAGCAAAGCACGTGGTGCGACCATCGCCATCAGTTCATGGTGGTCGAAGGGGAGCTTGTTCACAGCTTCTGAGAAACGGAACATCTTCTCCATAAACCATACGTGGCTGGTCCTGGCCAGTGTCTCCACCTCACCCAGAGTTTCGGAGACCCTCCAGGCAGCCGCACCGCCGCCACCTGATTCCTGCGCGATGGTCAGGGCGATCCGTTCGTCAAAGGCAGCTGCATATAGTGCCATTTTTCCTGCGAAGGAGCAGCCGGTGATGGCGAGGTGGCTTAAGTCGACAGGCAATACATCCCTGACGAGTTCAAGACCGTCAATCAGGCGGCTGACGCCCCAGGACCAGGCGCTGTAAGCACCCATGTGAATCAGTTCGGGGTAGAGCCGGTTGATCGGTTCTTCGCCTCTTTTCTGTTGCCAGGCCATCACCTCCGTGAAGTTGAAGCTGATCTGTGCGATGTCGCGGGAGGTGAAGAGGTCGGGGGAGAGGCTGCCGGAGCCTCTGCCGATACCAATCACGGCAGGAAACGGGCCCTCACCTTCGGGCAGGATCACATGGGAGGTGAGCGTCAGCGTCTCCCCATTCACGGTGATACGTACTTTCAACGTATCATTCACGTAGACGGCGGTGATGGAATCAGGGCGTTCCGGCTTCCTGCCGATTTCGTAATGCTGGATCTCCGCGCCTATCTCCATCCGTCTGCGGCCCCAGTCCGCAAACCGGGTGGATCGTCCGCTGCCGTCGGACCAGGCAAAAGGATCGGGTAGCGTTTCAATCACGGGCAGCTCTTCAAATGAGGGGAGTGAAACTTTAAAAGGGGCAACCGAATTTTCGGCATCATAGACCAGAGGTGCCTCCTGTGCTCTCACCGGCATCACATTGAACCATATGATCCATAATAGAATGGCAGCTGAGGAGTAATAATTTGTTCTCATTGGGTCAAATTTTAACAGAAAGTGATGTTTTCAGTTTTCGGGTTGTAGAATGATTCTTTTGTAACCGACCAGCTCGTGAATACCCTTTATTTAAATTGCCACCAGTCAAAATTGAACAGTGTGTCTTCCGTACCCCTGAAAACGAAAAAGAGATCGTGGACGCCTTTCATTTTCTTCACTTTGCATGATTGCACAACCCAGTTTTGCCAACCTCCCGTGTTTGTCACTTCACAAACACCCAATAGCTCGCCATCGACAGCACCCAGGCGAATTTCAATTTTTCCACCCGTCGAAGCGGTGGCTACACCGGCTTTGAATCTCCTTGCACCCTTGCCAAAATCAACACTACGCACCTTGATGAATTCGCCATTGTCAATATTGGATAGATAAACTCCTGTTTTGTTATCTCTCATTGTCTTCAAACCCTCACTCCAGGCAATGGTCTCTGCTTCAACCTTTCTGAATGGATTCAAATGGGCAACGCTTTCCTTTACCCCTTCTTTTGTTGGTGTGATGAGCGGGATGCTGCCGTCGTCATTGTAGCTGAACTGCTCCACACTTACTGATCGCTTAAAGCCCTCTCCTTCCGACAGATCCTGATCGTGATAAAAGATGTAGGAGTTACCGCTGAAGTCGATGATACCCGCATGGTTGGTAAAGGCCAGCTGCGGAGCACGTTCCATGATGATGCCCCGGTAAGTCCAGGGGCCCTCGGCCGAGGGTGCCGTGGAATAGGAGATGTACTCCGGAATACCCTCTGCGGCGTAGACCATGTAATAAATATCATTGCGTTTGTAGAACCAGGGTCCTTCGGTATAGGTGGTTCCCTTTTTTCCGTCGCGTCCCTCTTTTGAACCAAATGCCGCCGCAGTCATCTCTACGGTAACGATCCCATTCTGACCAACAGTCCGGTCATATGAGATCATATCCTCATTTAGTTTGACGTACCATAATTGTGGGTTTCCCCAATACAACAAAGCCTGTCCATCGTCGTCAATGGCTACAGTAGGGTCTATGTCCTGCCAGATATGGTCGCTCTCTATCAGGCGTTTGCCAAGGGGGTCGCTGAATGGACCGGTGGGTGAATCGGAAACCAGCACCGCTATACCCTCACCATGAATGGGAACATAGAGGTAGAACTTGCCGTTGCGCTCTATACATTGAGGAGCCCAGGCGCCATTTGTTTTGTCCATCCAGGTGAAGTTTTTCAATGAAGCCACCACACCGTGGCCGGTCCAGTTTACCATGTCCTTCGATGAGTAGCAACGCCAGTCATACATGGTGAAAAAGTTATCTACAGTTTCGTCCTCGTCGTGAGAGGTGTACAGGTAAACCGTGCCGTCATGTACCATGGGTGCCGGATCGGCGGTGAAGAAGGTCTGTACTATTGGATTCTGGGCGTTTAAAGCCATCACGCACGATAAGGCTGACAACAAAAAATAGTTTCTCAATTGCATAATTAAATAATTTAAAGATTCACCCTTTCCACTCTTTCAGGTTAATCAGAACCTTCGGTGAGTGTAAGGATACTAAAACTTAACTTCAACCTTTTTCCCGGTGTAATGGACAACCTGGTCAAATCTCTCCACCGTTTCCATCCCGTTCGCTTTGTTTTTTCCGACACGCACAATATTAAACTTCCGCTGTGTCAGCATACCAGGAAATGAACCCTTGCGATCACTGATTGTAAGCGTTTCCTTCGCATCATTCCAGGTGAAGGTGATGGTAGAATAAATTCCTTTTTCATAGTTATAGCTGTCATTTTCATCCTCATACAGGGTGAACACCCCATCAGCACCTTCGTAGATCCTCAGCGCCAGGTTGTCCCAGCTTTTCTCGGTTGCATATTGCACCTCAGGCCCTATAGGGAGAATGGTTCCGGCTTTAATGTATAAGGGGATGATATCGATCCCTGTTTCTTTTAAGATCTCTTTACCACCGTCAAATGTTTCATTTGTCCAGAAGTCATACCATCTGCAACCTGCAGGAAGATAAACCTTTGTGGTTTCCTTCCGGCTGAAATCAACCCCTGACCTCTTGTCTGCAGCGTCTCCATCTGCCCGTGACCACCCCTCTTCTTCGGCGCCTTCAATCATTTTCTCCGGGGTGTACTGCGCATGTACGACCGGAGCAACCAGGATGGATTTGCCGAACATGAACTGATCGTTGATGTCCCAAACATGCTTATCCTTTGCAAAGTCCATCACAAGGGCCCGCATAAAACTCGACTGCTTATCCGTCACCTCCCACGAGGTGGAATAGATATAAGGCAATAGCGAATAGCGCAGATGAATAGTACGCTCAATGGCATCGTAAATGGGCTCTCCCTTTTGTCCAAAATGATAAATCTCCCTTGATAGATCGGTGCCGTGTGAGCGCATCATTGGATTGAATGCACCGAATTGCAGCCAACGTACATAGAGCTCCTGAAACATCGGGTTTTTTGAAGCGGAACCGTCGTTCCAGGAACGATTGTATTCACCTGCGAAAAAACCGCCAATATCGCTGTTCCAGTGCGGGATACCACACATTGAGAAATTCAGCCCAGCAGGTATCTGCTTGCGGAAGTTCTCCCACGATGAAAAGACATCACCCGACCATACATTGGCGCCATAGCGCTGCTGACCGGCAAAGCCCGACCGCGTGAGAATAAACACTCTTTTGTCTGAGGTGAGCGCCCGCTGATTGTCGTACACACCACCGACCGTAACCAGGGGATAGGCATTCCTTACCTTCCGGAATGAACCCACGGCTGTTGGGGTATCCATGTCCTCCGGTTGCATACTCAAATGGTCCGGTTCTGTTGAATCCATCCACCATCCGTCAATGCCAAGCTTAAACAGCCCCTCGTTCAGGTGTTTCCAGTAAATATCCCTCGCTTCAGGGTTAAAGGCATCGTAAACACGTACTCCGGAGGGATAGTCCATATTGGGAGGCCAGCTGGTAAGACCTGATTCGGGCCAGGTGCTGAAATTGTAAAGAGCCCCTATTTTTTCCAATTCACGATACTGCCTGGTGGCAGGGCCAAATGAGGACCAGACAGAGATGATCATATGTGCATTCATTGCATGAATTTCATCCACCATTGCCCGGGGGTTGGGAAATTCTTCGTTGAGGAATTCCATCGCATTCCACAGATAATTACTGCCCCAGTATTGCCAATCCTGAATAATTCCATCAATCGGCACTCCCAGCTCGCGGTGTTTCTTCACAACACCCACTGTCTCGTGCTGGCTCTTATAGCGTTCCTTGCTTTGCCAAAAGCCATAGCTCCACAATGGGAACATAGGCACCTCGCCGGTAAGATCACGCATCTCAGCAATAACCCCATCGGCATCACCTCCGTACATGAAATAGTAATCGATGCATTCACCCACTTCAGAACTGAAAGATGTTTCACCCGGCGTGTCTTTAAAGGTGGTGGGTGAATAATTGTCCCAGAACAACCCGTAACCTTTCACAGACTGAAAAAAGGTCACGAAATCCCAGGTGTTGTTCTGAACCATATGCACCTCCTGGTTACGTTGTGACATTTTTCCATTCTGGAGAATGCCAAGACCATATATGGGTTCGTCCTGATCCAGCATATAGGACTGGCTCACGTTATAGGTTGTTACCCCCGCATCGTCAAAATCGGTGAATGCAGCACTGCCCTCCTTTTCAGTCAGCAGTGTCTGACCCTCTGCGCCGCGGAAAGAGACTGTGCCGCTATTGAGGTTCAATGCCACTCCGATGCTTTTGTTTTTCAACAGAAGCATCTCTCCTGTTCGTCTCAGGGTAAAAGCCCCATCCTCCGGTGTTTTAACTACAGACAAACTCTCTTTCTCAAAGCTGTTTCCTTCGGGTGATTTCACAATCCGTACGATGGATGGTCCATAGAACTGAATCGCTATATCCATCGAATTGATTTGGGCCTTAACACCCAGTTCGGTCTTTTGATACGATTGAGCAAATACCGCAACTGAGAGCAGCATCAGCATACCTATCGCATATCCTTTCTTTTTCATCATTTAAAAGTTTTTGTTCACTGCAAAAGTAACGACTCCATCTCCCTGGCAGAGGAATAAGGCATCAGCACAAAACCGTAGGTATGTCCGTCAGCATCCGGCTTCACAAGATAGGGCTCATGGGGCATGGCTCCCCAGCTGTCATCACCGCCAACGCCCATCATGCGGTAATCAATATGCAGCTCTACCAGATCGCGTGGTTGAATATCATTCGCATGGCGCAGGTTTGTGTCCTTATCCGGGCCTGCATCAAACTCCTCCACCCTGTTATGTGAGGCGTTAAATTCGATGAGTGAATCGGCAACGACCAACAACCCGCTTCCATCGGCGCGACTAAGTGCCAACCAGCGGACATCGGTGCGGTGCCCGTTTTCCTGTGGCCGGATATAGGGCACATACATATCGGATACCGATGTTTTAAAACGTCCCACGAATGTTGAAGCGTTGCGGTCGGAGTAGTTCTCCCATGGTCCGCGACCAAAATATTCAACCCTGGAAAGTGTTGAAGGCAGCTGCATCTTCATGCCTACACGGGGGATTACCGAAACATCATCGCCGGTTGTCCTGAGCATATTGTCCACCTTTATCATGCCATTTCCCATAACGGTATACAGGGTTTTCCATGTTGATCGCAAAGAGTCAAGGTTGTAAACAACCTCAATCTGTACACTGTTTCCCTCCTGGGTTGTTTTCACACTGGCCGCCACTGGCTCTTGCTCTGAGGCTTTTTTCCAAAGACGGGCTGCGCGGGGCATGCGCCAGCCATAATCATTGTCGGTAGTGCCGCGCCAGAAGGCCGGTCGCGGTCCGAAACCGTTCAGCAACAGCTCCTGACCTTTGGCTTTGTAAGAGGTTATCACACCCGATTCCCTGTCAATGGTCAAAGTGAATCCCTTCCCTTTGATATCAATGCTGCTTCCTTCAGTGTAGGTCGCCTTGCCGGCTTTTAAGCTGTCAAAAGGTGGTTTGGATGCTTCAACGGGTAGTTTTATTTGCGCCGATGCTATCTCCCAACCCTTAGGTAGCAGGTTCTCTGCCGTCCTGGTCGTGGCAGAGAAGGTCACAAAATACTCGATGCCCGGCTCTGCAGAAATGCCACCCAAATCAATATCGACCAGCATGGATTGCCGGGGAGCAATATCCAAATCAGGCAATTTCCCGCTTTTTACCACCTTCCCGTTGGCTGTGATCCGGTAGCTGAAATCATAGTTGGAAAGATTGACAAAAAAGTACTTATTCGTTATCTGCACCTGTCCCTTCTCCAGGTTTTCAGCCTCGAAACCAATATTCTGATATACATGCTTCACCTCATAACTGTGTGGCTTGAGACTCCTGTCAGGATAGACAACACCGTTGATCAGGAAATTACCATCGGATGGCGTTCCCGGAGGGCCATAGTCACCGCCATAGGCCCAGAACTCACCCTTTTCGTTGTTATTGACCAGGCCCTGGTCCACCCAGTCCCAGATAAAACCACCCTGCAGATTGGGATATTTCTCAATTATCTCCCAGTAATCCTTTAAATTGCCAATGCTGTTACCCATGGCATGTGCATACTCACAAAGAATCAGGGGTCTGTCGGTATAGCTCTTCGCATAATGCTCAATATGCTGAGGCCTGGCGTACATAGGGCATACAATATCGGTATTCCACTCGTGGCCCGACTGCTCATATTGAATGGGACGCATCTTGTCACGGCTGCGGATAAAGAGATAGGTCTGGTAGAAGTTATACCCGTTTCCGGCCTCGTTACCCAGGGACCAGATCACCACCGACGGATGGTTTTTGTCCCTCTCGAACATATTGCGTGTACGGAACAGGTGTGCCTCTGTCCAGTCAAGGTTGTTGGCCAGACTTTTACCCCTGGCGCGATCGTAACCCATACCATGCGATTCGATATTGGCTTCATCCACAATATAAAAGCCATACCTGTCAGCCAGTTCATAAAAGAATGCCGGCTGAGGATAGTGACTCAGGCGGATGGCATTCACGTTGAGCTGCTTCATTCGCTCCATATCGAGCAGCACATCGGTCTCACTGACCACCTGTCCGGTGATTTGGTTAAACTCATGGAGATTCACCCCCTTAAGCAATACGGGCTGGCCATTGACCATGAATTGCCCGTTCTTTATTTCGCTGGTCCGGAAACCAATTTTTATCGATGTCACCTCCGTCGTTTTCCCGGAGTCATCTTTCATGGTTAGCAGTAGTGTGTAGAGGTTAGGGATTTCAGCACTCCAGGCTTTTACATCGGATATGACTGCTTCGAAATTCACTGTCCCGATAGAATCGCTTAATTCAACCGTTTTGTTTCCCGAAGAGATTGCATTGCCGGAATCATCAATGATCTCATAACCCACCGAGTGAGTCGTTTTTTTACCGGTATGGTTTTTCATCTCCACATCCAAGTCGAAAAGACCATGGGTATAACTCTCATCGAGGGTGCCCTGTGCGAAGAAATCACGCAATCGCACCTTGGGTTGGGCAAATAGACAGACATCACGTGGTAGGCCGCTCAAACGCCAGAAGTCCTGACACTCGAGATAGGCTGCATCACTCCAGCGGAAGACCTCCACGGCGAGGGTGTTCTTTCCGGGTGTGATGTATGGGGTGATGTCAAATTCCTGCGGTGTCTTACTGTCTTTGCTCATACCCACTTTTTGCCCGTTCACCCATACAAATCCAACCGATTTGATGGAGCCAAAAGAGACAAAAATCTGCTCTCCCTCCCATGATTGAGGTATATCAATTTCACGGCGGTAATAGCCGATATTGTTCTTCTCCAGATCATTGATGTAAGGAGGCTTGAAATTCCATTGTGGATAGAATTCATATCCGACATTTGTGTAAATGGGAATACCATAACCTTGAATCTCCATATTGGAGGGCACGGTGGTCTCGTCCCAATTAGAAAGGTCGAGGTTGGGAGCAGCAAAATCCCCGATACGGTCCGACACTCCGGTAATGAACCTGAACCTCCAGGTACCGTTCAGTGACAGGATCCTGGAAGAGGTTGACTGGTCGTTCCGCAAGGCCGCTTCCCTGCTGTCGTAGCTTATAAAGGAAGCACGCGGTAACTCTTTATTGATACCCTGTATTGCCGGATTCTCCAACTCAGGATGTGGAGGTCGGTCCTGTGCCTGAAGGCTTGTTATAAAAAACAAAAAGCCTAACAAATGAAATATTCTCTTCATGAAATATCTGTTAATCCATTATTATTTTGAAAACTGCCACCAGTCGAAGTCGAACAGTTCCTTTTCTCCACTGAAGACAAAGTACAAATCATTGACTCCTTCAACACTTTTCAGAGGAGCAGTGAACGTTCTCCACATACCGGATTCGCGAGAACTGTTTATGTCAACCGTTGCGATAAGCGGTCCATCAATCTCACCGACATGGATTTCAATCTTACCACCATAAATGGGGGATACACTGACCTCTACCGATGTTGCGCCAGTTGCAAAATCAACACCCTGTACCATGATATAGTCTCCATTCTGAATGGAGGTTAGAAACAGGCGGTCGGCAATCTTTTTACCTCTGGCCCAGTCGAAATCTCCTTCCCACTCTGTTTCAGACCTTGTTTTTACCCCTTCGCTCCAGGCCATGGTCACTGCCTCAACGCGGATAAAAGGATTGAGAGTGCCCACCTGCTGTGGTCCCTCAACCGAAAAATAGGAGCGGTTTTGAATGGTGCCATCAGGGTTATAGACCATCTCGTCCATATCCACCGACCGCCGCTCATAAAACTTGGGGGTGATCTGTTTCAGCAGATCATAACTGTGCCCAAAAACATAGGATTTTCCTTTAAACGCAATGATGCCCGGGTGATTGCCGCGAGACTTTTCCGAGGCATCGATGATCATGCCTTTGTATTCCCAGGCTCCGGTGGGCTCCGTGCTCATGGCATAGCCGATACCTTCGGGACAGCATGTGGAAGCATATGCCATATAGTAAAAGTCATTGCGTTTCCAGACCCAGGGCCCTTCCTGGTAATTCCCGGGTGTGGTCGGATCCTGCATGATCTCTCCGGAATAGGAGATCATATCCTCATTCAGCCTGACATAATAGACTTTGGGGTTTCCCCAGTACATGTATGCCTGGCCATCATCGTCAATCATAATGGTCGGGTCAATGTCATGATCACTGTTTCTGATCAGCGGTCCTCCCAGCGGGTCCCTGAAAGGGCCATAGGGTGAATCGGCAACCAGGACACCAATACCAACACCGCCGGGCATGGGACAGTAGAGATAAAACCTCCCGTTTCTCTCAATGCACTGTACCGCCCAGGCACCGTTATCATAGGGCACCCAGTCAAAGTCCATCAATGAAGCAACAGCACCGTGCTCCCTCCAGTTCACCATATCGGTGGATGAGTAAAGCAGCCAGTCCTGCATCTTAAAGCCCATGGCATCATCCTCGTCGTGGCTTGTGTAAAGAAACACTGTATCGTTATAAACCAGCGGAGCAGGGTCGGCAGTGTACTTTGTCTGGATGATGGGACGCTGGGGTGGTATACTGTTCTGAGCGTATCCGATTAAGATAGAAAAGAACAGTAGTAGAAATATGGTTATTGTCTGTTGTTTCATTATGGCATATTTTTCTTCTCAACAGTCCATACACTTGAACCGGATAGTCCGGAGGGGTCGCCGGAGAACAGCTTCCCGGCCTCCTGATCCCCTTTCAACTGCCATTTGTACCAGGCAGTGGCCACAACGGCAAACTCACCGCCATGGGGCTGACGGTACGTACCGCCATGTCCCACATCCATATTGGCCACAAACACAGGAACATGATTGATCCGGTTATAATCATCCATGCCATTGTTGTAGGCGATATCTGTCTCTCCCCCCAGCAGGTAAAGGGTGGGGGTATGCAGTTTTTCCAGATGATCCTTGGTGAGAGCGGGCATACCCGGCATACCACCACCATTGCCTATGATGCCACTGTTGCAGATCACGGCGGTGGTAACACGCGGATCGGGCGCCACTTCAAGCGTTTGCAGGCCGCCACAGGACATGCCGCTGACCGCAATTTCTGTGATATCAATTTTGTTGTACAACGGACTTGACTGATCACTGTTCTGCGCGATGGCCCAGTCCACCGCATCCAGCAGCTGCGAGGCGGAAGATCTGCCACCGCCGCGCTCACCCTCCTCCGGCATGGGACCGATGGCAATCACAAGAAAGCCATGGGAGGCCACTTCCGACAGGAAGTTGATATGCTCCCAGGGAGAATTGGCACATGCGCCATTGCCCCAGGCAATAATAGGGAGCTTGTTGTTTTCTCCGAAAACGCTCAGCTCATTGGGCCGGAAGATGGTATGTGTCTGCAAAGAACCATCGGTGTACATGATCGCTTTATAAGCACCGCTACCCCCATCCTCAACAACTCTTGTTGCCTGAATCCCGGAATGATTAGCGGGCTGAGCCGAGAGTGTGTTCTGAAGTCCTGTTCCATGTAACACCAGGACCAACAGGGAGACCTGAAAAAAAATGACGAGATTCTTCATATACTTATTCATTTAATGTTTATAATTGGCGGGAAATATTATTTTATTGATTGGTCATTGTCTGAGCAAGCGGATAAAGTAGACTGCTCCGGCGGTATTACCCGGCAGTGACTGAAACCTCACCCTGATTTTATCCTTTCCTTTCACCATCCTGTCGGGGATGTCATATTCCACATCAAAGAATCTTGATTGGTTCCAGCGTCCGGTATTCTCTTCGGTCAGCAGTTTCTCATCCTCAATGAATATTTCAAATTTGCGACCTCCCCACTCAGCACCCCAATAGCGAACCATGAGGCTGAGGTTGGTTTCTGAATTGGTCTTCATCTCGTAACTGAAATAGCCATCACTGCATGCATCACGGTAGAACTGGTTGTTACTGTTGCCCGATGATGAAAGTGCTGTTTGCATGTCATGGTCTGTCTCGGGTTGTTGTTCACCCGTGGCCACAAAATCGATGGTGCGATTTTCAATAGCAATTATTTCGTTTTCGATCGCCGTCAGAGAATCTTTGTATGCGCTGTATTCATCGTCTGTAAGTGACAGCCAGTAAATCATATACCTTGCATCGTGTATTTTTGCAAATGGCTCCAGTGTCACATCCATTGGATTCTCCATTTTTACATTCAGCTTGAACCGCAATGGCTGATTCTTTATCGGTATCAGTTTATCAGCAATATGTTCTATATCATCCTCCACCAGTATCGGAGCCTGGTCAACAGGCAACATCTTCCCACCAGGGTATTGTGCCCATCGCCCATCGTCGGCAAGTAGTCCTCTTAAATCGTCGTTACCTGTTTTGGCACCCAGCAGGATGGGACCGTGCATGAAAGCGATGTAGTTCTTCAGGTTGGGCAGCTGTTCGACCCTGTTGTGCATCGGCAATTCCATTTTGATCACATCACCTTTTTCCCATTTCCTGTCAATGCAGATATAGGACGAAGGGAGCGTTGTATAATCAATCTCTGTCTCATTTACGCTGATTTTAAGTGCTCCTGCCTGAACCCATTCTGGATAACGCACCATTAATGGAAAGTGTGAAGATCCTTCCGTAATGGTAAGCTTTGCACCCTCTTCGTATGGGAAATTGGTTTCCTGTCTGATCCTGACTTTCTTATCCCTCCAGTTGAGTTCAGAGGCAATAAAGAGGTTCAGAAAGAGTGTATCGCCGGCATGGGTGTAGATAAACTGGTTGTATTTGCTGTGGTTCTCCATGCCAGTGCCCACGCAGCACCACATGGCGTTGTTGGGTGTGGAATAGACCCGGTAGTGCCGGGGACGTGCAGTGGTGAAATATACATATCCTCCATGTTCCGGGTGCTGGGTGGAGAGGATATGGTTGAACAGCGTACGTTCATAGTAGTCGGCGTATTGTGCCGATGGTTGCATGCGAAACAGATCCTCCGTAAGCTTTAGCATGTTGTAGGAGTTGCAGGTCTCGGGACCGTCCACATCATTGATATAGTCGCCGGATGAAGCCACACCGGGGAAGTGCTCCCGGCGGCTATTTCCTCCGAAAGCGAGTGTGCGGTTTTGCACAATGGTCTCCCAGGAAAAGCGCCCTGCTTCTTCATATGCTCTGTCGCCACTCAGTTCGGCAATCCTAGTGAAGCCGATAAACTTGGGTATCTGCGTGTTGGCGTGCCAGTTATCAAGATTGTCAATCCCTTTTGACAAGGGTTCAAGAAACAACTTATGTGAATATCTCCGGGCTGCTTTCAGGTATTTCTCATTGTCGGTGATCTGGTAAGCATCGGCAAAGATCTCGTTCATACCACCATGTTCCATATTGAGCATCGTCTGCATCTGCTCATCGTTTAAGGCAGAAGTGATGCCGATGCCCCAGTCACAAAACTGCAGGAACAGCACTTTGGCCTCATCGCTGTCACCATAGAGCCAGGCATCCCTCAGACCTGCATACATCTTATGCAGGTTGTAAAAAGGTGCCCAGGCCGACAGGTAAATGCTGAAATCGCCTTTTTTGAAAGCTGACCACAATACCGCACTGTTGGGAAAACCGCCTATGTAACCGATGCCCCATTCCGCATTGTTGATCCCGTTTGCCTCCAGGCACTCCCGAAGCTCCGTCAGCATATAGTCCATTCGTTCTCTGCACACTTCATTGCCGGTAGCCGCATAATTGACCGCCATGGCTGTGAGATA
>JADMKJ010000033.1 GCA_015478855.1 Proteiniphilum sp.
TCGAGGGATCAAATGATATTCTCTATGCACAAATCACCGAAGGGTTGATGAAATTAATGAAACGGGTCAAAGAGAAAAATGTTTTCCAATTTATGAATAGATATGATTTGACCGATAAAGCGGCAGATTATGTGAAAGAGCTGATGAATTTCAACATGGATATGGAGATGTCTCAACGTAAAACGGTGGGAATGGGTAAAGTGATCGGACGCATCATCTCAATGAACCAGGTGTTAAATCTGGCGCAAAAAGGTTTCCGGCAGGATCTGATAGAAGGTGCAATAAGCATGTTGAAGCAAGATATTTCAAAACTGATGGCCGGCTTTACATCTGATGATAAAAGTTCGGTCATTGAAGATTATCAGGAGAAGAGTGAATGGATTCAGTTTGTATGAACATCTTTTCGATATTGAAATAGTGTCTCCGAATTGGCACGATCACTTTTAGGGATTGTGATGTAAATTTCAGATGATACAGATTCAATAATATGCCTGAAAAGAGATGATCGATACTATTTGTTGGATAATAATCTCCATAATCTCTCCTGTCTCAAAACCAGTCCTGTCCAGACAATGATCCCGATGTATGCAGGAAAAAGGATGTGGGTAAATAATGGTGCCTCTACTCTTACGTTCGTTGCAACAGCGCCTCCTAAATATGCTGTCAGCAAAACAGCCCCAAAAAATGATGTCCCCGGTATTGCATAGAGGATGGTGAAGATCAGGAGCAGTGATCCAATGATGGGAATCGTTCCTTCAGGGTAACCCAGCTCAACGGTTGCTTTCACCGCTTCATCCATACCGGCAATTTTAGCAATTCCGTCAAACAGTAAAAAGAGTATCACTACTAAGCTGAGAACCGAGCCAATGGTTTTCTTCGGTTTTGTGTGCATAAACTATAAATTTCATTGTTAAACTGAACTGATTGAATATTACGGTGTAATTTCAAAATTATTAACAATGATCAGGAATAAATTGTTTGGTTCAGATAGCGACTTGTTTTATTTGTTGATTGTCAATGGCGCTTCGGTGTTAGTTAGTCATATCCAAATTATTGCCAATAAATGCAAAACAATTGCTACTGTTATATTTTACTTTATCCGCTGTTTTGCCTGTCAATATATCGCACTTGTTGGTAAGCAGGTTTCCTGTTAATCACAAAGGAACAACATCTCTTCTTCATTTCTCACTGCTAATGTCCCTGACCATGAAACTTTTTTTCCTTCCTGATCAATCTCGATCCTGTCATCAGCAGTACTGATTCTGTCTCCAGGAGCAAAAAGGATAACCTCTTTCACAAACCATATTTTTTTATCGATGATTGTTGCTGTGTTGTTGTCGGAGATAAAGATCTCATCCTTCTTTCTCCCTGCCAGCCTTAAGAATGTCTTATGCAACACCGTGCTGTCATTGATTGACTCGGCATGCATGGGGTCGAACCCCCTGAATTGAGGAGTCTGTTTGAATCTGAGTGTGATCTTTACTCCGGGCTGATTGATAAAATTCTGAAAGGAGTTCCGGTGTGCTGAAATAGCCCGGTTCGTGTGAAACTCACTGATGCGATAGTAGTTCGGATCAATCTCTATCTCCTCTTTTTGCGGAGTAAAACGGGAGATGAAAAAATCATATAACGGGAGATCCTGTGCATAATACTCTTTTTGCCAATGAAGGTAATAGCTGTCCAGTATGAAACACATGGCCATTCCGGAGGCGAGATGTCTGCCCCTTAGATTGTTTCTGCCATAGTAGGGGGTGGTTAGTGGAGCAAAGAAATACTTTTCATTATAATTGGATTTCAACGCCTCACTGATGGATGGCGATTGATTGTAATATCTGTATTCGCAGTAAAAAGCCGGACCTTCTATATTTTCAACCCTCTTCTCATATTCCAGGAAGTCACCAATGATCTGCTCACGTTCCAGCCTGCAACTGTAAAACTGATTCAACAGTTTCTGAAATTGTTTTTCGTCATTTTCAAAACAGAGCTGATAAAGGGTCTCCTGTTCATACAGTTTCAACGCATCATTCTTCACATTTTCGGGATAAACCATCAAAACAGCGGGGTCATCAGGCTTGATTTGTTTCATGCCACGACGTTGATAAACATGATGCAGCTCATGGAAAAGAATGGCAAGCACCTCCTCCTTATTTGAAAAGAAGTCGTTACCATAATCGACAATCGCAGTTATGACCCCGTTTATCTCCATCTGGGTTGCACCGAACAGCTGCAACTCTTTTTGTACACCGTGGTACAACCTGTCAGACACCTTAATAAAGCTCTCCGGAGGTGAGGGGTGGTCATAGAGGAGAGCAGGACCGTTGACCCTGTACAGGCATGCTGGTGCCAGTTGCATCCCTTCCCATATTTCATCCTTCACCATCGCTGCATTTTCATAAAAATCATCTATCGAAGAGAGATATATGCTGTCAATAGGCAGCAGCTGGTCTGGCTCCCCTCCCTGTAAAAGCGCACAGCTGAGCAGCACCATAAGAAAGGATGCCATAGTCCTTAATTTTGCGACACGCGGGTGTATGCCTGATATTGTATGATTCACGGGATTGTATTATTTATATTGACTTTCTTTCGGGATATTAATTATCAGTGATCTCTGAAATTCCATTTGGAATTGTCACTGTTCATGTCGAATTTCGCCAGGGTGGGAGTGCTGTCGCCGGAAGAGACCAGTGCTAACTTCTCGTTTGAGTCCGGAACCACACGGGGCATGATCCTGTATGTTCCATCGGTCAACTGATCGATTCGCCATAGTTGTTCCGGTGCACCGTTAAATGCCGGAACGGTTTCTACCTCAGCATCAGCTGTTGCTGCCAATGCTCTCTCAGTACCGGCGATTACGATCTTGTAATAGGGACCACCCGGATAACCGCCTGCCCCGGGAACAGCTGTAATAGTCCATTTCTGATGCGGGCGGACCATGTAATCGCCAATTCTTACACCGATGTTTCCTGTTGGCCAGGTATGAATGACATCTTCCGGCTGCTGTGAAGGGATGGGTTTTACTGGTTCATCGTCGTCACGGTTGAACCTGCGCATCCTGCCGGGCATACGTACAAAATCTACGATCAGCTCGAGCGCATACCCTCTTCTTTCGGACTCAATTTCATATGTACCATCCTTAAAATTATCTCCGGCAACCGGCCATCCATTTTTCCACAACAGGGGGCGGATGCCTAAAACACTGCGTCCGCTCTGATCGAGGTCTGCTTCATAATGGCAGGACATCTTTTCAACGCCATCCTCCAGAATAAGACGAGCGAAGTGCCCGGGGCCGATTAGCTTCTCTCTGGCAGCAAGCACCATCCTGCCGCCACCTTTTAACATATCTCTTCCCATATTGTCGAGATAGGGACCGGTTATTGTTCCGGAGCGGCCAACAACAATGTTATAGGTTGAGTTTGTACCATCGCAGCAGGTACCATGTGTGCCCAGGAGGTAATACCACCCGTCGCGGTATTCCAGATCGGTCGCTTCACAGTCAATGGCTATATCTATCGCTTCATTGCCATCAACGCGCTTTCCTGTTGCGGGATCGAGCTCTATCAGGCGAATGAAGCCGAAGTAGGTTCCGTAGGAACACCATAATCGGCCGGTGGTGGGATCCAGCAGCAATCCGGGATCGATCGCATCATTGTCTTCCACACCGTTGGATTGGGCTACCGGGATTGGTTCTGAAAAGTTGAAGTCGGGAGATGCCGGGTCCAGCGTTTTGTTCCACATGGTCAGTATTCTGCCGTTATGCCCACCACCAAGGCCTCCGCCTGTTGCACCATAGACCACAAGGTAACGATCTCCGATTTTCACGGCATCAGGTGCCGCACCTCCACCGGGTCTCTCTGCGCCTCCGTTCCATGTCCAGCCATCTTCAGATATCAATCCACCGCCACCAGTGCCAAAAGTGTAATACTTCCCTTCACATTCCATGATTGTGGAGGGATCATGAATAAAAGGTTTCCCTACCTGTGCTGTCACTGTTCCTGCAAGGAAGAGGGTTAGAATCACTGTAGTTGATTTCAAATTATAGTAAAATTTCATATGATGATGCTATTAATCGTTGTTGTTACTCATAACTTATCCGAATGTTTTTAACCGGTTCTCCTTTCTCATCGAGGAACCGAACGCAGAAATCACTCATCCCGGGGCCATTGATTACTGCACCCCGAACTATATTCTTTCCTTTTCTGAGTATCAGGCGGCGGGAGACAGCGTCATCCATTACCATACGTCTGTCTCCTGAAAGCAACAATGCTTCCTCTCCGTTCAGCCACCACATGGAGGCTGAGTTCGAGCCTGCAGCCATTCGGATATTTTTCATCTCTTCGGGACTGTTAACCACGGTCACAGCCCAGAACAGTACGCCATACTCCGGTTTATGCAACCCATAGGCAAAGCGAAACAGTTTCACATTGAAGTTCCTGCTGTCCAGTGCATGCCAGGAGAGTTTTTTGTCACCTACCTTCACCTTCTCTCCATCCTCTGGAAGTATGGTAAGCTGGTTGTGGAAATAGAGTGAATCAAATGCATTCCTCAGGTAGCTATCTGTAAAAACAGTGTTGCTACGGACCGGTTTCTCAATCGGCTCCAGCAATAACCAGCGTTGAATGAATCCATCTTCATCAGGACTCTTTAAGGTTTTGGTTGCCGGGACGAAATATTGATCGATACTTCGTACTGTATCACCTGCAACCGGTTCGTTATTCTGACTCCATGGCCTGCCGGTTTGTGCCTGTATTGCCATAATTGCTAAAAACAGAGAGGTAACCGATAAGATAAATGCTTTTCGTTGGGTGTTCATGATAAATCTTTGCTGTAGTGCTGATTGTGTTATTGTTCAATGAGTGACGAAAGTACTGAAAACTTTTATAGTTGCCAACTTCTGTTAAAACAATTTTTTAATTGATGAACCCAGGGATGAAATGGTCTTGTGTGTTAATTAGTTCATTGTGGATTATTTACAGCGGTATGATTTATAAACGATTAATTATACCTAAAAAAAACGTATCATTGATAACTAGTTTTATCACATAAAGCGAGTCAGTTGATGCAAAAAAATAATATTTAAAGGTGATTAGAGTGATTTATTGCAACGAAAGAAGGTTGTAAGAAAAGGTTCTACATAAAAATTTCTAACTTCGCATCGGATAGATAAAAGATAAAGCATATGAAGATCCTTACCTCGGAGCAGATTCGGGTTGTTGATGCCGAAACGATTAAACGTGAGGGTATCCCTTCCCTGACGCTGATGAAACAGGCCGCGACCGCTTTTTATAACCGGTTCGTAGACAAATATCCGAGTAAGGAGGCTGCTGTGCTTATCTTCTCGGGAGTAGGAAACAATGGCGGTGATGGGATAGTGGTGGCACGCATGCTTCATAGGTCTGGTTACAGGGTGATGCTCTGTGTGGTGGAGTATAGTGACAGGTATTCCGAGGATTGTGCGCACAACCTGCGCCGTGTGAAAGCAGAGAATGTGCCCTGCAAGAAGATTATAACTGACAAAGATTTACCTGATTCAAATCAATATGATGTGTTGATTGATGCAATCTTCGGCACCGGACTCACGAGAGAGGTGACAGGTGTAACCAGGAGAGTAATCGACAGCATCAATGAATCCGGAAAGCCGGTATATAGCATCGATATGCCGAGTGGTATGTACCCGGACCAAAAGACATCTTTTGCTGTCAGAGCTACCGAAACGATCACTTTTCAAATCCCGAAACTGGCTCTCTTTCTTCCTGAAAACAGAGATTATACAGGCAATGTTTCGATCGTACCTATAGGGCTGAATGAAGAAGTGATAGCAGAAGCTGAAAGCAGCTTTCATTTTGCAGAACAGAAAGAGATCAGGACTCTGCTGAAACCGCTGGGCCGATATGCTCACAAGGGTACCGAGGGACATGCATTGATCATCGGCGGCAGCCTGGGTAAGACCGGATCGGTATGTCTGGCAACGAAAGCAGCCCTGAAAACTGGATGTGGTCTTGTTACGGCTTACCTTCCCAAATGCGGAATGACGGTCATCCAGTCCTGTTTCCCTGAAGTAATGGCCATTG
>JADMKJ010000034.1 GCA_015478855.1 Proteiniphilum sp.
ATTTTGTTAAAATAGTATTTGCAACATCAAACATATACAAGCCTTCAGAGCTGGTCCCGACCCACAGCATGTCATCTGCTTTATTGTAATAGAGTTTTGATACTTTTAACTGGTTATCTTCATTGTAGTTGAAGAGTTGCCTGTCTGACAGTGAATAGGTATTCATGAGCCAGAACCCGTTGCCGGCACCTATCAAAAGGTGGGTCTCATCATACCAAATCATATCATGCACATCAGCATATTTCTCTTTTCCCAACTGTATCAGTTTGTTCTCCTGATACTTGTACAAACCGGTTGAGGCAGCTATCAGAATAGAGCCACTGTTGTCAATAGCGATTCTGTTCAGCATCAGGTGGCTGTCATTCAGAGGCTTGCGAATATCTATCAACAGGTCAAACCGGTCAGTGACGGCATTATAATAAAAAATCTGCCCGTTGTTAGTAAATGCCAGCAATGAATCCTTTTCATAGATAAGTTTCGTATATATGATATTGGGTGTTTCATAAGGTAAAGGATAGATATGGTAGCTGTTATCGGTAAGCCGTAACACACCGGCTTTTGATGAGGCCCAGATAAAACCATTCTTGTCCTTGCATACAGATGCTATTTCTCTCATGCTTATTCCGTGAATGGTATTGATATCATAGAACTTCACATTGGAGGAATAGCTGACAAGAACAGAAAGGATGAATGCTGTAATTATTAATCTGGTTTTCATTGACAATTTCATTGTTGCAGGTCAATCAGACAATTATTGTGAATCATTGATGTGAACTTACAGGCTGCACTTCCTGCACAGATGATCTCACAATTATACTTCAAAGATAGTAACAATTGCCTAAAAAAACATAAAGGTTTTGAATTCTTTCGTTCCATAGCCTCTCTCTTCCTTCTTCTTCTTTCATTTTTTTATCTGATCATAAACAATACCTCTATTCTTTATGTGAAAATAATCGAAAACGACATCAAATGGTGTGTCCGGTTTGGTCGTGTCGGAATCAAACCAGAAGGTGCTGGTCATACTCTGGGTGATGATACCGTCGCAGGCAATCAGTCCCACCCTGACATCTCGCAGCATGGCATCCGAGCTTCCCAGCTGTTGATACGTTTCACCATCGAGTGAATAGTAGGCGGTATAGCGGGATCCCTCTTTTGTCAGTCGGAGGTAGAGCGCCTGATCACCGGTAATCATCTCTTTCAGGTCTACCCTCGCCACAGACCTTGCGATATCATTCTCTTCCACCAGGAGATCAATGGTCCCCGGCAAGGTCTCTCTCTGCCGGGTGGTCTTGATCACTGCACGGAGCATCAGCTTCACAAAATTATGATCATCCTGCCAGGCAATAACAGCCGCATTTTCCGGTTGTGACGGTGCCCTTGATCCCGTCAGCTTTGTTTCAATCGTCCAGTCGTTATTGGCACTTTGCAGGAGCAAGTTACGGGCATTGTTGCTTCTCTCGGAGATATCTCCTTTTTCTGAGGTAATGGTAAGCGCTCCCGGTGTGGAAGAGAAGGAGTGATTCTCACTGTTTTCTCTGATCCACTCCCACTGTGATCCGGGGTTGTTGCCGTTGAATGCATCGCTCACGGAGGGGCGGTCGAAGTTCAGATAGTAACTGTTCTCTTCCATCGTATGATAGTCTATAAAACGGATGACGGCTGTGCCGGGGATTGAAGTGAGCTGTTCAATCTCCACGCCGATTGCCTCACTTACTGCTTTCGCTGCCAGCACCGGTATGCCTGATTCTCCATTCATCAGGAAGCTGTATGCTTTCACCTCCGGATTGAATGCCTGTAGAGGAGCACCATTCACGGTGATGGAGGCAGGAGTGAGGTCGGGGGTCACCTTTATGGGGAAGCTGTCGGATGCAGTGCTCCCGTTGTAGGTCATATAAGCAGTGATAGATGCAACGCCCGATCTGTGTGCCGTCATCTTTCCGTTCTGGTCCACGCTCACCACCGATGGGTTGTTACTTTTATAGATGATGTGTGCCTCTTTGGTTGCGATAAAACTGTCGTCCAGTAGTGTGGCCGACAGACGGGTCTGTGCCGTTTCTCCCGGTTGCAGGATCATCTTGTCCGTCTCGGCGACTACTGTCTCCAGTGTCGGCATGAATTGTCCCTTCATCACCGCCTCCACGGTTCCTCTGATCTCTTTCGATGAGGCTCCTATTTCGAAGGTGTATACTCCCTGGTCGAATGAGATGCGGTTCTGTTCCTCATCCCAGTACCAGAGATCAGCGCAATCGATCTCTATGGAAACGGTTTTTGTCTGTCCGGCTGGAATGGTGACCCTTTTGAACCCTTTCAGCCGTTTGAACGGCCGTCCCTGGGCCGCTGCATCGGCTGTCTTGAGATAGACCTGCACAATTTCATCACCGTCCATCTCTCCGCTGTTGGTGATCTCTGCGGTGATGGTTATTTTGTCATAGGGAGTGATCTCTTTCTTACTGATCTGAAAATCACCATATTCAAAAGAGGTGTAGGAGAGTCCGTATCCGAATTCGTAGGATACCTCCTTGTCGAAATACCAGTAGGTTCGTCCGTTTTTAACGCCATCACCCCGCAGCGCGTAATCACCGAAGTCGGGCAGATCCTCTACTGACTTATACCAGGTGACGCTGCTCTTACCGCCGGGGTTGACCTCGCCGAACAGTATTTCTGCCATGGCTGTTCCCTGTGCCTGTCCGTTGTAGCCGGTATAAATCAAACCGGGAATATGTGGGTGCTGTTTGATCTCTTCCACCTCCACCATGCCCATTGTCTGCATCACCACAATGGTGTTGGGGTTGACCGCTGCGACCGACCGGATGAGCTGCAGCTGATTACCCGGCAGGGAGAGGGAGAAGCGATCCGATTCTTCTCTGCCGGTATTCTGGTCAGTGCCCACAAAGATGAGTGCTACATCGGCGGAGGCCACCATCTCCAGTGTCTCCCGGTCAACAGTCTCCGTTTGTGGCTCACGATAGACAAAGTAAAGATCCTGTGCCCCGGCTATACCCAGCCTGTTCACCTTAACCGGAAGGGTGACACCTCTTCCGAAGGAGCGGGCACCCTCTGCACTCTCAACCCTCTGTGAAGCAATGATATTACCGGTAGCCGCTCCCACGCGCACCTCAATGGTGCCACCGCTTTGAGCAACGCTCAGTTGCAGGATCAGTGAATCGAGATGAGTCAGGTCGATGTTGTGGTAGGCTGTCCAGTCGCCATCCTTGATACCCTGAAGTGTAGGATTGCCGAATCGTTCCGCGGCGATGATGCCGGGAGCGACAGCATCGAAGTCTATGGCGTTGTACTCTTTGCGGTCGCCGTTACTGCTACAGGTTGTGAAGCTGCGCAGCGTAAAGAAATCGGTTCTGCGGCTCGTATTTCCTCCCTCACCGTGGAACAGTTCAATGGGAAGATTGTGTTGTTCGATATAATTGCGCAATCCCTGCAGATGAGAGATGCTCAGGTCTGCTTCCACCGGACCGGAATAATCACCCAGCTCCACCCTGTCGGCCTGCGGTCCCAGGACGGCAATTGTTCTGATATCCCCGGGTTGCAACGGGAGTGCTTTTAAGCCGGTGGATGCCACCGGCTCATTTTTCAGCAGGACAGGACTCTTCGTCGCTATCTCCAGCGCCAGGTCGTTGTGTGCAGGGTCGTTGATGATGTCCTGTCTGATCCTGGAATAAGGTACGATCGCTGGAGGATCAAACTCGCCCAGCCGCATGCGGATGGTCATCATATTGATCAATGCCCTGTCAATATCTGCCATGGTGATCAGACCACGGTTCAATGCTTCAAGGGTATTGCTCTGATATTCTCCCCCGCAGTCTGAGTCTACTCCGGCTTTCAAGCCGGCAGCAGTGGCTTCCACGCCATCTCTCAGGAAGTGATGACCCTGGAAGATGTCGGAGATCGCCCCGCAGTCGCCAGTCACATAACCATTCAACCCGTATGTCTTTCTGGCAATGGAGTCTACCAGGAAGCTGCTGGCGGAGACAGGGGTTCCATTCACGGAATTGTAGGCCGTCATGATGGAGGGGAGGTTCTCTTTCTCTATCAGTGCCTTGTAGGGACTGAGGTAGAACTCGCGCATATCCCTTTCGTCCAGTTCTGAGTTGCCATTGTGGCGGTTGTATTCACTGTTGTTGGCGATATAGTGTTTGCCGGTAGGTACCGTTTTCAGGTACCTGGGGTCATCACCCATCATCCCTCTCACAAAGCCGCTTGCCAGCTCGGAAACCAGGAAGGGGTCTTCACTATAGCTCTCGGCGGTACGTCCCCAGCGGGGATCCCTTGCCGGCTCAATGACCGGGGACCAGTAGGTGAGGGTGAATATCAGTTCATTGTTGAAACCTCTGGCTTCATCTGCAATCACTGAGGCCTCTCTCCGGATCAGCTCCGGATCCCAGGTGCTACCTACGGCGATGCTGTTGGGAAAGGAGGTGGCAGTCATCCCTGCATTGTTGTTCCTGCCTACAACCCCATGGAGTGCCTCACCCCACACATCATACTTGTTGATCCCGAGACGGGGCACCGATGACATGGTGTTACCCAGCAGTGTCTGCTTCTCTTCCGGTGTCATCCGGGAGACAAGGTCTGCAGCCCTCTCTTCAAACGAAAAGGCGGTGTTCAGGTAGATGGGTTGTCCGATCTTTGCCGGTGCAGCGGTCTGCGCCGGCAGGTTGATGGTAGATAGAATCAACAGGAAAGTGCTGAAAAAGATGTGTCTCATTGCTGTCTGTTTTTTTCGGATAATTATTCCGACATATTTTTGATATAGGGCAGTTCAGGTATTGCGCCGAACCCGTAGAATTTTTGTGCATTGATGCCTAATAAAAGGGCTTTCTCTGTTTCTGAGAGCAGGGATGACCGGAGGATGAAATCATACGACATCCGGTAGGTGATGGCCACCATGGTACGGGGATAATCGGACCCCCACATCAGCTTATCGATCCCCACCAGGCCGATTGCTTCCCTGATAGCCCTGATTGCACCGGTAAAAGGATAAAACTCCGCATGGAAGAGCCAGGTGATTCCTCCCGATTCAATCATCACATGGTCGTGCCGCGCCAGTTTGATCTGCTCCTGCCACTCACTACGTGTCACCATGCCGAAATGACCGATGGCGATCTTCAGTGAGGGACAGGTGGCGATGATCTCCTCCATCTCTGCCACCTGGGTGGCGCCGTCGGCAAGGTCGATGGAGAGGATGATTTGCTTCTCCTGCATCAGGTGAAAGAGCTGCATCATCTCATCACCGGTGAGCCATCTCCTGCCCGTGTCGGTGATCAGCCTTTGTGCAGGTATCTTGATGGCCCTGAAACCCTTGTCGATCAGCGTTGCCGCCTCCTCGTAGAATCCGGGTCTGCGCATATCCACCATGCCACAGCAGAGAAACCGGTCGGGGTAGCGCTGCTGCACCTCCATCAGATAGTCGTTCTGTATCCCGTCAATATACTCCTGTGTGATTACGCTGGCTGCCACCTGGGCATAATCCATGTTGGAGAGAAATATCTCCGCGCTGTTCCTGCCGTCGGTCATGTAGGGAGGCAGCATCTGCCGCACCTCTCCCATGAACAGGGACCTGCCATTCGACATTGTCTTGATCTGCAGGCCGTTCACCTCCGCATCCTGAGACAGCCAGAGGTGTGCATGTGCATCTATCAGGAGGGTACTCATGATTCAATACCAATTAAATACCTGAAAACCTTACCGGGGTTTGATGCCCAATGCTCCAGTGCAGCCTGTGCCTCTTCGGGGGCAAAGATACCGGAGATAAGCCTCTCCACAGGGCTGCGTCCCTCCCTGAGATAGGCGATGACAGCCCTGAAATCGGAGGGCAGCGCGTTGCGTGATCCCCTGATGTCCAGCTCTTTCTTTACGAAGTACTGGGTGTCGAAAGCGATCTCCTC
>JADMKJ010000035.1 GCA_015478855.1 Proteiniphilum sp.
AATTGAATATAATGAGATTGAAACGTAAATATATGACTGTGAAAGTAGCAAAGAATTTAATGCAGTGATCAATCTTTTTATAGATTTAACATCCCTTTGCCCTGACGTACAACCTCCGGTTCGCCGGAAGTGCAGTCCACAACAGTGGATGCTTCTGTTCCTCCGGTTCCTCCATCGATGACGATATCGGCGATATGACCCCACTTTTCGTGAATCAGTTCGGGGTTGATGCTGTATTCGATCTCCTCATCCTCATCCTTCACCGATGTGCTCAGTACAGGGTTACCCAGCTGAGCCACGATCTCACGGATGATATTGTTGTCGGGAACACGGATGCCGACAGTTTTTTTATTCTTGTATATTTTCGGCAGCGAGGAGGTGGTGGGCAGGATAAAGGTGAACGGTCCCGGCAGGTTCTTCTTCATCAGCTTGAAAATGGGAGTACTCACTTTGGCATACTCGCTCATGGCACTCAGGTCGTTGCAGATGATGGAGAGATTGCTCTTTTGCGGGTTGATACCCTTCAGCTCGCATATCTTCTCCACGGCCCGTACGTTGAGCGCATCGCAGCCAATACCATAAAGGGTATCGGTGGGATAAATCACGATACCTCCGTCGCGGAGAACTGAGACCACTCTGTCGATCTCACGCTCATTGGGGTTCTCATTATATATTTTTATCAGCATAAGCATGCAAATGTAGGAAAAAAAAGCTTCCATCTTTCGATAGAAGCCAATTTCTTGATGCTGGTTGAAAGATTATCCGTAAATCACGTTTCCATTTTCATCACGGTTCTCATCCAGACCGTTACTGTACTGTTTCATAGCACGAAGGCTCATGCCCATGCTTGAGAAACCACCGTCGTTGTAAAGATTCTGCATGGTGACTTTCCGTGTCAGATCGGAGAACATCACGATACAGTAGTCGGCGCAGTCATCTGCATCGGCATTACCGATGGGAGCCATCCTTTCCGAGAAGTCCATCAGATCCTCCATCCCTTTCACGCCACTGCCGGCGGTGGTCATGGTGGGCGACTGGGAGATCGTATTCACACGCACGCCTTTATCGCGACCATAGATGTAACCGAAGCTGCGTGTGATTGATTCAAGCAGTGCCTTTGCATCGGCCATGTCGTTGTAACCGTAGAAAACCCGTTGGGCTGCCACGTAGGTGAGCGCCAGCATAGAGCCGCCTCTTTCAACTGCATCTAGCTTGCGGGCAACCTGCAGCATCTTGTGGAAGGAGACTGCTGAGATGTCGAGTGTTTTGTTCAGCATATCATAATCGAGATCATCGTAGGTCCTTTTCTTACGCACGTTGGGTGACATGCCGATGGAGTGGAGCACGAAATCGATTTTACCACCTAGAATCTCCATCGATTTGGAGAAAACCATCTCCAGATCTTCTACGTTCGTAGCATCCGCCGGAAGGATCTCTGCGTTCAGTTTCTCTCCCAGTTTCGCTGTGTCGCCCATGCGGACAGCTACGGGAGTGTTCGATAATGTGATGATTGCACCCTCTTCGACAGCTTTTTCAGCCACCTTCCATGCGATGGACATGTCGTTCAACGCTCCGAAAATAATACCTCTTTTTCCTTTTAATAAATTGTGAGTCATAATTTTGTCTTTTTTGATCAATCCCTGAAAATAAATTTCAGCGGCTGTTGCTGTGATCATTTCAATGAAAAACTGCGCAAATTTACAAAAAACGTGCAACAAATAAACACTCCATTAGAAAATAAGTTCTCTCACACCCTTTATTTCTTTAATAAAGACCAAAACGGGCAGTAAAAAAGCGAACATTTACATTCGCTTTTTTTACCTGATTCAATTTTTGCTACTGTTGCGCTTAGTGGATCACTATGCAACTACCTGATCGTTTTCAACGGTGATTCCTTTCCAGGTAATGGCAGCAATGACAGCACCCAGCAGTGGGGCGACGATGAACAACCATAGCTGAGACAAGGCGGCTCCACCTTCAAAAATGGCCGGGCCGATACTGCGGGCCGGGTTGACCGATGTGCCGGTGATAGGTATACATACGATGTGAACCAGCACCAGGGTTAAACCTATTGACAGTCCGGCGAATTTAGACAGTCCGTTTTTGGCAGTCACACCCAGTACTACCAGCACAAAAATAAACGTGAACACCGCTTCGGCAACGAAAGCTGTCGCCATCTGACCGTCAGCAAAGCCATTGGCTCCGGTGAGGGTGGTGGTGGACCCGGAATCTTTCGCGAGAAACCAGAGTATGGATGATCCGATAATTGCCCCTATAACCTGGAAAATCATATACATTCCTGCATCTTTACCGCTCATCCTTCCCGTAAGAAACACGCCCAGTGTGATGGCCGGGTTGATGTGACAACCGGAGATGCTGCCAATACCATAGGCCATTGCAACCACGGAGAGACCAAATGCAAATGCAACACCCAGCGTGCCTACCGCATCAAAGGGTTGCCCGGCTCCTGCAAACACGGCTGCACCGCAACCCATCAATACCAGTACCATGGTACCAATCATTTCTGCTAAATACTTTTTCATGATTTTTTGATTTTTTGTGTAAAAAAAACTGTTTTGCAAAGAAAAAAAAATAATTGTGATTCCGGCATCACGTAAGGAAGGGTGTGGCTATAATCCACATCTTATTTGACTTTTCATGTTTACGAAAAAGAAGGTTGCCCATGATTTTGCAATGAGCTAGTTGCGCAAATATATGGCTTTTACGCTTTTTATCAAATTTTTAATGAAACATTTTGCCGGTTGGTTGTTATTAAGGGTAGGTTTATTACAATATGACAATCACTTATATATATCACAGCTGCTACCTGATTGAGTTCAGTGAGTTTTCTGTAATCTTCGATTTTTATAAAGATACAGTTCGGGATGACGGATCTGCCTGGGTGAATGATTATTTGCTCGGAAAAGAAGAGGATCTCTACGTACTCTGTACACACTCACACTCCGATCACTTCAATCCGGAAATTCTTACTTGGAAAGAGCGAAAAAAGAACATCACCTATATTTTCTCCGATGAACTGCTGATAAGCGGAAAAACAAATAAAAACGATGCTTATCACCTCAAGAAGGAAGAGCAGTACAACGATTCACGGATGATGGTCAAAGCATTCGGGTCGACAGACAGTGGGGGTTCTTTTTTGCTCAGCCACAACGATCACACTTTCTTCCACGCCGGTGATCTGAACAACTGGCACTGGAATGAGGAGGTGGGTAAAGCGGAAGCACTCACCTATGAAAATAATTTCTTGTGTGAGCTGGAGCTGCTTGCGGAGATATCTGACCGGATGCATGTAGTGATGTTTCCCGTCGATCCAAGGCTTGGTAAGGATTACATGAAAGGTGCGGAGCAGTTTGTTTCACGTATCCCATCCAATTATTTCCTGCCGATGCACTTTGGTGATCAATTTGTTAAAGCGAACAAGTTTGAGGAAATCGCTGCCCGCTACGGGTGTAAATATCTTATGTTATCACACCGGGGAGAGTCATATACCTTATAATTAAAAATGAATAATTAAAAATGAAAAATGAAGGATGAAGGATGAACGAATGCTGTATGTAAAAAAACAGCTGCGTTCTGCCTGTTTAATCTGAATCAATCAAAAAAATAAACATATGGAAATAAAAGCAAGATTCGACCATTACAATATCAACGTGTTTGATCTACGGAAGAGTATCACATTTTATGAAAAAGCATTGGGCCTGAGAGAAGTGAGACGTAAAGAAGCATCCGACGGATCATTCATTCTCGTCTTTATGGGTGACGGTATAACCGGTTTTTCCCTTGAGCTCACCTGGCTGCGTGACTGGGAGAGACCCTATAATATGGGTGACAATGAACAGCACCTCTGTTTGCGTGTGGAGGGAGACTATGATGAGACCAGGGCATTCCACAAAGAGATGGGATGTGTCTGTTATGAGAACACAGAGATGGGACTCTATTTTATCATTGACCCCGACGGATATTGGATAGAAATATTACCTTTGAAGAAATAAAACAGAAGAGAATGGATTTTTTCAATTACAATCGCCGCCCTACAGTTGATGTACATGTAGGTAACATTACCATGGGAGGCAATCATCCGGTTGTTGTGCAGACAATGACCAACACCAACACACGTGATACCGAAGCCAGCGTGGCTCAATGTGAGCGTATCATCGCTGCAGGCGCAGATCTGATACGACTCACAACCCAGGGAGTGCGCGAAGCAGAAAATTTGGGTATCATTCATCAACAGTTAAGAGAGAAAGGATATAAAATACCTTTGTCCGCAGATATACATTTCAATCCGCGTGCGGCACATGTGGCAGCCAGAGTGACGGAGAAAGTGCGTATCAACCCGGGTAATTTCGTGGATAAGCAGAAGACATTTGCTGAGATAGAGTACACAGAAGAAGAGTATGCAGCCGAGCTGGAGAAGATCCGTTCGCAGGTTGTGCCTTTCCTGAATATCTGTAAAGAGCACAATACCGCCGTACGTATCGGTGTGAATCACGGATCACTTTCCGACCGTATTATGACCCGCTACGGTGATACCCCTGAGGGGATGGTGGAGTCCTGTATGGAATACCTTCGTATAGCGATGGATGAAGGTTTCAACGATATTGTGATCTCGATGAAAGCATCCAACACCCTGCTGATGACCAAAGCCGTACGTCTGCTGGTAGATAGGATGAACAAGGAAGATATTCACTTCCCGCTGCATCTGGGTGTGACCGAAGCAGGTAACGGTGAGGACGGACGCATGAAATCGGCCGTGGGTATAGGTGCTTTGCTGAGTGACGGCCTGGGAGATACCATCCGTGTCTCATTGAGTGAAGATCCCGAAGCAGAGGTGCCGGTAGCCAGGAAACTGGTCGATTACGTGGTACAGCGCAATGGGCATACACCTATCAATGGAAAGCAATATCCTGCATTTTTACCCTTCTCCACCGACAGACGCGAGACAGATGCTGTCTGGAATATCGGCGGAGAGTTTCTCCCTGTAGTGATCTCCGACAGGAGCAGGATCGGAGATATGTCGATCAACCCCCATTTCATTCCCGATTATATATATGTGGGTCATCGCGTGCCGGAGAACTTCCCTAAAGGAATGAAATCGATTGTCGATTTTGCTCAATGGGAGGATAGAATAGATAATTTTCCACTCTTCACCGTGCAGAACACTGCCGGCATGGAACAATGTGGTGCCCCGGTAAAATTTTTGCGGCTCTCCTATCCGGAACTGACAGATGAGCTGATCTCATTTCTAAAGAAGAGTGAGAGGGTGGTGGTGATTCTCACAACCGGTCATCTCAATGGTGTTGGGGAGCAGAGAGCGTTCTTTCATGCATTGCTGAACGCGGGCTGTCGTCTGCCTGTCGTGCTGCAGCGCAGTTACGCCGAGGAGGAGGCAGAGGACATACAGATCAAAGGTGGTGTCGATTTCGGGACAGTGCTGCTGGATGGTTTCGGCAACGGCATCATGCTGAGTAATGAAGGGAAGATTGAGATAAAAGATATCGACGCATATGCTTTCGGCATTCTTCAGGCTGCACGTGTACGTACCAGCAAAACGGAGTTCATCTCCTGTCCCGGCTGCGGCAGGACATTGTTCGACCTGCAGACAACCGTCGCACTGGTGAAGAAGCACTTCTCCCATCTGAAGCACCTGAAGATCGGGGTGATGGGATGTATCGTGAATGGTCCGGGTGAGATGGCCGATGCTGATTACGGTTATGTAGGCGCCGAACATGGAAAAATTTCGCTCTACAGGAAGAAAGAGCTGGTGGAGAAGAACATCCCCCAGGCTGAGGCGGTGGAGCATCTGATCAGGCTGATCAAGGATCACGGCGACTGGAGCGAACCGGAACAGAA
>JADMKJ010000036.1 GCA_015478855.1 Proteiniphilum sp.
TCTTGCACTTATGAGTTCGTAGCTCGATGGAAGAGCGATAGGAGAGCGATGGAAGAGCTGTGGAAGATCTTTCAGAAGGTCTTCAGAGGGTCTTCACTGAAGAGCCACTTCAATAGAGGGTCTTCATCATAGACGGTCTTCAATATAGATGATCTTCATGTCACGTGTTGAAGATCGACTCACTCTTCATGAAGATCGAGTAGCTCTTCATGTCACGTGATGAAGGTCGAGTAGGTCTTCAAGCTCGCGCTGAAGATCGAGTAGCATTTCAAGCTCGCGCTGGAGATTGACTACTCGTCGCGACCAAACGACCGCCGGTGCTGGTCATTCACAATTCAAACATTTTCATCGATACCTCGATCAGGCTCGACTCCGTCCCTGTACCACACTGTCTAGTACTGAATGGGGTTCGTCCTCAGCTTCTGCTTCCAGTCAGTTCGACACTGCACGGATCGGCGAAGTGGCACTGGGTGTGGTGCAAACGGCAGCCTCTGAAGCGAGTACCGATGAGAATGTTGGTTCCTGTCCCTTTCTTTACTAGCTTGTCTAGTACCCGAACCGATCGACTTCAAGTACAGAGCAACTAACGCGCCTATGTCAGGAGAAGGGCTTCATGGCTGCTTACACAGCCGGACCTGGATGACCAAACGGTTGACGGAACTAAGGCTCTCGAACGATTTCGTGTGTGAAGAGGGACTTCTCCTGCTCATCTCTACAGGTTTCACTTGGTCTTCACTTGGTCTTCACTTGGTCTTCAATCTTGATGCTATCTTCTTGGGAACTTCGTTGGTCATTCTATGTGTTCTACTTCGTTTCTACTCGGTCTTCACCATGATCTTACTTCGCAGCAACTCGTGCTGCACTCTTGGTAATGGCTTCGTCAAGATATCTGCCAACTGTTCGGTCGTTGGGATCCATTGGAGCTTCACTCGCTCGGACGATACTTCGTCATGGATGAAAGCATACTTCGTCGAGATATGCTTCGTGCGTTCACTCTTGATCCCATTCTTGCTCAATGCTTGAGCTGATTGATTATCACCGTAGACTACTGGTACGGCTGATGATCGTGACTTGAGTATTCCAATCTCCTTCAGAAGACCTTGGAGCCACTTCGCCTCATTGATAGCTGCCGCTTCAGCGTACAGCTCTGCCTCTGTTGAGGATTGGGAGACAACCTTCTGCTTCTTACTGGCCCAGCTGACTGGATCATCGTTGATCATTGCGATCCAACCTGAGATCGACTTTCGGTCTTCAGGGTCACCAGCCCAATCTGAGTCAGCCCATGCTGAGACAACAACCGGTACCGACGATGATACTGCTGAAGTGCTTCGTGATCTACCAAACAGTAAGCCATGTGTCTTCGTACCGGCAAGGTAGCGGAACACTCGATCACAAGCCTTCATATCGTCAACTGTCGGTGACTGCATACGTTGGGTCAGCTTATTCACAGCAAAACTAATATCCGGTCGGGTCGAGATCGCAGCGTAGAGTAGCGTTCCTACTTTCTCCTGGAAGAGCTTCAAGTCTACCAGCTTCTCCTTGCTCGCAACTGCCTGGTCTTGGTCATCGTGACTTGCACTAGTACCAGGGGTTCGAGTTGGCTTACTTTGGTCGAGACCGAACTTCTCGAGTGCCTTTGTCACGTACAACTCTTGGTCGAGTGTAATCGTCTGTGCACTCCTATCTCGTTGGATCCTCATGCCGAGCATAAACTTGCTCTCTCCAAGGTTGGTGATATTGAATCGCCGCCAAAGCTTCTCATGGTCTTCTGACCATTCTCGGTCATCTGACTTGTCGAATGCCACTTGCATATCATCGACAAACAGGAATAGCAGCATCAACTGCCCGGTTCGACTCTTCTTCCAGAACAGACACGGGTCACTCACGGTCGCTTGGAAGGCGAGTGTATCTATGAGGAATGTCGATACGAGGAGGTACCAATTCCTCGGTGATTGCTTCAGTCCATACAAGGACTTCTTCAGATGACACACCATGCCAGGCTGTTCGAACCCTTCAGGCAATTCCATGTAGACATCTTCTTCCAGCTCGGCTTGGGTGAATGCTTGTGGTACATCCAGCTGCCGCAGCTCATAATCTTGGGTGGCAGCAATACTCAAAGCAACTCGCAGGGTCTTATATTTACCCGTGTTGGCGAAGACTTCGAAATAGTCTTGCCCGTACTTCTGCATGAAGCCCTTCGGTGTGATACGTGACTTGTACTTGACGATCACACCAGTCTCATCTGGCTTCATCTTGTATACCCACTTGACTCGGAGTATATTCGTTCCAGACGGTAGGCTGGAGCGTGGAATAACTTTCCATGTCTTCGCTGCCACACAACCGTTGAATTCTGCTTCCATGGATTTGATCCATTTCGGTGCATCCTTACTCGCCATCGCCTCCTTATAGTTACCTGGAGTCTCCTTCTCAATTAGTGCTAAACCACTGGTCACAGCGAAGACGTTGTGAGCATTGGCGAAGGAGATATGGTGGCGAGCACCAGACTTAGCTTCTGTGCGCCCTGAGGCAACACAAAAGCTAAAGGCACCGGGCAGCGTACGCAGCTGCCGATTCGATTGCCGACGATGACGAGTCGGAATTATCTTCATCATCTGCGTCTGAACCAGACGCCAGTGCTGCTGCCGCTGCTGAGACTCGTGAAGCTGCTGCAGCTGATCGACTTCGTGTCGTACGAGCCTGTTCCCGATTCGCGACGAATTTTTCGTAAGCTTCTACGGCCTCAGGTGCATCGGTTCTGATGCTGTCGGCTGGCTCCCATGTCTGGGTGCTATAACCAACCCATTTGCACTTGTACTGCTTCGTACCATCCTCGACGCGTGAGTCGGTGATACCTTTCAGCTTGTACTGATCATCCGCACCGTTGGAGTCGTCCTCAACTTCGGGATCTGATGGTTCTGGATATTTCTTCTCTTCGGGATATTTCTGTTCGGACCAATCGTTCGAACTCTCCTTGATTGGCGACTCGTCTTCTGCTCGAATCTCTAGAAGTGGTACATCAGCTTCACGACCCTTCATGGTCGCACGTAGATGAGAGAATTGTCCCTCCCTGAAGTGTACATCCTTACTCAGAATGACCTTGCCTGAGTGAAGCATGCGTACTCGAGGACAATTCATGCGGCCATCATGGCCTAGGTAGATACCCGGCTGGGACTTCGGGCTGAAGGTGACATCACGCTGGGATCGATGTTGATGGACAAACACATCGCATCCAAACTCACCAATATTCAGTACACTCGCCTCACGACCGGTCATAGCTTGATAAGGTGTCGTCTGAGTGTGTTGGCCAACGTGTGAGCGATTCCACACGTATACGAAGTGTTGGATGGCGTGCAACCAACCAAACTCCGGCTCCATCTTGGCACCAAGCATCATAGCCAAAACATGCTTCTTAGCAGTATCACCATTCTTTTCTGCGAGGCCGTTCAACTCCTTCGCACGAGCTGGCGAAGGTTGAACTCTGAATCCACACTTACGAGCAAAGGCTTCCAGTAGGTGGTTGTCAAACTCACTGCCTAGGTCCGAGATGACCAATCGAGGGTAACGTCCCGCCATCGTATGGCAGTGCTGAATTATGTCAATCGCGGCTTGAGCCAGGTTAGACTTACGAGTTCTGGCGTCGAGCCAGCGCCACTCGGTATAAGCATCGACGGCGAGTAAGCAGTACTCCGTACGCTTCTGGCCAGTAGCCGGATCACGACTGGTGATGTAGAAGTTATCCATATGGAGGACATCACCGGCACGCTGACCCTTATCGAGTCCATGCTGGCCAAGTGGCTTACGATGTGCTTTCGCTGTAATGCAAGCAGGACAATCGTGAATCTCTTCTCTCGCCTTGTCCCGCTCTGCCTTCGACATCTGGCTGAGGTCAGGCATACCTACACTCGTTCCAGATTTACTCATCTCGACCAACCTTGTCCAACTGACATGACCGAGTCGACGATGCAGCTGCACGACTTCATTCGCCGTCTTACACACAAACGAGCGAGTTGGAGAGGTCGACATGGCACCGGTGATACCATACACTCGTGCCGACGTCGTATCCTCGAGGATTGTAAGGTTACTCTTACTGATTGCATTCGTCTCCTTCCCATCTGGCGTCATGAGGTATGTACGCTTCTTAGTACTATGCAGTTCCCATCCAAGATTCTTCATCACTCCCCAGCTGAGCAAGTTTGCATCAAACCGGTCGTGATAGTAGACATCGGGAATGGTGATCGTGAAGTGGGTACTCTTACCTGCTTCGGGTAGACGTAACTTCAGATCACCCTTGTACATCGCACTCAGTATCGAACCATCGGCCATCTTGATGGGCATCGGTGGACAACGACGAACATTACTCAATGCTTCTCGAGTACACGATGTACTCACTGTGGCTGCAGTGTCAAGTGCCTTGTACATGGAACGTAATGCAGCATCGAGACCGACTGCCTTCGGTGGAGGAACATTCCGCGCTTGAGGGCGTGGCGGCGATGGGACTACTGCTGCAGCTACAGTTGCTGCTGCTGCCGGAGGTTTCTTTGATGCCAAAGACGATGGCGCCGTAGCGGAAGTCATCGCTTCAGCCATGAGAACCGCTGCATACGAACGCTGTGGTTTGATCTCGTCTGATCCATCGTCATCACTGAGTGAGTCATAGCGGTTAGCCGAACGCATCATGTTCGCTCTCTTCTGCTTTGGCTCCTCAGTCTCATCCTCGCTGCTGCTGTACTTGGATCCGGACCGACTTGGCTGATTGGTCCCTCCCTTACCCGAAGACCGATCACCACGCTTCTGCTGCGGTCTTCTCCGATTCGGCTTCGGACACTTTGATGCGAAGTGGCCCATCTCTTGGCAGTTCCAGCACTGAACACCACTCGTCGAGGACTGAGAGGAGTAGCCTGTTCCTGGTCCTGGCTTCGCCGTCGCCGATGCATACGTTGGCTTACCCGATGATGGTGGTCGATTGCGAGCTACCATGGCTCGATCACCAACAGCATCTCCTGTGAGACTCAGTGCTTGCTGGCTCCGCTCATACTGACCCATGTACTCAACGATCGAAGGCCAATCGATCTTGCTAGGATCCTTCACACGATCGCCGGTCTTCAACGTCAGGACGGCAGTCTCGTATCGTGGTTGGAGTCGCCAGAGTAACACAGTCGAGTAGAGGCCATCGGAGGGTTTATCCTTGGCTAAGGTGAGCAGTTCGACCACCGAGTCGACTCTTGCCTTGTACTCATCGAAGTTCTCATCAGCCGATTGAACCAACGACAGGAAGTTCGACCACAACGCGGCGATACTGTCTTGCTCGGTGTTGCGATACTTCTTTTCGAGGAACGACCAGATACCAAACGCGTAGCCTTGTGGTACGTCTGCAACGAGTAGACGCACATCTGGTGGAAGGGCAGCGAACAGGTAGCCGTATGCCTTTCGCACCCGAGTGAGCATCGTACTGACCTTCGTCTTCTTCTCTGCTTCTGTCTTCTCAGCAGCTAACTGTGCTGCATCCTTCTGTGGTGTGGTTGCCTGTGTACTTGATGTACTGCTGCCACTTGTTTGTGTTGCCTGAGCTGCGGCAAGAACATGCGCAATCGCATCGTCCTCTTCGATGCGCGCCTCCTCACCAACGGCCTTGACGAGGGCTTCCCACTGCACGATAGCTTTCGTGTAGTCTCTCTCCTCGATGCCCTGTCGCATGAGGAACGTAATCATCTGTGGTCGCCACAGAGAGTAGGACAAACCGCCTGAGCTCGCCGAAGCCAGAATCGGCACCCGCGTCACCGGGTCACTCGAGG
>JADMKJ010000037.1 GCA_015478855.1 Proteiniphilum sp.
ACCACCCTCATATTCCGCACCACCTTCGAAGGCAAAAACTACAGTACAGAAACAACGTTGCGTCAGAAAGGAGCGATCGTGGCAGCAACGATTGCAGAATTTCTCGCAGCAGAGGTCGGCAACATCCCATATCGTCTGACGGGTGTGATCACCGATATCGCCAACGAAAAATATGGTAATGTAGACATAAGAGACTTCTCCGGAGAAGCCTATGTGTATGGTATTCAGGATTTCCAGGGGAAAGGTCTGAAAGTGGGAGACATCATCACCATTGTCGGAAAACGTGCGGCATACAATGGTTCTCCTCAGGTTGGTGGTGCCGTTTTGGAAAGCGTGATTCCCGTGACTGCTGCGACCATTGCCGAGGTGCTGGTTAAACCTGTTGACACCCAAATTTATTTCATGATAACCGGTTTAATTACAGAAATTCAAAATGATGTCTACGGTAATATCGTCTTGAAGGAGGGTGATAGTGAGATTTTAATGTATGGTTGTCATCCGGGTCATGGTGCAACTGGTGATGCCAGGAAAAACCTGTTGGCTGACAAAGGCATTAAAGTTGGTGACACAATAACAGTTATTGCAACAAGAGGTGAACATAATGGAACACCTCAACTTGCAAATGGTTTTTATTTCAGCCACGAGAGTGCTGAATAGGTAAACCATATGCTGTACGCAATGTGACACAATGATGCGGGGCTGTGCTGAAAAGTGCAGCCCCGCTTATTAATGAGATTATTTATTTGTCGGCGTGAGCTTAAATCAATATCTTTGATAAAAATTTTTCAGGAATGAGGAAATTGGTTGTTCCCCTACAGGTTGTATCGCAGTTTGAAACAGTGTTTGATAGAATAAAACTACTGCTGGAAAAAGGTGCTATGGCGGTAATTGACCAGGTGAACTGGAGGGATCTCTATCCCGGGGAGTTGCCGGTCAACGTACGGGCTGCTCATGACGGTGAGGTACTATACCTCTACTACACGATAAAAGGTGAAGCTGTGAGTGCTCAGCACAGGAATGATTTTGATCCTGTCTGGAAAGACAGCTGCGTTGAGTTCTTTATGCAACGCGAGGGAGACATTCATTACCGGAACTTTGAATGCAATATCCTGGGAGCCCTGCTCGCTGCCCGACATGAAACCCGTGAATCGGCTGAACAGCTGACTGAAGAGGTTACATCGATTTTCCGGTTTGCAACCATCAATCATCATTATCTGGAGGGGCGGGAGCTGAGCGACTGGTCACTCTATCTTGAGATACCAAAAAAGGCAATGGGGTTTGATACGGGAGAATCACTTTCAGGACATAAGATTAGGGCTAACTTCTACAAATGTGGCGATGAAACACCCGAACCGCATTATATCAGCTGGAGCCCTATCAATCTTCCCAATCCCGACTTCCACGTTCCTCATTTTTTCGGACTGCTGGAGTTCGCGTAACCGGCTGTTTTTTCTCGTCACTTTAAAATAGAGACATTAAAATACCCATAATGAACGATTCTGACAGATTAAAAAGCATTGTTTTTCAATTTATCAACCACGATGATAAGGTAGAGATCAAACCCCTCGGGAAAGGACATATTAATGATTCCTACAAGGTGGCGTCAAAAGAAAATGAATATGTGTTACAACGCATCAATCATCATATTTTCAGGAATGTGTCTGAGCTGCAGCAAAATATTTCCAGGGTGACAAGCCATATACGTGCTAAGCTGGAAGCCCGCGGCGCGAGTGAGATTGACAGAAAGGTGCTGACACTGATCCCCACGCACGATGGTGCACTCTATTATAAAGAGGATAGCGGTGACTACTGGCGTCTGATGGATTATATCAAAGAGAGCAAAAGCTATGACGAGATTAATCCCGAACTGGCTTATCGAGCCGGGATGGCTTTTGGTGAATTTCAAAAGATGCTGTCCGACCTGCCGGGTGATCCACTTTTCGAAACCATACCGGACTTCCACAATATGGAAGTCCGCCTTGACAGTTTTCGTGCGTCGGTGAAAGCAAACAAAGCCGGTCGCCTGAATGAGGTTAAGGAGCTTGTGAAAGAGATTGAAGATCGTGCTGAAGAGATGTGTAAACCGGAAAAGATGTATCGTGAAGGGATACTGCCCAAACGTACGAACCATTGCGACACGAAAGTAAACAACATTCTCTTTGATGAGAACGATCAGGTGCTATGTGTAGTCGATCTGGATACCGTAATGCCGGGGTACGTGCTCTCCGATTTCGGCGATTTTATCCGCACGGGAGCCAACACCGGTGCTGAAGATGATAAGAACCTTGATAATATCTCTGTTGATCTGGCAATTTTTGAAGGATATGCCAGCGGGTATCTTAAAAATGCAGCATCCTTTCTGACAGGGCTGGAAACCGAACACCTTGCATTCGGTGCGAAACTGCTTACCTATATGCAGATGGTTCGTTTCTTCACCGATTATATCGATGGCGATACCTATTATAAAATCGCGTATCCTGATCATAACCTGGTGCGAACAAAAGCACAGTTTAAACTGTTGCAAAGCCTGGAGGAAAATTTCGACCAGTTGCAGAGAATTGTGTTAAAGAGCGCGCGAAACTAAGAATCAAACTAAGCATTTGCTTATCGCTTATCGCTAATCGCTTATTGCTTATTGCTTATTGCTTATTGCTTATCGCTGACCGCTGATTGCTGACCGCTAATTGTTGATCATTATTGCTGACCGCTGATTGCTTATGGCTTATAAATAATTAAATAAAACAGACGGTGTAATGAAAAATTTACTATCTTTGCACCGCTTTATTTTGAGTAGAAAACGTGGCAAAATTTAGTTTGTACAATATTTCCCTTAAAAATCTCCCTTTCGGTGTGCATACTTATGAGTATGAACTCGATCGGAAATTCTTCGAAGCTATTGACGGTGACGAAGTACGAAAAGGGAACGTATCGGTGACGGTGACTGTTAAAAGAACGTCATCCACCTTTGAATGTAATTTCAACCTCAAAGGGGTTGTCCAGGTGCCGTGTACGCGTTGTCTGGACGACATGAATCAGGAGGTTGAATCGCAGAATCGTCTTATTGTGAAGTTTGGAAAGGAATATTCCGAAGAGAGCGATGAGATTGTGATCATCCCGGAAGATGAGGGTGAGATTAATATTGCATGGTTCCTCTATGAATTTGTCGCACTTAGTATTCCCATAAAACATGTTCATCCTGTTGGTGAATGTAATCGGGCGGTGTCAGCGAAATTTCGCAAGCACAGGGCTGTAACGGTTGATGAGGAGGGAGAAGATGACGTTGTGACTGAGGAAGAGGATTTTCCCGATGAGGAGGAGGAACAAACAAATGATCCGCGTTGGGATACCCTCAAGGGATTGAATATTGATGAAAATTGATAATATAAACAGTAAAAATAAAATATAGAAATGGCACATCCAAAAAGAAGACAGTCTTCTTCAAGACAAGGAAAAAGAAGAGCGCACGATCATGCTAAAATGCCCACAATGGCAATTTGCCCCAACTGCGGCGCATGGCACATCTATCACACTGTATGCGGTGATTGCGGATACTACAGAGGTAAATTAGCGATCGAAAAAGAGGTATCGGCATAATTTCCTTTAGTAAAAGAAAAATTAACCCTGAAACAACCTGATCGTTTTTCAGGGTTTTTTATTCAAACAAAATATTTTTCACGACGATGAAACAGTTAAACGCCGTAATTACAGGTATCGCTGCAAGCGTACCTGAATATATCCTCACCAATGAGGAGCTGTCAACGATGGTCGATACAACAGATGAATGGATCATGACACGCGTGGGGATTAAGGAGAGACGTATATTAAAAGGTGATAAACAGGGTGTCTCAGTCCTGGGAACAAAAGCAGTGAAAGAGCTGCTGGCTAAAACCCATTCTGCCCCTGAAGAGATAGATGCGCTAATTTTCGCCACCTCCACTCCCGATCACTTCTTCCCCTCCTCTGCCTCCATCGTCGCGGAAAACAGTGGAATTAAAAATGCTTTCTGTTTCGATATGGAGGTAGCCTGCTCAGGATTCATCTATGGTCTTGAGATATGCAATGGTCTGATTAAAACCGGGAAATATAAAAAGATTATTTTGGTAGCCGGTGATAAAATGTCCTCTATCACCAATTATAATGATCGCACTACCTGTCCGTTATTCGGTGATGCTGCCGGAGCGGTGTTAATTGAATCTACTGAAGAAAATATCGGCATCATCGACGCCGAACTCCATTCCGACGGGGTGGGTTATAAACCGTTACGTTTGAAAGCAGGAGGAAGCAAGTACCCCGCATCACATGAAACAGTGGACAATGCAGAACACACTGTTCACCAGGACGGAAAAGTTGTGTTTAAATATGCTGTTTCGCGTATGACAGAGGTCACTGAAAACATGATGCGAAAAAATAATCTCACAACGGGTGATGTTGATTGGCTTGTGCCGCATCAGGCAAATATGCGCATTATTGATGCTATTATCGAGAGATCAGGATTACCTCGTGAGAAAGTGATGATCAACATTGAACGCTACGGTAATACAAGCGCAGGAACAATCCCTCTCTGCCTCTGGGAGTGGGAGCCCAGATTGCGAAAAGGTGATAACATCATCCTTACCGCTTTCGGAGCCGGTTTCTCATGGGGTAGTGTCTACCTGAAGTGGGGGTATGATGGAGATCAAATATAAACCTGTTATTTCTTTTTTTATCGTATCTTTGTGTCTGAATTACTGAAGATAACAAGAGATGCAGCAAAAAAATCATCGTTCCGGATTTGTGAATATCGTGGGAAACCCCAACGTGGGGAAATCTACACTGATGAACCGCCTGGTAGGGGAGAAGATTTCAATTATCACTTCGAAGGCACAGACGACAAGACATAGAATCATTGGCATTGTAAATAATCCCGATTACCAGATCGTCTATTCCGATACGCCGGGAGTGCTGCATCCCAACTACAAACTGCAGGAGCAGATGCTCAGCTTCTCACAATCGGCACTGGAAGATGCCGACGTGCTGCTCTACGTCACCGATGTGGTGGAGAAAATAGATAAGAACGATGAGTTTCTCGCAAAAGTTCAACGACTTGATCTTCCGGTACTGCTTCTTATCAACAAAATAGACCAGTCCAATCAGGAGGAATTGGAGCAGATGGTGATTAAATGGCACGAGTTGCTCCCCAAGGCAGAGATTTATCCCATCTCAGCACTCAATAATTTCAGCATTGATCTGGTGCAGAACCGCATTCTGGAACTTCTTCCGGAATCACCTCCCTATTTTGAGAAGGATGCACTCACCGATAAACCGGCTCGCTTTTTTGTTGCGGAGATCATTCGTGAAAAAGCATTGTTGTACTATCAGAAAGAGATACCTTATTCAATAGAGGTCGTGGTGGAAGAGTTTTTAGAGGAAAAAGAGATCATCCGCATAAGAGCGATCATTTTGGTGGAGCGAGATACCCAGAAAGGGATTGTGATAGGGCATAAAGGTGAAGCACTTAAAAAACTGGGAACAACGGCCCGCAAAGATATTGAACGATTCTTTGAGAAAAAGATCTTTTTACAGCTCTATGTCAAGGTAGAGAAAGACTGGCGCAACAGAGACAACATGCTGAAATCATTCGGGTATAGACTGGACTGATTTGGGATGTGGGAGTTGGGATGTGGGATGTGGGATTTGGGAT
>JADMKJ010000038.1 GCA_015478855.1 Proteiniphilum sp.
ACTCTTTGCCCCAGTAGATATTCTGGTAGAAGGGCTTCAATAACTCATCCGCAGCGATCAGCGTACTATCTTTGTCAAAGAAATGGGTCCACTCATTCGTGGAGAGAATATCAAGACTCTGCTCACCAATCCATTTGCACCAGTTATTGAGTTCGGCCTGCATCATTTTTCCCTCTCCCTGAAAACCACCGAGTCGACCCTGGTTGAAGTGACCAACATTATAGGTCGCAACCCTCATCCGGTAGGGTGTGTGATCATTTTCAACTCCCTGCAGGCTGATGCCGCGCAAGATCAACATCGCGAAAAGAATTACAAATCTCAAATTTTTCATTTGTTCTCAAGTTTATTCTTTACAAAGATAGAACTCTTCCGGCTATATCAAATTTTCAAATCATTGAATGCCTATCAAAAAGCCAAAATCCATGTTATCGATTAATGATTTACCACAAATCACATTTGAGATTTTGGCGGTCTGTTGATTAAATCAACGAAGTAATTTAATATTTTTACTTTTTGAACACTATCAACAGACAACACGATATCCCGACCATTCTCTTGTGGTTCAAAATTCGTATATCCCTCATCGGTAACAGATAACAAGCCTGGTTCAGAGAGATGGAAATAATCTCCTTCAGGTTCTGCAACAGCAAGGACCGAGGTCAAATCCCATGTGGGCCTGTCGTATGGCATGGGCCGATAATTGTGATAGGCATACACCAGCGGATGCCGGTCACTCCAGGAGAAATTCTCTTCTATCGCTTTAGCAGGAAAGAGTATTGTTCGCCCCACTTCAAAGGGTGAGAGAATGATACTTGTTGGCCACCGCTCAAAAACAACTTGCGCAGATTTCACATCATTGATGATATTGAACTCCTTTCGTTTATTTTCACCAAACGACCCACCCATGACCGACAGGAGTTTCACTTTCTTTTCAACCAATTCTTCACCAGATAAGGGTGAATAATGGTCACCGGATGACTCCAGCAAACGTGCCAGATTGGTGGAGAATCCAACAGAAATAACCGTTACGGATCTATCTGGTTGCTCCGAAAGCACTTTCCTGTACAAATCATGGCTTTGCATTAGGGCTCCATGATCATCTTTACTCTCTTCGAACAGGGTTTTACCCTCATCCTTTATATCATAAACGTTTTTAGCATAGTCCACATAATCATCGATATGAACGCCATTCTCAACTCTACCAATTTCAATATCAGGGTATCCATACCAGGTAGACATCATGTCCAAGAAGTGAGTAGAATAATCGCTGTCTTTGTTGTTCATGATCGCGAGCAGCTCTATTGTCTCATCATCCATGTACTTGAAAAGCATATCGAGTGCCAGAGCATCATCAATGTCATTCCCCATGTCAGTGTCAAAAATCACCCTGATTGGTTCTGAGGAAGTATCATTTTGACTATCCTTCGTATCGTTACACTGATTGAAAACGATGATGGACAGTAATGCAAACAAAAAAGGTCTGAAGTGCCACATAGCTGTTAGGTTAATTCGTGTGTTCATTTAAAAGGGGAAACTCACTGTTTGTTAATCTGATGATCATGCAATACTTTCCCGTCGGCGTTTACAATTTTCAGGTTTATCCCATTTTTATCGGCGATGGCGTCAAGCCTTGTTGAATTGGGATTGATCACGATAGGAAAGTTGTTGCCGGCAGCACCTTTCTCCAGAAAATGGTGAGAGTGCAGGTGTCCGCTCAACATCAGGTCGATGCCGGCATCGTTGAGGATGGGCATGAACAGGCGGATAATCTCGCTCGTGCCGTGCCACACACCTCCCTTGCTGAATGGCGGTATGTGAAGGAAGACAATTTTCACAGGGGCGGACTTGAATTCATCTGATGCGACCACCTGCTTCAACCATTCGGCTTGTTCTTCACGCAGCTGGTCAGTGAGTGAGAGTCCGTAATAACGAATGTCGCTGTCGGGTTTGTCTTCTCCGCAGTCGAGTGCAATATAAAATGCAGGTCCGTCGCGGAAGGTATAATAAGTCTTACCTGTCGACGTGGGAAACCAACGCATGAAGTCGTAAGATGCCGAACCCCTGTGCTCGTGATTGCCACGAATGGCAAAGATAGGGGTGAAGGGAGAGAATAGCTCGCTTGCCGACTGCATGTAACCATCAACGATTTGTTGGGTAGACTCAATTTGCGAGAGCATGTCGCCATTGAAGAAAACGAAGTTATTCTTGTTTTTCACCACATCCTTGGTTAATTTCCGGAAAAGGGAGTCATTGGCGTGAATATCATTTACAATCGTGAATCGACTCTCAGGACGAGAGCTATCCAACGTGCTGGCTTTAAATTCGATCTTCGTAAAATTAAAGTTATTACCGAATGCCTCGCCGAAAACCATGCGTTTATTACCCTCGTCGAGCACCAAAGCCTGCTGGAAGACGCGGTAGCGGTATGCCTTGCCGGGTTCCAAACCCTTGATACGAACGTTGTGCAGCGTTGTAACCGGACGCCGTCCATGCCACGATTCATAGTGTTTAGGGCGCTCAGTAACGTAAAAATGCGTTCCATCATCGGGTGCCACCTCTACCCACGATATGCAGGGCACGTTTGTTTCCCACACAACTGTAAACTCTGTTTCGCTCGCTGCCTGTATCCAGGGACCACAAGCTATGCGGGGTTGAGGAAAGCTGTTGGAGGAGACCGGCTCCTGTGATAATGGTGAAGCGCTCTGCGCGACAGTAAACAACAAGCTGAATATCAGCAGTAATTTCAAATATACAGTTCTTTTTGTTATCATTCGTGAATGTTATTAAATTGGTTCATATCTTTTGTTTGCTACCCTTCTTGATTCACCTGACAGATTACAACCGGCCCGAGCAACCCCGAGGGTAAGAGCGTCATATCGCTCTTAAACACGATGTTGGTATGGGTAAGTCGCTCTTCGGGAGAAAGAGAGGCATCACCTATCAGACGGTTGGGCCAGAGGTTGATCACTTCAATTTCCAGCATGTTTTCACCCCTACTGATTGCATCCGTGATATCCACCCGCCAGGGAGCAGTCCAAACAACCCCCAGGCTTGTCCCGTTCAGCTTGACTGCTGCGATGTTCTTCACAATACCAAGATCAAGAAACAAACGACAACCGGGATTGATGGGATGAGTGAAATTTATTTTTTTCAGATAAACAGCTTTCCCCGAGTAGTATCTGATTCCATCTTCCGATGATTGTGACCAGTCGGACAATTCCCCGAACGCTATTTCGGCCGGTCCACCCCATCGCGGGTCGAACTTCACTTTCCAAGCGCCTGTTATCTGCTGCAGTTCAGTTGAAGCCGGGAAATCGACTTTTCCGACAGAAGAAACTCTGTCCCGTTTTCCCGAACCGGGGAACAAGACAAAAAATGATTGGTGGGGAAAGAATTCAATGTTCAATGATGTCCTCCCCTCAGATTCGTTCCAGCGATGAACAGGCCGGATCTTTCCGGATAGCGGATCCCATAGTTCAGGCTGTCTGCCTGTAACCCTAAAAGTACATTCTGTAACATCACGGCGCTTGTTGCGATTGACTACAAAATACAACTCCGTACCATCAGTAAATGTTCGGTGTATGAAGTCAATATTGCTTTTCTCATCTCCACTGTAGGTAAAATCAGGCACAATATTGTCATCCTTAAGAATCTGACGAAGGGGTACACCGTGAAACACACGCCCATTACCATATCGTTGAAAGGTTTTAACCCTGCCGTCACAATCGCCCCATACCTCAGCTGCCACGGATTGTACCTCCTTATCATCATGAGGGAAATTCTTCAACCCCGGATCCCTGGTTGGGGGAGGACCAACGATGGTTGCGCCGCTCCTGACCAGCTCCCTGATTTTTCGGATCACCTCTACAGGCATCTTGTCAGTATCGGGAAGCACCAGCACATGATAGCTCATCCCGTCAGGAAGCACCAGCTTCTTATCCTTCACCGAGAGTCGGGTCAGAAGAACCTCCTCGTTGCAGACATCATAGTCATACCCTTCACCCAATGAAGGATCCACATGTTTCGGTTCCACAATGTTGGGCGCCCAGTCCCCGTTGTAATAGAGCAAATCGGCTACAAACATACCAGATTGCAGCAGATGTTGGCAACGACCGATATATGACAGGAAGCCCGAAGAGAAATCCCACCAGGTGACATTCGGGTTGAAATGTGTCCCTGCTCCATACTCATATCCCGGTTTTCCATCCTCCGGGCGGGTGGCTGTTGAGGTATGAATGAGGATACGATTGATTCCCTCGCAAAAGGCCCTGTCAGTCGCTGGCTTTAATGTCTCAGGAGAATCCTGCCAATGGCGATAGGTGGTAAATGATTCGGCTGAGGCAAATTTTTTCCCATAGGTATGTGAAGCCGACGCAACCATCTTGGTGACCTTGTTTTGTCCGCCCTCGAGACGAGTTGCTCCATAGCCCAGTTTCTCATCGAGACCGCCCTCCTCATCGTGGCGAATGCCTAACCAGAACTCACCGGTCGGGTAATCACTCCTTCCCAGGTTCTTGAGCCCATCCATGCACATCGTACCTGACCGGCTGGGCCCTGCCGATTCATTCTGGACTCTCAACCCGTTCTCGTGACACAGTTGTGCGAAACGTTTGTAATGATTGTCGGCCATGCAATCGGCAACCGTTTTGCGGTAATCATACAGGAAACGATCAGAAATTTCGAGGCTACCGATAACAAACCCTGTGAGGATCGGTAAGTAGGGTGTGGGATCATATCCCCGGTACTTCAGAAAAAAAGGCACTATTTGATCGGTCCAGTTGGGGAATCCATCTTCAAAACTATCATCCGCGAAGTAGGTAAGTGTCCTACCAGCAAACGCTCCAGCCTCTTCGATCAGCACCTTACCAAGGTGTTCGAACTGCAGTTCAACGCCACTGCTATCGAGCCAACCCACCGAAAGGCCATCCGCTTCCGGGTTAGCAATCATCAACCGGGAACCGGTCATCCTATGACCTGTTCTCACGATGATCCAGTTGCCTACAGGTACATCCCACTCCAGGCGACCATCGGCGACCTTATCTGTTAAATCAATCACCCGTGAGAGAGGTACAGCATTCGCTCCCTCATTGTCACTCCAATCGATAAGGGTGGGGTCCATCAGATCCCTGGCCTTGATGAAGTTGCTGGCATCTTTCCTGTTGGCCTTGGCAGGCAGCTGTTTTAGCAGCTCTTCACTCATCATTGGGCTCTTCCCCGGCTCAACGGGAAATGCGACGATGGATGTATCCCGGTAATCTAGTTCATCCAGCGGCAGATCAATGTAATCTTTAAACCCTGGGGGATTGAACACATGGTCGTATCCAACCCTGTTACCAGGCAATGGAAGCTTACCGGAGAACTTTTGAGCTCCTTCAATCGCCAGACTTGACTGGAGATACCATCTTCCAGCGTTCTCCGGTTTGATCCAGGGTCCACCCATACACCAACCTGAGCAAAGATTAACCCCTACTTTCAGGTTGAGCCGGCTTGCTTCCTGAAGCGCATATCTATAGAGCTCCTTCCACTCGGGAGAAAGAAATCTCACCCCCTGGGGCATCTGAACTCCCCCCAGTCCTCCGGCAGAGTTGACCAGAAAGACACTCCCCATTCCCTTTGCACGAAATTCTTCCAGATCACGGGT
>JADMKJ010000039.1:0-10755 GCA_015478855.1 Proteiniphilum sp.
TATCTGCTGGAGGGGAGTGAGCATACCCTCTCAGCCATGAGCCGCTTTGCACAGGAGTATTCGGAGAAGCAGCTCCGTTCCATGGGGGTGATCGTGAAAACGGGTACCCTGGTAAAGGATTACAACGGGGAGCTGCTTACCCTGAGCAACGGTGAGACCATCCGCAGCCGAAATGTGATCTGGTCCGCGGGTGTTACCGGTAACACCATTGCCGGCATTCCGGCGGAGGCACAGCTGCGCTCCGGTAGGATCAGGGTGGACCGGATAAACAGGGTGGAGGGATTGGACAGTGTGTTTGCTATTGGTGATGTGGCCTACATGGAGACAGAGAAATATCCCAAGGGACATCCCCAGCTGGCCAACGTGGCCATCGGGCAGGGTAAGAACCTGGCGGGCAACCTGCAGCGACTCGAAGCCGGCAGCGGTGAGCTGAAGTCGTATGAATACCGCAACCTGGGTACCATGGCCACCATCGGGCGAAACAAGGCGGTGGTGGATCTCCCCTTTATGAAGTTCAAAGGACGTTTTGCCTGGTTCATCTGGATGTTCCTTCACCTGATGCTTATCCTGAGTGTGCGCAACAAGCTGGTGGTATTTATCAACTGGGCCTGGAACTACTTCACCAAAAACAACTCGTTGCGGTTGATTCTGAAGGATAATGACTGAGTAACCCTCCCACTTTCTGTGTCTCTCACGGAAAGAATGTTACAAGCCCATTCCAGGTTGTTTAATCCGTCGTTTACCTCGCTATTGCCATACTTAACCCACCTTCTGACGCCAATGATTGTTGCCGGGCCTGTTGAAGGGACACCCGGCGTGCTTCCCGGCTGATCATTCCATTTAATACCCCCCGTGTTGTCATCCCATCCCGTAAGGATCCATTTCCACAATTGTCCGGCCGACTCTTCGTACCGGGTGTCATCTGTCGCCTCAAAAGCGCGGAGATGTGCCAGGCCGTGCCAGGCCATATCATCATAGAATGAGTTCTTAAAGGTATTGCCGTTTTTCTTTTTCACCCCTTCATAAAAGTCATATATGATCTGCTTGTACTGATGATCACCATTTCTCAGCCAGGCGTCAATGACCACATCGATGGCATGTGCTTCCGGCCAGTAGTCATACTGGTTGACGGTGCCCGTTGTACTGTTGTTGAAGTGCTTCCTGGTGTTGTCCCAAAATCCGTCCACAAAGTCGGAGCTGCTCTTCTCCGCATGACTGGCCCACGATGTCCCCACTGAACCAAAATCCTCTGCCACAGCTTCAATGCTGTGGGTGTAATCCGACCTGTCAACGGTGACTGCAGCCCATCTGTTTTTCAAGTGACCGGCATAGGACCAGACACCATCCCACAGTTGCTGGTCATGATCGTTGATCACGCTCTGTTTCATTGAGAACTGCCCACTGGTTGATTGTTCCAGGAAATAGTTCTTGTCCCCTTCAGTCATCTTAAACTTGTAGCGTGTCTCATCGCCCCACGACTCTTTTGAAAAATGAATAAGAGATACAGTCTTCCATTTTCCGCGACCTTCATACTGAAGACTGATGGCCCTGTGTTTGATGCAGTAGTACAATGAGAGGTCTGTAATCTCTTTCAACATCACCACCCCTGAAGCAATGTCAATATCAATCTTGTAGACGCCACTCTTACTGACTTGAGCGCCACCATCCTCTTCCACAAGCTTGTTGTTCTCCACATAAAAGGTGCGTATTTTATCCCCTTCAACAGCATTTGTGAATCTGAAAGGTTGTCCGGCAGTTAGCCTGGAAAATAGCATATATTGGGTGTCTGAAATCTTCGTGAATGCCATTGCCTCTGTGATGTTTTCACCAAATTCAGTGCCCTGGCCGGTCAGATATAACGCTGTCACCGGACTCTTTGGCTCAGTGCGTTGAATGACAAGTGTGTTTGTCACTTGTGACAGGACCGTGACCGATTCATGGTATGCCCGGATGGTCCATTGTATGGTGCTGCTGTTACCCGGCTCAATTCCTGCCCTGGCAGCGATATCATTCAGTTTCACATGGTTGATGTAAATGTTGTTGCTGGTAGATGCAGCTATCGATGAGATCGTATTGGAGGGTGTTTGGTTATCCTTGAAAAAGAGAATCTCATACTTTGGAGTCACACCTTTGCTTGCTTCCGCATGCTGCCATTCGAACTTCTCCGTACGCTTTGCATCATCCGATAGCGTAAGAACAGTATTAGCTGCCGGTGCAATAAGTACCTCCACAGCATTCAGCACGATTGTATTGTCTACATCATCTTCAATGGGATCTGAACAGGATAAAAAAATAGCTGTAACGATAAATGCAAGGAACAAGTAATAGGATCTTCTCTTCATCGTATTGAAATTAATGGGTCTACTTTACGGAGCTGCAAATATCGGTTTTATTTTGTAAAATAGACTTATTGTTGGCTGTCAATCATGAGGAACGTTTCTCAATTTTAAAAGCCCGTGGGTCATATGATAAATCTGACCAGACATATTATATTCATAACCCCAACTTTCGGAGCAGACAGAATGAACAAGAAATTAGGGTATCACTTTTCTTTATTTTTGCTGATGAAATACAGGAGAAAGATAATCCTGCTGCAGACATTGCAACATAAAGAGGACTGAGAATTTAGGTTGCTGCAGTTTTATTTTATAAATTTGCCGTGCAGGAAAACAACATCAATCAAAATAACGAACCAATGAAAAGAACCGCAACACTGTGTATGCTGCTGATAGTTTGTGCCGCACTACTGCCGGCACAGGAAAAGACGGCCCGGGACAAGAACGAGAACCAGTACACCTTTCTGCTCACGGGAGCCTCCTTTGCCTCACCCAACAACGGGTGGTTTGAGGTGGGATGCGATTTGACAGGAGCCACACCGTTGAATCGTGCCATCGGCGGCGAAGCGATTGCCGATGCAGCCAACAGGATGGAGAAAGGGACACTCTACAGCAAGGAAGAGCTGGAAAATATCGATGCGCTGGTGATCATGCAGGTACATGACAGGGATGTGTTCGATGCGTCACAGCTGAAAAACAAATACACCGACTACACGATACCTTTCGACCGCAACAATTACGCTGCCGCGTTCGATTACGTGATCAAGCGCTACCTCACGGAGTGCTATAACCTTAAATTTGACGAGACTTCGGAATATTACAACAGTCGCATGGGTAAGCCGGCGGTGATCGTGCTCTGTACCGACTGGCATGACGGACGTGTATTGTACAACACGACCATTAGGCAGCTGGGTGATAAGTGGGGATTCCCGGTGGTGGAGTTCGACAGGTATATCGGATTTTCTAAAAATGCTGTTCATCCCGTCACGGGAGAGCAGGTGAGCCGCCTCTATACGGGTGACAAGCAAGAGATTGAGGGCGAGACCTTTGGCTGGCATCCCGAGAACGGAAAGGAGCAATACCTGCAGCGCCGCATGGGTGCCATCTTCGCTGACACCATGCAGAAGATCTTCCCGGTTAAATAAAAACCTGCATAGTCATTCTTTTCCTAGAGATAACCTTACTCCTCCCAGACCAGGTAGGCCGACACCAGCCAGTGGTTCAGCTTGTTCTCATCGATGGATGTCGATTCGGGGATGCTGATGGTGAGGGTGTGACTGCCGGGTGCTATGCCCTGCAGATTGATCTCCACGGGCGGCACATCACTGCCCGGGCACCAGTTGCTGCGTGACAGGTCGGACGATGCCAGTGGCTCTTCGATCTCTTTCATCTCCCGTTTTCCATTGCGGCCTATAAATGCCTGGGTACGCTTCTGTAGCCATACACCCGATGTGGGGTTGAAACGGCGGAAGGAGGCACAGTCGGTACGCCAGGGCGTGAAGCTGAGCATCTCTTTCCCGTCTATGGAGAGGATGTTCTTCTGCGGACGGAACTCATCTCCCCCCGAGTGGCCGCCATGTCCGGTGGTGATATATTTCAACCGTACATTCCTGGCCTTGCGCGGGATAGAGAAGGAAACTTCCACATCCTGCCGTGAGAAGATATCGGGATGCTTCTGGCCTATGTAGTAGTTGGTGTTGATCAGCGGCTCCACGTGTGTTTTCGGTTTACTGTCGCCACGGAGAGCGCTCTCGGTGAAGGTGAACCGTACATCCACCTCATATCCTTCCTTGGTCCACGTGTCGATGAAAACACCGACCCAGGCACCCTCTTCCAAAAGCGGCAGCAGGTCGGTGATATCCTGTCTCCATGTGACCTCCTTCGCCCATCCATCCACGTAGACAGGGCGGCGCTGCGCTGAGACAGAGTCAGTATCGCTGCTGAAGTGCCCCACGCCGAAAGGGGTCATGAAGCGCATCAGCTCCACCGCCGGCATATAGTTCTCTCCCTGCACGATGCCGGTGAGCTGTTCATAGCGGGTGGTGTCGGCCACGGGATAGGATGCCTTGCCGGCGGCGATATCGAGCATGGTGATGCCCGCACCCGGGGTGATCACAAAGCAGGATCCTGCCTTATCCCAGGGATCACCGTTGGAGACCAGCGTGATGGATATCTCACCCTCGGTGTAGCGCCTGAATTGGGGAACATCAATTTTTTTAAGTACAATCCGACCGTTACCCAGGTAGATGAGTTCCTCCTTCTCCACCACACCATCGGGATAGTCCGACGGGTTGAAAAGTATGGGTGTATCCCGCAATAGATCAATGATGACCGGCTGGCGGGTGCGTTGTGCCGTAAGAGATGAAACGGCAATAGAGAGCAGGATCAGTATTAACAGCGATTTCTTCATAAATTGCCATGATGAGTTGATATTCAATGGCTGCAAATATACAAAATTCTGTTATATTTGCAGGAACAATTAAACCGGCTTCGTTATGCGTATAAAAGAAATTATCCAATTGATCGAACAGGTTGCACCGCTGCCGCTGCAGGAGGATTATGACAACAGCGGACTGCAGGTGGGTGATCAGGGCAGGGAGGTCACAGGAGTCCTTCTCTCGATAGATGTGACAGAGAACGTGATAGATGAGGCGATCGCCCTGGGATGTAATCTGATCATCTCACACCATCCGCTGGCATTCCGTCCTTTTAGATCGCTCACGGGAAAGAACTACGTGGAGCGTTGCATGATGGAGGCTATCAGGAATGATATCGCCATTTATGCTGCACACACTAACCTTGACAATGCCAGAGGAGGGGTCAACTACAAGCTGGCAGAGATGCTTGAGTTGCAGAACGTGAAGATCCTTCAGCCGAAAGAGAATGCATTGCTCAAGTTCGTCACCACGGTTCCCGTGCAGCACGCCGACAGCGTACGGAACGCCCTCTTCAATGCCGGTGCGGGACATATAGGCAATTACGACAGCTGCAGTTACAATCTGACGGGGGAGGGCACCTTCCGTCCCCGCGAAGGAGCCAATCCGCATGCGGGTGAGTTAGGGACTTTTCATTTTGAACCGGAGGTGAGGATCGAGACAGTGATCCCCGTCATGAAGAAGGAGGAGGTGCTTCGTGCGCTGCTGGCGATACATCCCTATGAGGAGCCGGTGTTCGACCTTTATCCGATAGCAAACGAGTGGGGACAAAATGGCAGTGGTGTTGTAGGCGTACTTCCCGAGGCGATGCCGGAGCAGGAGTTCCTCTATCTGCTGAAGGATATTTTTAATCTGCCTACCATACGCCACACCAAGATTGAAGGCAAAGAGATCCGTGATGTGGCTATCTGTGGCGGGGCAGGTGCTTTTCTGATTCCGCGGGCCATCAGCTACGGTGCCGATGCGTTCATCACCGGTGAAGCCAGATATAACGACTACTATGATGTGGAGGGACGTTTATTGCTCGCAGTGGTAGGTCATTACGAATCGGAAATATGCACAAAAGAGATCTTTTTCGATCTTATCTCGAAAAAATATCCTACCTTTGCACTACATAAATCGGCGTTCGACTCGAACCCGGTTAAATATCTGTGAAAGAAAGCGGTCTGACTTGTTCCCGCAGTTACAGAGAATGTGGTAATGAAACGATCTCACCGTCGTCTGATTACTGCATTTTTTATTCAAATAATCTATCGTTCCTGGCGACGGATGCATGCAGTAATACAAAAAAAATCTTATAAAATAATTGATTATGGCAACAAGAAAAAAAAGTGCAGATGTGGAAATTTCAGTGGAAGACAAACTGAAATCACTTCACAAGCTCCAATCATATCTCTCGGAGATAGACCGTATTAAAACGTTGCGCGGCGAGCTGCCCCTAGAGGTGGCCGACCTTGACGATGAGATCGCCGGACTGGGTACCCGTATCAATAACTTCGAACTGGAGTTGAAGCAGCTGGAGGAGAATACCGCGATGCAAAAAGGGAAGATCGAAACCAGTAAAGCGAAGATTGAGAAGTACAACAAGCAACTTGACAATGTACGCAACAGCAAGGAGTATGATCATCTCTCGAAAGAGATTGAGTTTGAAACGCTGGAGATTGAGCTCTCCGAAAAACATATCCGCGAGCAATCACTGAAGGCCACCCTTATCAAAGAGCAGATTGAAGCGGCCAACCTCCTGCTGAAAGATAAAACCTCCGACCTGGAGCACAAGAAGAAGGAACTGGATGATATTGTCTCTGAGACAAAAGCAACAGAAGAGAAGATTCGTGAAAAGGCCAAGAAGACCGAAACGACGATCGAACCACGTCTGCTGATGGCTTTCAGGCGTATCCGCAAGAATGCCCGCAACGGACTGGGTATCGTGCCCATACAACGTGGTGCCTGCGGCGGATGCTTCAATAAGATACCGCCACAGAAACAGATGGACATCAAACTGGGGAAGAAAATCATCGTGTGCGAATATTGCGGACGTGTGATGATCGACCCTGAAATGGCAGGGATAGTGGAGAAGTGACAACCCACCCATTCAAGAATTGAATTAAAGAAAATACTGCAGAGTGAGTAATAATCCAATACGGATTTTTTTCTCTATTTCTCTACAGAATTTTCTTTTTTTCTTTGGAAATGATGTATCTTTGCGTTCTTAAAGGAGCAATCCTCCGTTATTCAATCACAGCTAATCATAAACCTTCTGATATAGAATTGGTTATTCAAAAAGAGTATAAGCAAGGTTATTTATTATAAACTATATGGCTAATCGAATAAAAATTAAGAAAGGCTTACAGATCCCGCTGCTAGGCGTCTCCGAAGAGACGCTGAGGGGTGAGATCACGAGCGAATTTGTGAGAATTTGTCCGGAAGATTTTCAAGGCATCACTCCCAAGTTAGCCGTAAAAGTGGGTGATACAGTGAAAGCAGGCTCAGCACTGTTCCATGAGAAGAACCATGAGGAGATGCTTTTTGCATCACCGGTCAGTGGCGTGATCACAGAGATTGAACGTGGTGAAAAACGGCGTATCCTCAATATCGTGATCAAGGCTGACAGCACCAACCAGTATGAAGATTTCGGTACGAAGAAGATTGCTTCACTCTCCGCAGCGGAGGTGAAGAGTTCGATTCTCAATGCAGGAATCTGGTTTCTGATTAAGCAACGTCCCTACGATGTGGCGGCAAATCCGGCGAAACAACCCCGTGACATCTTCGTCACCGGCTTCGACAGTGCGCCGCTGGCACCCTCTTATGATTTCCTGCTCAACGGCCAGGAGGAGGAACTGCAGACGGGATTGGATGCGCTGGCCAAACTCACTGCCGGCAAGGTCTATCTCTCGATAGGTAAGCAGACCACGAACAAAGGATTGCGTGAAGCGCAGCACGTGGTGATCACCGAGTTCGACGGACCACATCCGGCAGGGAACGTGGGTGTGCAAATCAACAAGCTTAAACCGGTGAACCGGGGTGAGACGGTATGGACGCTGAACGCCCTGGATGTGGTGATCATCGGTCGTCTCTTCAACAAGGGCATCGTGGACCTGACGCGCACCATCGCGCTCACCGGCTCGGAAGTGAAACAGAAAGGTTATTACCGGATGGTGATAGGCACCGAGTTGAACTCACTCTTCAACAACAACGTAACCGAAGGTATCTCGCTACGATATATCAGTGGCAACCCGCTCACAGGTCGCAAGATCGATGCTCAAGGAGTACTGCGCGCCTATGATTCACAGGTGACGGTGATACCGGAGGGAGATGATGTACACGAGGCTTTCGGCTGGGCATCGTTATCACCTGCAAAATACAGTGCCGGCTGCACTTACCCCACGCTGAAAAAAGCTTATCGTCTGGATGCACGTCTGAAGGGTGGTCCCCGTGCGATCATTGTCTCCAACGAATATGACAAAGTGTTCCCGATGGATATCTACCCCGAACAGCTGATCAAAGCTATCCTCGCCTTCAATATCGATAAGATGGAAGCATTGGGTATCTATGAAGTAGCCCCGGAGGATTTCGCCCTCTGTGAGTTCGTGGATACCTCCAAGTTGGAGCTTCAGCATATTGTACGTACGGGACTGGAGATGCTTCGTAAGGAGATGGAATGACGTTGTTCCGTACAACAAAGAATAATAATTAATAAAACATAGAACTTTGAAAGCGTTAAAGAAGTATCTTGATAAGATAAAACCGAATTTCGAGGAGGGCGGTAAACTGCATTGGCTCTATTCAACGTACGATGCATTCGAGACATTCCTTTTCGTACCCAACACCACCTCGAAGACTGGGGTACATATTCACGATGCGCGCGACTCGAAACGCACGATGATCATCGTGATCCTCGCACTGGTGCCGGCATTGCTGGTGGGCATGTACAATGTGGGATTGCAACACTATATGGCCATTGGTCAGGATGTGACCCTGCTCACACAGTTTGTTTACGGTCTGATTGCCATGCTGCCGCTGATCGTTGTCTCCTATGTCGTGGGACTGGGTATTGAGTTTGCCATGGCACAGGTGAAGAAGGAAGAGGTAGCCGAGGGCTACCTGGTGTCAGGGATGCTGATCCCGATGATCGTTCCCATCGACACACCGTTGTGGATGGTGGCTGTCGCTGTGGCCTTCTCGGTGATCTTTGCCAAGGAGGTGTTCGGCGGTACCGGATACAATATCTTCAACGTGGCGCTTATTGCGCGTGCGTTTCTCTTCTTCTCCTATCCCACGAAGATGTCGGGCGACCAGGTATGGGTACGCACTACTGATACTTTTGGCATGGGTGGAGGAACGGTGATAGACGGCTACTCGGGCGCTACACCCCTGGGTCAGATAGCGACAACCGATGCAGGTGGTTTCGGTGAGTTCGCCTTCCGGGGCATCACCGGACAGTCTCTCTCCATCAGCGACATGTTCTTCGGATTCATCCCCGGGTCGGTGGGTGAGGTCTCTACCTTCGCGATCCTGCTGGGTGCACTGATACTGATTGCCACGGGCGTGGGAAGCTGGAAGACCATGCTTTCCGTCTTCCTCGGTGGTCTCGTGGCTACTTTGCTGGTGAACAGCTTCGCTCAGAATGCGATGATGGAGATGCCGGTATATTATCACTTCCTGCTTGGTGGCTTCGCTTTCGGAGCGGTCTTCATGGCTACTGACCCGGTGACCTCAGCAAGGACAGAGAAAGGAAAATGGATCTTCGGATTCTTTATCGGGCTGCTGGCGGTGGCCATCCGTGTGTTCAACCCGGGATATCCCGAAGGCATGATGCTTGCCATCCTGTTTATGAATGCGTTTGCACCGCTCATCGACTTCTACGTGATTGATGCCAACATCAAACGCCGTGCGAAGAGAGCTGCAGCCGCCAATGCGATACAACAACAATAACAGAGAAGAGCTATGAACAGAGAGAATAGTGGATACACAATTATATATGCATCGATAATGGTCGTAATTGTCGCGCTGGGTCTTGCATTCACACACCAGGCACTGAACGAGCGTCAGACGGCCAACGTGAACACAGACAAGATGCAGCAGATACTGCGTTCACTCAATATCGATGCTACTGCTGCTGAGGCGCAGACGAAGTATGATGAGCTGGTGAAGAATGCCTATCTCATCAACAGCGATGGAACAAAGATTGAAGGCAGTGAAGGCACCACTCCCGATGATCCTGCCTTCTCCACGGAGCTGGATGATGAGAATGCTGCAGGGCTGCCGGTATATGAAGCAGAGATAGATGGTTCAATGAAATATATCCTTCCGATGGATGGCGCCGGTCTCTGGGGCCCCATCTGGGGATACCTGGCCGTGGAGGCTGATGGTAGCACTATCTTCGGTGCCGAGTTCGATCACCAGGGTGAGACCCCGGGGCTGGGAGCAGAGATTGTAACATCATCCTTCAAAGAACAGTTCATCGGTAAGGAGCTGATCAAAGAGGGTACCTTCAAGTCGGTGGCAGTAGTGAAGCCGGGTCAGACGACCAGCAACCGCGATTATGTGGACGGCATCTCGGGAGGCACTATCACCAGTAAAGGGGTGGATGCCATGCTGCTCAACAGTGTAGGTGATTACAAGGATTTTTTAATGAATTTGAACGCTGCCAACTAAGGCGGGTGGATATAAAACAGAATAAAAATGGCATTATCAAATAAAACAAAAGCGGCTCTGCTGGGTCCGCTGAATAAAAATAACCCTGTGATCGTGCAGGTGCTGGGTATCTGTTCCGCGCTGGCGGTGACCTCCAAGTTGGAACCTTCACTGGTGATGGCAGTAGCGGTGACGGTGGTGATGGCGTTGGCCAATGTGATCATCTCCATGTTACGCAAGACCATCCCCAACCGTATACGTATCATCGTACAGCTGGTAGTGATCGCTTCGCTGGTGACCATCGTGAGCGAAGTACTCAAAGCCTATGCCTATGATGTGAACAAACAACT
>JADMKJ010000039.1:10855-13066 GCA_015478855.1 Proteiniphilum sp.
TGCTCGCACCGATGGCGCTCCTGCTGGTGGCCGTGATCATATGGGTGCACAGGGCCAGGAACAGGGAGCTCTATGAAGAAACCAACTGATTCAATAAACAATAAATAGCTACAATATATATGGATGCAATTAGTTTGATTGTTCGTTCGATCTTCGTCGACAATATGATATTCGCATACTTCCTGGGGATGTGTTCCTTCCTGGCAGTATCGAAAAATGTGAAGACAGCGGTGGGACTGGGTATTGCCGTGATCTTCGTACTGGTGATCACCGTGCCGGTCAATTTCCTGCTGGAGAACTACGTGTTGAAGCAGGGTGCCCTGGCATGGCTGGGCGAGGAGTATGCGACGGTGGACCTGAGTGTCTTCAGCCTGTTGATCTTCATCGCTATCATCGCCTCCATCGTACAGCTGGTGGAGATGATCATCGAACGTTTCAGCCCATCTCTTTACGCCTCTCTTGGTATCTTCCTCCCGCTGATAGCCGTGAACTGTGCCATCCTTGGAGGATCGCTCTTCATGCAGCAGCGTGATTTTGCCAATGTGGGCATGGCTACGGCGTACGGCTTCGGATCGGGTATCGGGTGGCTGCTGGCTATCGTAGGCCTGGCCGCCATCAGGGAGAAGCTGGAGTATTCCCACGTGCCCGGGCCGCTGAAGGGGCTGGGTATCACTTTTATTGTCACAGCATTGATGGCTATCGGCTTTATGAGCTTTTCCGGAATCAATATCTGAACAACAGAAGACATTAACAGAGTATAAAAATAAATTAAGTAGATAAAAATGAGTCTATTATTGAGTGCGGGTGGATTGACGATATGGGCGAGTGTCATCGTATTCCTGCTGATCATACTTGTCCTTGTAGTGGTCATTCTGATAGCCAAGGCAAAACTGATGCCATCGGGCAATGTAAAGGTCACTATCAACAAAGAGAAAGAGCTGGAGGTGCCGATGGGCAGCACCCTGTTGAACACCTTGCAGTCGAAGGATATCTATCTCTCTTCTGCCTGCGGTGGTGGTGGCACTTGTGGCGAGTGTCGCTGTCGCATTGTAGAAGGTGGTGGTGAAATACTGCCTACCGAAAAAGGTCATTTCAGTCGCAAGGAGCAGATGAACAACTGGCGTCTGAGCTGCCAGGTGAAGGTGAAGGAAGATCTGTCCATCGTTATTCCCGAAGAGGTCTTCGGCATTAAGGAGTGGGAGTGTGAGGTAGTCTCCAATAAAAATGTGGCTTCGTTCATCAAAGAGTTCGTGGTGAAGCTTCCCGATGGTGAGCGTCTCGATTTCAAACCCGGCTCATACAGCCAGATCAGGGTGCCCAAATATGACCAGCTCAGATATGCCGATTTCGATATCGATGAAGAGTACAAGGGAGAATGGGATAAGTTCAAGATGTGGGATCTGACGGCTAAGAACGAGGAAGACACGGTACGTGCATACTCTATGGCCAATTATCCTGCCGAAGGTGATATCATCATGCTGAATGTGCGTGTAGCCACGCCTCCATTCGACAGGGTGAAGGGCGGATGGATGAATGTGAATCCCGGTATCGTATCCTCTTATATCTTCAGCCTGAAGCCGGGGGACAAGGTAATGATATCAGGTCCCTATGGTGAATTTCATCCTATCCTCGACAGTAAGAAAGAGATGCTCTGGGTGGGCGGTGGTGCGGGTATGGCTCCGCTCCGTGCACAGATCATGCACCTGACCAAGACGCTGAAGATCACCGACAGGAAGATGTCATATTTCTACGGTGCGAGAGCACTTGTGGAAGCGTTCTATCTGGAAGATTTCTACGAGCTGGAGAGAGAGTTTCCCAACTTCTCGTTCCACCTGGCGCTCGACCGTCCCGATCCCGCAGCTGATGAGGCAGGGGTGAAGTACACACCGGGATTTGTACACCAGGTGATTCATGATACCTATCTGAAAGATCACGATGCACCCGAGGATATTGAATACTACATGTGCGGTCCCGGCCCTATGGCTGCAGCCGTACAGCGTATGCTCGACGACCTTGGTGTTCCGCCGGAGATGATTCTGTTTGATGATTTCGGGTAAAAAAGCGATAAGTGGTAAGCTATAAGCTGTAAGCTCTTTAGTAGGAAGCTTTGCAAGGGCAGCGGTTAGGAGGTTAGCGATAAGCGATCAGCAATAAGCTGTAAGCTGTAAGCGGAAAACAGTAAGGTATAAATAGATAGAACGGTACTCTTTA
>JADMKJ010000039.1:13166-18536 GCA_015478855.1 Proteiniphilum sp.
TGTAAGCTGTAAGCGGAAAACAGTAAGGTATAAATAGATAGAACGGTACTCTTTAATGGGGTGCCGTTTTTTTTGTGCTTTTTCCAATCGGTTTAATCAATCCGGGGTGATCTCCTTTGCAACTGTTTATGGCGGGTATGCACTATGGATAGATGCTGCTTGGGGCCTGGCATGCACTTTGGTTGTATGCTATTATCGGGAAGAGATCTCCTATGGATTAATGCTGCTAAGGGGGAGCGATACCCCGTCTGCGATATCGAGCATCGCATTGATAAGGTAGATACAGTCATAATCGCCGAGGGCATCAATCATTATATCCCTCTCACTGATACTGCCGGAGAGGAGCAGCTGCTGTCGTTTTGTACCATTGAGGATGAAAGTGCGTGGGGTATAGAAGCGATCACCTTTGCGGAGCACCACGTTGCTGTAGGAGGTGTCGGTGATCAGCCCGTTGCGGGTGATTAAAATCTCATCGCAGTCTCCTTTGTCTCTCAGCAGGTTCATCAGTGCAGTCCTGTCGGCGTACTTAAATGCATAATCGGGTGATGCCTCCACTAGCCGTAGTGAGGTTATCATTTTAGGTTGATAGGGTACAAAAGATACCTCTTCGAGGGTGTGGTGGTAGATGATCCTGCATTTCACCCTTCCTTCGGTTAGTGCCGGCGAAAGCATCTTTTCCAGATCCGGTAGGGGAGGAGCGATAAAACCGTGAGTGGCGGCTGTCTGCTCCATGCGTGCTATATGTGCCTTTACATTTTGCACTTTACCGTTCACTATGCAGATGGTTTCGAGAAACATAGGCTGTGATAATTAAAAAGGAAGATAGATTTTTTGCAGTGCTTCACGGTATTCATTCCGGCAGATGCTGTTGGCGGTGATGCCTCCGCCGCTGCGAAAGAAGAGTCCACCCTCCTGCTGTTCGATATAACGGATCATTACAAAGCTCTCCAACATCTCACCGTCGAAATATCCTGCCACACCGGTATAATATCCGCGTGGTTCCTTTTCAGCCTGACGGATCAGTTCGATTGTCGCCCGTTTGGGTGCTCCCGATACGGAACCGGCAGGCAGCAACGCAAAGATAATTGAGCCGAGCTGACTTTGATATTCTTCAGGGAGGATGCCTTCAATCTCTGAGCTCACCTGCAGTATGGAGCCGTTGCTGGTCTCCAGCTTATCGATAAACCTGAATCGATTCACCTTCACCCCGGTGGCTATCCGGCTCAGGTCGTTGCGCATCAGATCGACGATAGTATTGTGCTCTGCGCTCTCCTTCTGATCGTTCAGGATGATCTCACGTGCGTTAGGGACGGCGGCATCGATCGTACCCTTCATGGGGTAGGTCGCAATCCTGCCCTGTTGTATTTTTACGAAACATTCGGGAGAGAAGCATACCATCTTCCCGGGGATACAGATTCTGTACTTCGCTTTACTGTATAAGTAAATCTCCTGCAGTGTGAGGGTTGTATAAATAGGTGTGCTGATGGTTAGATTGGTCAGGTAGCTGTCGCCGCGGTGCAGTCCGTTCATCACAATGCGGAATCGTTCACTGTAAGTGTGAAAATTTTCCGGACAGCTTTCGAAACGGTAGGGAGGCGTCGTCTCAGGTGGTGGCGGCGTATTGCCAATGCCGCGGATATTGAACAGCACCTCCTGTTGTGACATCGGGTCGGCAAGAAAAAAACCTCTCTCCATCTCAAACTCCACACCAAAGAGAAACGGCTGCCTCTTTTGCCCCGCCTCATTCATCTTTCTTTCTATCTCACTGCAACGGAAATACATTACGCAAAAATAATCCATTTATAACAGAGAGCACTCTTTTTTGCAGAAAAATGAGCACGTTTCGTGATTTTAACTGTCATAAGTAGGTATAAATGACGCTGATTGAATAAAATGAAACACATCGATATGATGCAGTAGCATTCATTTGTCTCGTGATGTAAATGTCCTATAATACATTGATTATGTGTTGTTCTCTTCCCTACTATGCTATCAAATAAGAAGTAAAAGAGGGCTGCTTTTGTCAATATGTAAATATTTTATGCAAAAAAGAGTGCAAATATTTTGTCGGTATGATTTTTTGGTTTTACTTTGTAGCTGTCAAACAAGAAAAATACTAACAGCATTATGTTTCGCAATTTGGATATTCTAGTCATTTCTATTCTACTTCTGGAAAACTTCAGAGGGTGAGACTGGCATATCGAATCATGTAATAAGACAGATAATCATATGATAACCTTTCTCACCCGGTGAGAAAGGTTTTTTTATATCAACAAAAAATAGATGAATAATGGAGCGTATTTACGTATTTGATACCACCTTAAGAGACGGGGAGCAGGTTCCCGGTTGTCAGCTGAATACAATCGAAAAGATAGAGATTGCACAGACACTGGAACTTTTGGGTGTGGATGTGATTGAAGCTGGCTTTCCCATCTCCAGCCCGGGTGATTTCAACTCTGTGGTAGAGATTTCCAAGGCGGTGACATGGCCTACCATCTGCGCACTCACACGTGCAGTGGAGAAAGATATTGAGGTGGCTGCCGAGTCGTTGAAGTATGCGAAAAACAAACGTATTCATACTGGTATCGGTACCTCTGACTCGCACATCAAGTTCAAGTTCAACTCCAATCGTGAAGAGATCATCGAGCGGGCGGTGAAGGCAGTGAAGTATGCCCGCCGTTTCGTGGGTGATGTGGAGTTTTATGCCGAGGATGCAGGCCGTACCGATAACGAGTACCTTGCCCGCGTAGTGCAGGCGGTAGTGAATGCGGGTGCCACAGTGGTGAACATACCCGATACCACCGGCTACTGCTTTCCCGATGAATATGGGGCAAAGATCAAATATCTGGTTGAAAACGTGGACATGAAGAGTGCGATCCTCTCCACCCACTGTCACCAGGACCTGGGGATGGCCACTGCCAACACCCTCTCGGGTGTAATCAACGGTGCCCGTCAGGTGGAGGTGACCATCAACGGTATCGGTGAGCGTGCCGGCAACACCTCTCTCGAAGAGGTGGTGATGGCGCTCAAGAGCCACAAGGATCGCGGCTTCGACACCAACATAAACACCCATCATATCTATTCAGCAAGCCGCATGGTCTCCAGTCTGATGAACATGCCGGTGCAGCCTAACAAGGCGATTGTAGGCAGGAACGCCTTCGCTCACTCGTCAGGTATTCACCAGGATGGTGTGCTCAAGAATGTGGATACTTATGAGATCATCAATCCCAGGGATGTAGGTATCGATGACAATGCCATCGTGCTGACAGCCCGCAGTGGTCGCGCTGCACTCAAGAGCCGTCTCTCACTGCTGGGGGTGAAGCTTGGGCCCGAAGAACTGGATAAGGTCTATCAACAGTTCCTGGAACTTGCCGACAAGAAGAAGAATGTGAACGATGATGATATCCTGTTGCTGGTAGGCAAGGAGGCTCGTCTGCACAGGATCAAGATCGATTACCTGCAGGTGCTTTGCGGGATAGGTGTACGTGATGTGGCCAGTATTAGTCTCAATATCGCAGGGGAGCACTTCGAGGCTACAGCCAGCGGTAACGGTCCGGTAGATGCGGCCATCCGCGCGGTGAAGAATATCATCAAAAGAAAAATAAAGATACAGGAGTTCCTGATCCAGGCGATTGACCATGGCAGCGATGATCTGGGTAAGGTGCATATGCAGGTAGAACACAACGGTGCACTCTATTATGGATTCTCTGCCAACACCGATATCGTCGCGGCATCGGTGGAAGCGTTCATCGATGCGGTGAATAAATTCGTGGAGGAATAGCTGTAAGCTGTAAGCCGTAAGCGATAAGCCGTAAGCAGTAAGCTATAAGCAATAAGCAATAAGCTATAAGCTATAAGCGGTAAGCGGTAAGCAATAAGCTATAAGCGGTCAGTTGTCAGTTGTCAGTAGTCAGCGATCAGCTCTCAGCGTTAAACAAATCCAAAATCATAATTCATAAATCATCAATTAATGAAGACTCTTTTCGATAAAATCTGGGATGCACACGTGGTTACCACGGTTGAGGATGGTCCCACGCAGTTATATATAGACAGACATCTCTGTCATGAGGTGACCAGTCCGCAGGCGTTTGCAGGTCTGAGGGCACGCGATCTGGAGGTGTACCGTCCCGAGCGGACCACGCTCACGGCCGATCATAATATCCCTACCATGGGGCAGGATCAGCCTATCCGTGATCAGGTCTCCCGCTTTCAGGTGGACACCCTCGCGAAGAATGCCAGAGATTTCCATCTCACCTATTACGGGCTCAACAACCCGATGAACGGGATCGTCCATGTGATCGGTCCTGAGAACGGTTACACACAGCCCGGGATGACCATCGTCTGTGGCGACAGTCACACCTCCACACACGGTGCCTTTGGTGCCATCGCCTTCGGCATCGGCACCAGCGAGGTGGAGATGGTGCTGGCATCACAGTGCATACTGCAGACACGGCCCAAAACCATGCGGATCAACTTCGAAGGGAAACTGAACGAGCATGTGGGTGCCAAGGATATGGCGCTCTACATGATCGCGCAGCTCACCACGGGTGGTGCAACCGGTTATTTTGTGGAGTATGCCGGCGAGGCTGTACGCAACCTGACAATGGAAGAGCGGATGACCCTCTGCAACCTGAGCATTGAGATGGGTGCACGCGGCGGGCTTATTGCTCCCGATGAGACCACCTTCAGCTACATCAAAGGGCGCGAGTTCGCGCCGAAGGGTGAGCGCTGGCAGGAGGCGATGGCCTACTGGCAGACGCTGCACAGCGATGACGGTGCGCAGTTCGATAAAGAGGTGACCTTCGACGTGTCGCAGATAGGACCAATGATCACCTATGGGACCAACCCCGGCATGGGGATGCCGATAGACGGTACGATCCCCCGGCTGGATGAAATAGATGAAGCAGGGAAGATCTCGTTTGAGAAATCATTGAGATATATGGGCTTCACTCCGGGAGAGAAGCTGGAGGGCAAGCAGATAGATTATGTGTTCCTGGGTAGTTGTACCAACGGACGTATCGAGGACTTCCGCCTTTTCACCAACTATGTGAAGGGGAAGAAGAAAGCAGATAACGTGACTGCCTGGCTGGTGCCCGGCAGCTGGAAAGTACGTAAGCAGATTGAGGAGGAGGGACTGGACAGGATCCTCGAGGAGGCAGGTTTCGCGCTGCGTCAACCCGGGTGCTCGGCCTGTCTCGCCATGAACGATGACAAGATCCCTGCCGGCAAGTACGCCGTATCCACCTCCAACCGTAACTTCGAAGGACGTCAGGGTCCCGGTGCACGGACAATCCTGGCAGGACCGCTGGTGGCGGCAGCTGCGGCGGTGAGTGGTAAGATAACACAGCCATAAAGCAATAAGCTGTAAGC
>JADMKJ010000039.1:18636-34468 GCA_015478855.1 Proteiniphilum sp.
AAGTATTTCAGAGATAAAAAGAAATCTGTTTAATCTTCTGATGTACCAATGAAATAAAAAAAAATGGAAAAATTCAGAACAATAACATCCACATATGTACCCCTTCCCATCGAGAATGTGGATACAGACCAGATCATCCCCGCCCGTTTTCTGAAGGCGACCACACGTGATGGTTTCGGTGATAACCTTTTCGCCGATTGGCGCTACGACAAGGAGGGCAATCCGAAGCCCGACTTCGTACTGAACGATACGACCTACAGCGGTGAAGTGCTGGTGGCCGGAAAGAACTTTGGTAGCGGCAGCAGCCGCGAGCATGCCGCCTGGGCTATCGGCAGCTATGGTTTCAGGGTGGTGGTATCCAGCTTCTTCGCCGATATCTTCCAGAACAACGCGCTGAACAACGGCATCCTGCCGGTAGTGGTGAGTGATCAGTTCCTGGGTGAGCTCTTCGCCTCATCGAAAGCTAATTCTGCGGCGACGGTGACAGTGAACCTGGAAGCACAGACCATCACGAACAACGAGACGGGGAAGAGCGAGTCGTTCGAGATCAACAGCTATAAAAAAGGATGTCTCCTGAACGGGCTGGATGATATTGACTTTCTGCTATCCAACAAGGATAAGATTGAAACGTTTGAGCAGAATCGTGCATATTCATACTAAAAAAAGATTGTTTTGGGAGAGATGAGAAAAATTGAGATCATGGATACTACCCTGCGCGATGGTGAACAGACCTCGGGCGTATCTTTTGCAGCACAGGAGAAAGTGAGCATCGTAAGGCTACTGCTCGAGGAGCTGAAGGTGGATAGGGTGGAGATAGCCTCTGCACGTGTCTCGGAGGGTGAGTTCCGCTCCGTGCAGAAGATGGCACGCTGGGCTGAGATACATGGTTATATCGACCGCCTGGAGGTACTTGGTTTCGTGGATGGAGGTACCTCCCTCGAATGGATCTCCAATGCCGGGTGCAAGGTTGTGAACCTGCTCAGCAAAGGATCACTGAAGCATTGCACCTATCAGCTGCGCAAGACAGTTGAGGAGCATCTGGCCGATGTGAAGAGTACTATTTTAGTGGCAAAAGATATGGGGTTGACCGTTAACCTTTATCTTGAGGACTGGTCTAACGGGATGCGTGAATCGAAGGAGTATGTGTTCCGGATGATGGATGGTCTGAAGGATGAGCCGGTGACCCGCTTCATGCTCCCTGACACACTGGGTATCCTCAACCCCGATGAAACCTTCCTTTTCTGCTCCGAGATGATTGAACGTTACCCCTCACTGCATTTCGATTTTCATGCACATAACGACTATGATCTGGCTGTGCCCAATGTTTATGAAGCAATCAAGGCGGGTGTGAAGGGTGTGCATGTGACCGTGAACGGTCTTGGTGAGCGTGCCGGCAATGCACCCATGACCAGTGTGGTTGCGCTTATCCATGATCATATGAAGTTGCAGACCAACATCGACGAAACACACCTCTACAATGTAAGCAAGGTGGTGGAGACCTACTCCGGTATACGCATACCAAATAACAAACCTGTTATCGGTGACAATGTCTTCACACAAGTGGCTGGCATTCATGCCGACGGTGATAAGAAAAAGAACCTTTACTTCAATGATTTGATGCCGGAACGCTTTGGTCGTTTCCGAGAGTACGCGCTGGGAAAGAATGCCGGCAAATCGAACATCATCAAAAACCTACAGGCGCTGGGCATTGAGCTGGATGATGAGTCCACACGCAAGGTGACAGCACGCATCATTGAGTTGGGTGACAAGAAAGAGATTGTGAACCTGGATGAGCTGCCTTTCATCGTTTCCGATGTGCTGAAGAACGGTGTCGACAGCAAGGAGATAGAGATGCTCAACTATTCACTCACACTCACCGACGGGCTGCGGCCTACGGCAACCGTGAAGATAGCAATCAAAGGAGAGGTCTATCAGGAGAGTGCTGCCGGTGATGGTCAGTACCATGCTTTCTCGAAAGCGATGTACAAGATCTACCGGCGCCTTAACAAACCAACGCCGGAGCTGATCGACTACGAGGTGGTGATCCCGCCGGGCGGAAAGACCAATGCCTATGTACAGACGATCATCACCTGGAAGCACGACGGGAAGATCTTTAAGACAAGGGCACTGGATATTGACCAGACCGTGGCAGCTATCAAGGCGACAGTGAAGATGCTGAACATGATTGAAAGCGGGAATATTCCCAATATGAATTATTTGCCGTTGCCGTAAAAAGCGATAAGCTGTAAGCTTTTTAGGTGTAAGCTTTGCAGGAACAGCGGTTAGGGGAGTAGCTCTCAGCGATCAGTAGTCGGTGATCAGCAGGCAGCTTTCAGCTTTCAGACTTGTAAGTTTTTACGTTAGTACGTTAATAGGTTAATAGGTTAGTAAGTTAATAAGTTAGTAAGTTAGTAAGTTAATAGGTTAGTAAGTTCAAAATGCAGGGTTCATAAACAGAAAAAAGAGAGAACAGGTTGTTCAATGACAACATGAATGCTTTAAAATAAATTACAAAAACGAATGGAGTTAAAAATAGCAGTGCTGGCGGGTGACGGAATAGGCCCGGAGATAATGAGAGAGGCGTTGAACGTAACCCGGGCGGTGTGTGACAAAAAAGGTCATACCCTTTCGCTGAAAGAGGGGATTGTAGGTGCCTGCGCCATTGATGCGACGGGTGATCCTTATCCTGCCGCGACACATGCACTATGCATGGAGAGTGACGCAGTGCTCTTCGGTGCAATCGGTGATCCTAAATATGATAATGATCCCAATGCGAAGGTACGACCTGAACAAGGACTGTTACGCATGCGCCAGCAGCTGGGACTCTACGGCAATATCCGTCCCGTGATGACCTTCCCCTCGCTGTTACATAAATCACCACTGCGTGCCGACCTGGTGGAGGGTGCCGATTTCGTCTGTATCCGTGAGCTCACCGGCGGGATGTATTTTGGCAGGCCGCAGGGTAGGAGCGAGGATGGAAACACTGCCTATGACACCTGTGTCTATACCCGCGAAGAGATTGAACGGATCCTGCACCTGGCCTATAAGTTCGCCGGTCAGCGCCGTAAGAAGCTGACGGTGGTGGACAAGGCCAATGTGATTGCCACCTCGCGCCTCTGGCGTCAGATAGCACAGGAGATGGCTCCTCAGTACCCCGATATTGAGACCGACTACCTCTTCGTGGACAATGCTGCCATGCGTATCATCCAGTGGCCCAGAAGCTTCGATGTGCTGGTGACGGAGAACCTGTTCGGTGACATCCTCACCGATGAGGCGTCTGTGATCACCGGATCGATGGGGCTGCTGCCCTCAGCATCGATAGGTCTGCACACCTCGCTGTTCGAGCCTATCCATGGCTCTTATCCGCAGGCTACCGGCAAGAATATCGCCAACCCTGTAGCGATGATCCTCTCGGCAGCCCTCATGTTCGAATATGGTTTCGGGCTGATGGAGGAGGGTGCGCTGATTCGTGAGGCGGTGAATGCCAGCCTGGAGGAGGGAATCGTGACCGAAGATATTACCGACGGCGGTAATCCCTGCAGCACGAGTGAGGTGGGGGAATGGATTGTGGAGTATATAAAAAGCAAAAAGCAATAAGCAATAAGCAATAAGCAGTAAGCCTTTTGAGGTGAAAGATTTGTAAAAGCAGCGGTTTGGGAATGTAGCAATAAGCAATAAGCAATAAGCTGTAAGCAGTAAGCAGTAAGCCTTTTGATGTGAAAAATTTGTAGGGTCAGCGGTTAGGGTTTTGGCAATCAGCGAACAGTGATACGAGATAAATATATAAAACAGGAAGAATATGAGCAACAAAAACGATATAAACAGGGAGAACAGTTCAACGGCAGACAAGGGTATACTGCGTAGCGCTACAAGCACGCAGGGGCGTCGTATGGCAGGTGCGAGGGCGCTCTGGCATGCCAACGGCATGACGCGAGAGCAGATGGGTAAGCCCATCATCGCGATTGTCAACTCCTTCACTCAGTTTGTGCCGGGACATGTGCATCTGCACGAGGTCGGGCAGATGGTGAAGAAGGAGATTGAGAAGCTGGGCTGTTTCGCTGCCGAGTTCAACACCATCGCCGTAGATGATGGTATCGCCATGGGACATGACGGCATGTTGTACTCCCTGCCATCGCGCGATCTGATCGCCGACTCGGTTGAGTATATGATCAATGCCCACAAGGCGGATGCCATGGTCTGCATCAGCAACTGCGACAAGATCACACCGGGGATGCTGATGGCTGCCATGCGGCTGAACATACCTGCCATCTTCGTCTCGGGCGGACCGATGGAAGCAGGTAAGATAGGTGATGAGCAGGTGGACCTTATTGACGCGATGATTGAGTCGGGTGACGAAGCTATCTCCGATGAGCGGATTGCGCAGCTGGAGGTGTCGGCCTGTCCCACCTGCGGCTCCTGCTCCGGCATGTTCACGGCCAACTCAATGAACTGCCTCAACGAGGCGATAGGTCTCGCCCTACCCGGCAACGGGACGATCGTGGCGACGCATGCCAACCGCAAGCAGCTTTTTCTGGATGCTGCGAAGATGATCGTGGAGAATGCCAAGCGTTATTACTTCGACGGTGATGAGCGTGTGTTGCCCCGGAGCATCGCTTCCCGACAGTCGTTCCTGAACGCCATGACACTCGATATCGCGATGGGTGGTTCCACCAACACCATCCTCCACCTGCTGGCGATTGCACAGGAGGGAGAGGTGGATTTCACCATGGAGGATATCGAAATGCTCTCACATCGTGTGCCCTGCATCTGCAAGGTAGCCCCCAACTCGAAAAAATACCATATCCAGGATGTGAACCGCGCCGGCGGTATTCTGAATATCATGAACGAACTGGCAAAAGCGGGACTGGTGGATACCTCGGTCTATCGTGCCGACGGAACGACGCTCGCTGAAGCCATCAACAAATATGACATCAACTCTGCTGTATTACAGGAGGAGGCGCTGAGGATCTATTCATCGGCACCCGGGAACCGGCGCAACATCGTGATGGCATCGCAGGATGCACGCTTTAAAGAGCTGGACAGTGACAGGGTGAACGGCTGCATTCGTAGCGTGGAGCATGCCTACACGAAAGACGGAGGGCTGGCCATCCTGAAAGGGAATATCGCCCCGGATGGCTGCGTGGTGAAAACCGCCGGCGTAGATGAGAACTGTTGGAGGTTTAACGGCAAAGCCAAAGTGTTTCATTCACAAGATGATGCCGTTTTGGCAATTCTGAAGGGAGAGGTCACCGCCGGCGATGTGGTGGTGATCGTCTACGAAGGTCCCAAAGGGGGGCCGGGGATGCAGGAGATGCTTTATCCCACCTCTTATATCAAGGCTAAGAAGCTGGGCGAGAAATGCGCCCTGATCACCGACGGTCGTTTTTCGGGTGGTACATCGGGCCTCTCCATAGGGCACATATCTCCTGAAGCGGCTGCCGGCGGTAGCATCGGCCTTGTGCGGGAGGGAGATGTCATTGAGATTGATATCCCCCGACGCTCCATCAACCTAAAGATCAGTGATGAAGCGCTTCAGCAGAGAAGAGTCGAGGAAGAGTCGAAAGGTGTGAATGCATTCAAACCTCAGCGTGATAGAAACGTGTCGAAAGCATTGCGCGTCTATGCTTCCTTTGTCTCCTCGGCAGACAAGGGAGCGGTACGAATCATATAGAAATAGGTACCTCATGGGAAAGAGACATCAGTTAGCGGTTACATCAAGGCCGCAGGAATCGTATAAGCAAATGGAAGTCCGGGGAGATTAGGGGGCATTTGCCTCTTCCCTGAACAAATAATATTCAATTTTTTAGTTTAATATTTAAAAGAGAGCAAGCATAATTCATTCGAATGTTTTAGGCTGATCATCAATAAAATGAGAAAATTATGAACAGAATTAATCTTTCACCAGTAATGCCCCCTCCATCAGTAACCACTGAAACCCTGTCGGGTAGCGAGATACTGATCAGGTCACTGATTGCGGAGAGTGTGAATACGCTGTTCGGCTATCCCGGCGGCGCCATCATGCCCGTGTTCGATGCCCTCTACGATCATAAAGAAGAGATCAAACATATCCTGGTGCGCCACGAACAGGGTGCCCTTCATGCAGCACAAGGCTATGCCCGCGTATCGAAGAAGGTGGGTGTGGCACTCGTTACATCCGGTCCCGGGGCTACCAATGCCATCACCGGGATCACCGATGCGATGATGGACAGTACACCTATGGTGGTCATCTCGGGGCAGGTAGCATCATCACTGCTGGGGACGGATGCTTTCCAGGAGGCAGATGTGATTGGTGTGACACAGCCCATCACCAAGTGGGTCTATCAGGTGCGGCGGGTTGAAGATATTGCCTGGGCGGTATCCAGGGCTTTTCATATTGCTGCCAGCGGACGTCCCGGACCGGTCGTGCTCGATATCGCCAAGGATGCACAGATTAACAAGTGTGCGTACAGCTATCAGAAGACAACCTTCCTGCGGAGCTATCAACCTGTGCCGGAAGTGGAGGAAGATCAGATCAGAATGGCTGCTGCATTGATCAACAGCGCAAAAAAACCATTGGCGCTGGTGGGGCAGGGTGTCCTGCTCGGTCGTGCCGAGGAGGAGCTGCGTGAGTTCCTTGAGAAAGCCGGTATCCCGTTTGGCTCGACCATCCTGGGATTGTCGGCCATGCCTACGGACCACCATCTGAACTGCGGCATGCTGGGGATGCACGGCAATGTGGCACCTAACATTATGACAAATGAATGCGATGTGCTGATCGCCATCGGTATGCGGTTCGACGATCGTGTGACGGGCGATCTGAAGACCTACGCCAGACAGGCGAAGGTGATTCATTTCGATATCGACCTGGCAGAGATCAACAAGAACGTGAAGTGTACAGTGAAGGTGGTGGGCGATGCCAAAAAGACGCTGCCACTGGTGACAGCGCAGCTCGATAAGCAGTCCCACTCTGAGTGGCTGTCGGAGTTCAAGCCATACGAACAGAAAGAGTATGACTGCATCATCAGGAATGAGCTCTATCCCGAGAAGGGTGAGATCAAAATGGGTGAGGTGGTCAATAAGATCACGGAGGCGACGCACAACAACGCCATCTGTGTCACCGATGTGGGACAACATCAGATGATGAGCACCCGCTACTTCAAGTACAATCAATCGCGCAGCATGGTCACCTCGGGTGGCCTGGGCACGATGGGCTTTGGCCTGCCTGCCGGCATCGGAGCCAAGTACGGTGCTCCTGACCGTACTGTCTGTATCTTTGTGGGTGACGGAGGTCTGCAGATGACTATCCAGGAATTCGGTACCATCATGGAATATGGGGTGGATGTGAAGATCATCCTTCTGAACAATAACTACCTGGGGATGGTGCGTCAGTGGCAGGAGCTCTTCTTCGATGAACGCTATTCGGAGACACACCTGAAGAACCCTGATTTTGTTAAAATTGCCGAAGCCTACAATATCAGGGGTCGAAAAGTCTCACAGCGTGAGGAACTGGATGATGCCATCGATGAGATGCTGGAGCACGAGGGTGCTTATCTGCTGGAGGTGGTTGTGGAGACGAAAGGGATGGTTTATCCCATGATCCCGTCGGGAGGCTGTGTGACCAATATCATGCTGGGGAATGGGTTTAAGCTGTAAGCAATAAGCGGTAAGCGGTAAGCTATAAGCGGTAAGCATTAAGCTGTAAGCCTTTTAGGTGGAAGCTTTGTCAGGGCTGCGGTTAAGGATTAGCTTTCAGTGTTCCGATAAGCCGGTTAAAGATCAGTTTCAGTATTTAGGAATTACAATTATCATATCAACAAAAATGAACGAAAACAGAACATTGTATACCATCACCATCTTCTCGGAGAACACGGTGGGTGTGCTCAATCAGATAACAACCATCTTCACCCGTAGACAGCTGAATATTGAGACGCTGTCGGTATCACCCTCAGCGATTAAAGGGATTCACAAGTTTACCATCACCACCTTCTCTGACAACGAGGAGGTGATGAAGAAGCTGATTCCGCTTATCGATAAGCGGGTGGACATCCTGAAAGCCTACTACAATACCAATGAAGATCTGGTGCATCAGGAGCTGGCGCTCTACAAGCTTTCCACCGAGAAGGTGCTGGAGCATGGATCCATTGAATACCTGGTACGGAAGTACAATGTCCGCATCCTGGAGGTGTCGAAGGACTGTGTGGTGTTCCTCAAGGCAGGGCACTACGAAGAGACACAGGGTCTTTTCGAGGAGCTGGCGGATACAATAGGTGTGCTGCAGTTTGTCCGCTCGGGAAGAATCGCTATCACCAAATCGAGAGTGGAGCGACTGAGCGATATGCTGGCAAAACGAGAGAGGGATAATGAAACAATGTTTGTAGGTTAGTACGTTTGTACGTTGGTAAGTTAGTACGTTTGTACGTTGGTAAGTTAGTAGGTTAATAAGTTTGTAAGTTAGAAGGATTGGTGGTTTTTAGATTTAAAAGTTAGTCAGTTCGGACGTTTATATGTTAGTACGTTTGTAAATAGATATGTTTTCGCTTACGGCTTATAGCTTAGAGCTTAGAGCTTACCGCTGACCGCTGACCACTGACGACTGACCACTGACCACTGAGTACTGAAAACTAAAATAAAAAATATTAATTCGCCGAATCCGGCGGTGTCTCGTATGTGAGGCCGGGAGGAGGCATAAAGCGTAGATAATAATATGGCAAAAATGAATTTTGGCGGGATGGAAGAGAATGTTGTTACCCGCGACGAGTTTCCTTTGAGCAAAGCTCAGGAAGTGATGAAAGATGAAACTATCGCCGTGATCGGTTACGGTGTGCAGGGGCCGGGTCAGTCGCTCAACCTGCGTGATAACGGTTTCAACGTGATCGTGGGACAACGTAAAGAGAGCAAATCGTGGGATAAAGCGGTTGCTGATGGATGGGTGCCTGGTGAGACACTGTTCGAGATTGAGGAGGCCTGCAAGCGTGGCAGCATCATTCAGTACCTCTTGTCTGATGCGGCACAGATTGCCCTCTGGGAGACGGTGAAGAAACACCTCACCCCGGGCAAGGCACTCTATTTCTCCCACGGGTTCGGCATCACCTACAAAGAGCGTACGGGCATCATACCCCCTGCCGATGTGGATGTGATCCTGGTGGCACCGAAAGGATCGGGCACCAGCCTGCGGAAGATGTTCCTCGAGGGACGGGGCCTGAACTCCAGCTATGCCATCTTCCAGGATGCTACCGGCAAGGCGTATGACCGTGTGGTGGCGCTCGGTATCGGCGTGGGATCGGGTTACCTGTTCGAGACCACCTTCAAGCGTGAGGTCTTCTCCGATCTTACCGGCGAACGTGGCACGCTGATGGGTGCCATCCAGGGATTGTTGCTGGCACAGTATGAGGTGCTTCGCGAGAACGGGCACACTCCCTCGGAAGCGTTCAACGAGACGGTGGAGGAGCTGACACAGTCGCTGATGCCGCTCTTCGCAGAGAAGGGGATGGACTGGATGTATGCCAACTGTTCTACCACGGCCCAACGCGGTGCACTGGACTGGATGACTCCTTTTCATGATGTCACGAAGCCTGTCTTCGAAAAGCTGTACAAAGAGGTTGCCAGCGGCAATGAAGCACAGCGTTCCATCGACAGTAACTCACAATCGGACTACCGCGTGAAGCTGGAAGAAGAGCTGAAAGACCTTCGTGAGAGCGAGATGTGGCAGACCGGTGCCGTGGTAAGGAAATTGAGGCCGGAGAACAACTAAGTTCCTGTTCTGTTAAATATGAAAGAGACAAAGGGTAGACCTCTGTCTCTTTTTTTCGTTGTGCTAACCCGTTTCTGAGAGGGATTGGCTGTATCATCACCATCTCTCAATTGCACATCATTTACTGTTTACCGGACCGGATGATAAACTGTGTGGCAGGATTGATTTTGTTATTTAAGAATTGATTCCTATCTTTGATGCATATCCTTAAAAACACTCAACCCGAAACAGTTATGAATTATCTCGATCAATTGAAAGCATACACCCAGGTGGTGGCCGACACGGGTGATTTTGCATCTATTGAGGCCTACAAGCCGATAGATGCCACCACCAACCCGTCGTTGATATATGCTGCATCGCAGGATGAGAAGTACAAAAGTCTTATTGAAGAAGCGATTATTTATGCAAAGCGATCATCATCGTCTGACAGATCTCTCCAGCTAACCAGGGCTGTTGATAAACTGGCGGTTAATTTCGGGCTGGAGATACTGAAGATTGTCCCCGGTCGTGTCTCTACCGAGGTGGATGCCCGTCTCTCTTTTGACACCGAAGCCAGTGTGCGTAAAGCACGTGAACTGATCAGGCTTTACGAAGAAGCAGGTATCCCCCGTGAACGAATCTTAATAAAGGTTGCGTCGACGTGGGAGGGGATTAAAGCTGCTGAGATTATTGAGAAAGAGGGTATTCACTGCAATCTGACACTGCTATTCTCACAGGTGCAGGCCATTGCCTGTGCTGAAGCGGGTGTACGTCTGATCTCACCCTTTGTAGGGCGTATTCTCGACTGGCACAAAAAAGAGAGAGGTGTATCTGAGATAGCTGCTCCGGAAGATCCGGGAGTTGTGTCGGTGACGCAGATTTTCAACTACTATAAAAAGTTCGGCTATCCCACACAGGTGATGGGTGCCAGCTTCAGAAACATTGGAGAGATATGTGAGCTGGCAGGATGTGATCTGCTCACCATCGCACCTAAGCTGTTGAAGGAGCTGGAGCAGACCGAAGGCAGATTAACGAAAAAACTGGATGCCGATGCTGCGATGAAGATGGATATCGAAAAGATCACAGTGGATGAAAAGAGCTTCCGCTGGATGATGAATGAGGATGCGATGGCCACCGAAAAACTGGCCGAAGGCATCCGCAACTTCACCAAAGATCTGTTGAAACTGGAGAAGCAGATTGCAGCACTGTTATAATGCGCAGCGTGAAGTGAAAAGCCAACGTGATAGTCTAATCATGCTCTTCCCTGGTCAGATCGAGCTTCTCATCATCCCTTCCACGGTCGAAGAACATTTTTTTCAGCGGGTTCTTGCGTGCTTCCTCGTAGGCGACACGGTTTCTGCTGATATCAATACCCATATAGATGGCCTGTCGGAATGATTCCTCGGAGGCCTGGTTTTTTCCTGCGATATTATAAGCGGTACCATGATCGGGTGAGGTACGCACGATGGGTAACCCCGCTGTGAAGTTTACACCCGAGTCCATGGCGAGGGTCTTGAAAGGTATCAGTCCCTGATCGTGATACATCGCCAGGATACCATCGAACTCCTTGAATCGTCCCGAGCCGAAAAAGCCATCTGCCGCAAAAGGACCCGCACAGAGAATCCACTCATCCTGGGCCTCTTTCACGGCGGGAGCGATGATCTCCATCTCCTCCTTACCCAGCAGACCATTCTCGCCGGCATGCGGATTGAGTCCCAGCACGGCAATACGCGGCAACTCCAGCCTGAAATCACGCTTCAGTGAGAGATCGAAAGCCCTCAGCTTTTGCAGGATAAGCTCCCTGGTTATTTTTGAAGGCACCTCGGAGAGGGGTGTGTGTGCCGTTGCGAGGGCGACATGCATCATCTCTGATGCCATGATCATCAGTGCTTTATCACCGTCTTTTGCAAAACGGTCTTCCAGGAACTCGGTATGTCCGGGGAATTGAAAATGTTCGTTCTGTATTGAATCTTTATTGATGGGGAGGGTAACTAAAAGATCAATCTTCCCTTCGGCAAGATCACGGGTGGCGTTATCCAGTGCAATGTAAGCCGATTCGCCTGCTTCAGCGCTGGCTGTACCCAATTCAATCCTGATCTCATCTCTCACACAGTTCACAAGATTGACCTTCCCCTCATGCGACTCCTCTACACGGGAGATTATATGAAAGTTGGCGGTGTCGCCATCCATCACCTTGCGGTGATAGGAAGCCGATTTGGAGGAGCCGTAAATCACGGGATGACACAGCTCGAGCATTCTTGCATCGGCAAAAGTTTTTAACAGGATTTCGTATCCAACACCATTGACATCACCATGAGTGATACCCACTTTTAATAAATCTGACATGTATCTATTTTTAAAACGAACTTCAATTCAATTTATGAAACAATTTCCACACCTTCCGGTTGAGGCATGCTGATGGTATAGAGCGTAGCTTCCAGATTACGCATAAGATTGCGTTTGTTTTTCTCAGGTGCATATACCAAAGTCTCCACTACCACCACCATGCCGGTGTTTTCATTCACGAAAGCATGCATCACAAAGGGCCCACCCATCATATCGGTGGTCATCTCCCAAAGACCGCGCAGTTCGGCACGGAAGATACCGTTCACTTCAATCCTGCGATAATCGGGTGAATATACTTCCGCTGTGGTCATCTGCGAATCGAATGATCCCTTGATATACTTGCCAAGGACCCCATTTCGCAATGCAATAAGTGAATCTTTCTCGAAAATGGTTTCTGAGGTGTAGGGAATCTGGTAAATCACTATATCCTGCCGTGAATGGGCGGTGTTGTTGGTAGCCCAGTAGAAGTTGGGATGCTCGGTGATGTTGGTCAGACCCTTCGGGAAATGAATATTGATGCCGAACACCTGCTGTGCACGTGACAATGGATCGGAGATCTGACCTTTTAGCCATAGACCGTTGCGCTCCAGCTCCTTGGTGACGAAGTAATCGACAATGCTCTCTTCATTTTCACTCACGAACTGCACGAAAGTGGTGGTGTCGGGTGCCTGGATGGTCATGATGACCTGCCCCACGGCATATTTGTCTATCTCCGATGTGATCTTTGGACTACTATAGATCCCGGATATGTCGGGAATGACCACGTTCCTCGCCATCTTTATCGATCTGGTGAAATTCTCGGGCAGTATCTGTAGTATCCTGAAGTTGGGCTCCGGTTGTGGCAGAGCTTTCGCATTGGTGTTGAGGGCGTTGAACAGTGCTCGTCCGGCCTCTCCTTCCCACGCGCTATCTTCCATCAGTACCATTACTTCGTTGTTTGCTCCTGAAGCATTCATAAAACTACCGGCGCCGTTGCAGGAGGTAAGGAGCAGAATGGCAGCCATAAATGAGAGTAAAATTCCGAAATGTTTCATATGATAATATTTTAAGGGATGAGACTTTATCACATTCATCAAGCAAATATACGACTATTTGCGTGGAAATGAAACGGTGCCTGTTCAAATTATGAAAAATTAAAGGGGGATGTAGGGTTCAGATGTCAGATGTCAGTTGTCAGTTGTCAGTGGTCAGTAGTCAGTTGTCAGTTGTCAGTTGTCAGTTGTCAGTAGTCAGTTTTAATTTCCCTCTTCCAAGATTCCACTTCCCAACTCCAATATCCCAACTCCAATATCCCAACTCCAATATCCCAACTCCTAAATCCCACGTCTCAGCTCCCACTTCTCAATTCCCATATCCCATATCCCATATCCCATATTCCAAATCCTAAATCCCAACTCCAATATCCCAACTCCTAAATCCCACGTCTCAGCTCCCACTTCTCAATTCCCATATCCCATATCCCATATCCCAGATTCCACATCCCAACTCCCGACTTTTCACTCTCCACTCTTCACTGTAGTTTTCTCTTTTTCACCGATTTTGGCGGTGGAAAGCATACCGCAGGCAGCGAAAATATCCTCGCCCCTTGATGCGCGGATAGTGCTGATGAACCCTTTTGCGGTGAGGAAATCGCGGAATTTGATCATGTTCTCTTCGGTGGAAGGTTTCAGGTTGCTCATCGGGATCACATGGAAACGGATCAGGTTGATACGGCAGTCGAGACCGGCCAACAGCTTTGTCAGCTCACGTGCATAGAGCAGTGAGTCGTTGACACCGTCGAACATGATATACTCGAACGACAACCGGCGCTGGTGGCTCCAGTCGTACTCGCGCAACATCTCAATGACCGAGGCGACGGGTGCCGACTTTTCTATTGGCATGATCTCCAGGCGTTGTTCCGGGATAGGGTTATGAAGGCTGACAGCCAGGTGGCATTTGCTCTCATCGAGGAAACGCTTCAGGTTTGACTTGAGTCCGATGGTGGAGAGGGTGATACGCCTGGGGCTCCATGCCAGTCCATAGTCTGCCATCAGCAGCTCAGTTGCTTTTTTCACGTTCTTGTAGTTGTCCAGCGGTTCACCCATCCCCATAAACACAAGGTTGCTGATGGCTGCCGAGTCGGGCACTGAGTATACCTGGTTGAGTATCTCCGCGGCGGTGAGGTTATCGCTGAATCCTTGCTTCCCTGTCATGCAGAAATCACAGTTCATCCTGCATCCCACCTGTGAGGAGACGCAGATGGTAAGGCGGTCGAACTCAGGGATGGTCACTGTCTCGATGAATTTCCCGCTATCTGTTCTGAAAAGCATTTTCATCGTACCGTCGGCCGATGTCTTCACATCGAGCGGTGCTGATCTGCCCACATCGAACGACTCGTTGAGGATCTCCCTGTTCTTCAAAGAGATATTGCTCATCTCGTCGATGCTCTTCACCCGTTTTACATAGACCCAGTCGGCAATCTGCCTGGCGGTAAATTTGGGGAGGTTCAGCTCAAGAACGCTTTCAGTGATTTCGGCAAGCGTCATGCCGAGCAGGGTTTGTTTTTGCTCCATTTGCTGTAATTCTAATTTGAGTGCAAAGATAGGGAGTATTTGATAAAATGAAGCATCGTGAAGAAAAAGAATAGAATAGCTTTGTTTATCTTAACGGAGTCCGGAAGAACACAACAATATTTAAACAATACACACGTTTATTCAGCACGCAACCCTGGTCCGATATAAGTCATTATTTCTCCAAATGAATACGTCGGATATTCGAACATTATTCGAAGGAGATACGTAGGGGATACGAAAAATCATTAAAGGAATACCCCTATATGTATCGAGATGAGGTGACGAAAAAAGGTGCAATCTGAATATCTGAAGAAAAGCATTATATTTGTAATCAATTACAATCAAATTACCGAACTGAAAATTTTTAAACCATGCAAAATATTGCTTTTCTTCTTTTTTTTCTCCTTTCTGTAATGACTGTTCACGCACAGGAAAATCCGGTGTTGTTGTTCCCCGGTGGTGCTCCGGGTGAAACGGTGAAGATGAAACAGGTGGATGACCTGAGCGGCAAAAAGGTGGCCGGTTGCCCCGTGCTGCGCATCAGCAATGTGAGTGAACCCACGCTGACCTTCTACCCGGCTCCTGCCGACAGGAACAGTGGTGTGACCATCATCGTGAACCCGGGTGGGGGATACAATATCCTGGCCTACAACCTGGAGGGGTCGGAGATATGCAAGCGGTTCAACAGCCACGGTGTGAACTGTGTGCTGCTGAAGTACCGCGTGCCGCGCCGTGAGGGGCTGGAGAAGCATGTCGCTCCTTTGCAGGACCTGCAGCGAACCATCGCCTACACCCGTGCCCATGCGGACGAGTGGGGGATTGATGCCAATAGAATTGGCGTAATGGGCTTCTCGGCGGGTGCACACCTCTCCGCCGTGGCCAGCACCAACTATGGTGAGCGCTCCTATCCCAAAGTGGATTCCTTCGACGAGGTAAGTCTCCGTCCCGATTTCACTATCCTGGTCTATCCGGCCTACCTCTCCGGTGAGCGCTTCGGCATTGCACCAGAACTGCATGTGGATGCTGACACACCCCCCACCATCCTGATCCAGACACAGGACGACAGGAATTATATCAACAGTAGTCTTTTTTATTATTACGCCCTCAAGGAGGCAAAGGTGCCGGCGGCAATGCATCTCTATCCCTCCGGCGGGCACGGTTACGGGCTGCGCAACACCGGCCACACGGTGAACGAGTGGCCCTTCAGGGTAATCTCCTGGCTGCG
>JADMKJ010000040.1 GCA_015478855.1 Proteiniphilum sp.
ATGTAGTATGTTTGCAACTAAACCGTTCGACTACCGATGTTTTACGACCCGTTTCGGCACGCATTCGCTAACTTCAGTGAACTTGCTTCGCTTCAAACAGCTCCTCTTTTTACGCTCTGTACGTGCCACGGATACCCCGCAAAACATCGAAATGTCTCCTCTTTAGTTGGAAACAAATTATATGAACATGCGAAACTAATAAATATTGGCTTTCGGCCCTGTCCCTGTAAGCAATCATAGTGACAGATGCGAAAGTGCAGTAAAAAAAATCGCTGTTTTGCGTACAACGGTAGAAACTTTTACTTAATTTTGCACTATCTGATAACAAGGCGCACTCTTCTAACGGTTAGGAAAATTGTTTCTCAGGCAATGAATAGCAGTTCGATTCTGCTGTGCGCTACATAAAAATCAGTTTTCGGTATAAGGAAAAATTAAAAGCGAGACCACTGGTGATCTCGCTTTGTATGTTTTATGCCCCCTCTGTTACACTTATTCTACCGACATATTGTGGAACACGTTCTGCACATCTTCGTCCTCTTCGAACTTATCCAGCAGCTTTTCTATCTGGGCACGCTGCTCATCGTTCACAGGCTTGGTCTCGTGCGGTATACGTTCAAATTCGGCTGCATGAATCTCGAAGCCGTTCTCTTCCAGGAAGGTCTGGATGCCGGAGTAGGATTTAAAATCACCGTACAACAGGATCTCACCTTCGTCCAGCGCCACTTCATCCACGCCATAGTCGATCAGTTCCAGCTCGAGCTCATCGAGAGAGACACCCTCTTTCTCCGCGACTTTAAATACACACTTGTGGTCGAACAGAAACTCGAGACTGCCCGAAGTGCCCAGTGAGCCGCCATGTCTGTTAAAATAGCTGCGTACATTGGCCACGGTACGGGTGGTGTTGTCGGTGGCTGTCTCCACCACGATCGCTATCCCGAAAGGACCGTATCCTTCATACACCATCTCCTTGTAATCTGAAACATCCTTATCGGTTGCCTTCTTGATGGCACGTTCGACATTCTCTTTGGGCATGTTCTCTTTCTTGGATGTCTGTATGAGCACACGTAAACGAGGGTTGGTATCCGGATCGGGGCCGCTCTCACGTACGGCGATGGTGATCTGTTTACCCAGTTTCGTGAAGACGCGGGCCATATTGCCCCACCGTTTCATCTTGGTTGCTTTTCTGTATTCAAATGCTCTTCCCATATTATTATTAATCTCTAATCCCAGGTCTTTATGTAAGGCTCAACGGGTCTGTTTAACTTTTCTACTAACTTATATCACCACTTCAGCTCATCTTCACATCAGTTCATCACCTTAACTGTGCACCCAGCTCTCTCTCCAGGTTGAGGGTTATCTTCTGCATCACCGCATCAATCTGTTTGTCGTTCAGCGTTTTCTCTTTATCCTGCAGGAGGAAGTTCACCGCGTAGGATTTCTTGCCCTCAGGCAGGTTCCCGCCCTCATATACATCGAAAAGAGAAACTTTTTTCAGCAGTTTCTTTTCTGTTTTGGTTGCTATCTGCTCAATCTGTGCAAAGGAGATCTGCTTGTCGATTAAGAGGGCTAAATCTCTTCTTACAGCGGGATATTTGGATATCTCAGTGTAGCGTACCGATTGCTTCTCTGTCTCACGCATCAGCAGGTCCCAGTTCAACTCGGCGAAAAAAACGTCAGTATCGATATCGAACATCTTACAAATCCCGGCTGCAACAATGCCGAAGCTACCAAGCTGATGTTTGTGTGTGCGGATGTTCATTCCTGTGGCGAAGATATCGTTCTGCAGCGGTTCAAACCTCACCTGATTCTTGCTGATACCCAATCGCTTCAGGATATTCTCCACATGTGCTTTCAGTTCAAAGACCGAACTCTGCTCTTCGGCTGTAGACCAGTTCTTGTGCGTTCTCCTGCCACATATCCATAATCCTATATGATTCTCCTCGGTATACCCGGCAAGGATTTTCTCTTCCTGTTTTTTCTCTTTATCAAAGAAATAGCAGTTGCCGAATTCATAAAAACGCAAATCACCCTGTTTTCGGTTGCGGTTATAGGCAATGCTCTCCATCCCTCCAAAGAGAAGTGTCTGACGCATGACGCTCAGGTCGTTGCTCAGCGGATTGACCAGCGTCACACAGTTCGCTGCCGGATAGCTCTCCAGCTGTTCATAGTATGTTTTTTTAGTGAGCGAGTTGTTCATGATCTCCCCGAAACCGTTGGCCGTGAGCTGCTCAGAGATGAGTGTCTGCAGCTTGTTCTTGCGGTCGGTAGCTGTCTGGTAGGAGAGGTTCGCTCTCAGTGAGTCGCTTATCTCCACATTGTTGTAACCGTAAATACGCAGGATCTCTTCAATCACATCCACATCGCGCGTCACATCCACACGATAAGTGGGAATGCGGAGTGTCAGCTCGCTGTCGGACTCCTTCACTATCGTTATCTCAAGGCTTTGCAGGATAGATTTGATAGTCTCTTTCGGGATCACTTTTCCGATAAGTGAATGAACCTTTTTTAAAGGGAGGATCACTTCTGCTCTCTCCACCGGTGTGGGGTAGATATCGCGGATCTCACCTTCAATCACACCACCCGCCAGCTCTTTGATTAGCAATGCTGCCCTCTTCAATACATAAACAGTATTGCCGGGATCGGCGCCACGCTCAAAACGAAACGAAGAGTCGGTGCTGAGTCCATGCCTGCGGGCTGTTTTTCTTACCCAGGTGGGATGGAAATAGGCCGACTCCAGAAAGAGATTTTTCGTCTTCTCCGTCACACCGGAAGAGAGTCCCCCGAAAACACCCGCTATGCACATCCCCTCTTCGGCATTGCAAATCATCAGGTCACCGGCACTCAGCTCATGTTCCTCTTCATCCAGCGTGATGAACTTGCTCTTTTCCGGCATGGTGCGTACAACCACTTCGTTCCCGGTGATCTGTGCCGCATCGAATGCATGCATGGGGTGACCTGTCTCATGCAGCACGAAGTTGGTGATATCCACGATATTGTTGATTGGACGCAGGCCGATTAATAACAGCTTGTCCTTCAGCCAGTCGGGGCTCTCCTTCACGGTGACATCACGAATGGTCAGACCTGAGTAACGGGGACACGCTTCGCTGTTCTCGACAATCACCTCAATACCTCCCTCTTCTCTGTCCACACTGAAAGCATCCACAGATGGTTTGGTCAGCCTGTAATGTTTACCTGCCTGCTCAAGTGACGCAGCCAGGTCACGTGCCACACCATAGTGGGAGGCAGCATCCACACGGTTGGGGGTGATATCTATCTCGAGGATAAAATCACTTTTAATATTGTAATAATCTTTTGCCGGCGTTCCAACGCGGGCATCAGCGGGCAGCACAATGATACCGTCATGCGAACTGCCGATGCCTATCTCATCCTCAGCACATATCATTCCAAATGACTCTTCTCCGCGGATCTTCGTTCTTTTGATGGTGATCTCATCCTCTCCGAACCATAGTTTGGTGCCAACAGTGGCTACCACCACCTTCTGACCGGCAGCGACGTTGGGGGCGCCACAAACAATCCTGAGCGGTTCCTCACCGTTACCTGTAGTGACTGTTGTCAGATGCAGATGGTCGGAGTCGGGATGATCCACGCAGGTAAGTACCTCGCCGATCACCAGCCCCTCCAGTCCCCCCCTGATGGTTTGAATCTCTTCCACACTTCCTGTTTCCAGTCCGATGGAGGTGAGTGCATCGGCTGTCTCCTGTGGGGTTAAATCGAATTGCAGATACTCTTTGAGCCAGTTATAAGAAATATTCATTATACGATAATTTGAACGTTACGGGAATTGCTTCCCGAATAAGAGCCCCAAAATTACAAAAAAATGGTGAGATTATGTAACAGGCGGGGATGAATAAAAAAACCGTGCGAACATTTTCGTTCACACGGTATATATAAAAGAAGTGTGTAAATCACTTCACTTGTTCTCTGTTTAATAGCCGCGGATAGCTTTCACCCCCGGAAGCACCTTGCCTTCAATCATCTCAAGCAATGCACCACCACCGGTGGAGACATAGGACACCTCGTCGGCATGACCAAATTTGTTGACACAGGCTACTGAGTCACCTCCACCCACAAGAGAGAATGCACCTTTTCTGGTGGCTTCCACGATCGCGTCGGAAACGGCACGTGAGCCTTTGTCGAAATTATCGAACTCAAACACTCCCACAGGGCCGTTCCAGAGGATGGTCTTGGAGTTCTTGATCACTTCAGTAAATATCTTTTCCGATTCCGGGCCGATGTCGAGTCCCTCCCATCCGTCGGGGATCTCTTTCACCGGGGTGAAATTTGTTCGGGCATCGTTGCTGAAGCTGTCTGCGATCTTGGCATCTGTAGCCAGCACCAGGTTCACACCCTTGGCTTTGGCCATCTCCACCAGCTCCCTTGCCAGCTCCAGTTTATCATTTTCCACGATGGAATCACCGATGCTTCCGCCAAATGCCTTGGCGAAGGTGTAGGTCATACCTCCTGCAAGTATCAGGTTATCTACCTTATCCAGCAGGTTCTTGATGATCTCAATCTTAGAGGATACTTTTGAACCTCCCATGATGGCAGTAAAGGGACGTTCCGTATCTTTCATCACTTTTTCCACCGCTACGATCTCGTTTTGCAGCAGATGACCGAAAAGCTTGTGCCCTTCATCGAAATAATCGGCAATCAGCGCTGTGGAGGCGTGTGCACGGTGTGCGGTGCCGAAGGCATCATTCACATATACATCGGCATAGGAAGCCAGCTTTTTGGCAAACTCTTTTTGTGATTCTTTGACCTCTTTCTTCGCTTTTGCGATCACTTCCTCAGAAGCATCGTCGGCCAGGCCGCGGGGTTTACCCTCCTCCTCGGCATAAAACCGGAGGTTCTCAAGCAATAACGCCTCTCCCGGGCGCAAAGCTGCGGCTTTGGCTTCAGCCTCTTCCCCGATGCAGTCATTGGCGAACTGTACATCCACACCCAGCAGTTCAGAAAGGTGAGAGAGGATATGTCTCAGTGATAACTTATCATTTGTGCCTTTCGGCCGGCCCAGATGCGATCCGATGATCACGCTGCCACCATCTTTCAGAATCTTTTTCAGTGTAGGGATGGCAGCACGTATACGTGTGTCATCAGTGATATTGAAATTCTCATCGAGGGGCACGTTGAAGTCCACGCGCACGAACGCCTTCTTACCGGCGAAATTAAAAGAGTCCATTGTTTGCATAGTTCACTTTATTTTATGAATATTGTTGAATCGATGTTCTGTTGATAAACGATAAACCTGAGCGCAAAGGTACGAAAATATATAGAAATTTTTCAGTAATGAGCCGGTAAAAAGTTGATCAATCCCTTATGACTACCTCATAGGTCACCGGAATCGCTTTCCGGTACATCGCCATCACCCCGCAATAGTTTTCGAACGACATCCTACATGCTCTCTCCAGCTTCTCCTTCGGGAGATTGTCACCTTCAAATTCATAGACCACCTTGAGTGAGGTATACTGCTTGGGATGCTCTTCGGTCAATTCAGCATCGATCCATATATTGAAGCTCTTTATGTTGATGCGCATCTTGCGTACAATCTCCACCACATCGAGTCCGGAACAGCCTGTTGCCGATATCAGCAGCAGTTTTTTCGGACGCGGGCCGGCATCATTACCCCCGGCCTCTTCAGGTAAATCGATGGTGATGGTATGTCCGTCAACCTCGGTATCAAAAATATTGTTCTCTCTCCAGACTGTCTTAATAGTATGTGTTGCCATATGATTTGGTTTCTTTTATTGTTAATTATATACTCAATTAAACAATTTATCGCCACTTTGGTTCGATAGCTGGAAAATGCATATTTGTCAATAAGAAACTGTCTATATGGCAATAAAGAAAAAGATTGTCAAAAGGATAGTTTAATTTATACAATTTGCTACATTTGTAGCTTGAAAACAGGGTTAATATGATCGACAGCAACGCAAAAGTACTACTTATATATACGGGAGGGACCATCGGAATGGTGGAGAATCCGGAGACAGGTGCGCTGGAGCCGTTTAACTTCAGTCATCTTCGTTCCAACATGCCGGAAATAAAACGGTTGAACTTCAACGTGGAGACCTTTCTCTTCGATCCTCCCATCGATTCATCGGATGTCTCGCTGGAGATATGGCAACAGATGGCCGGGGTGATTGAAGAGAACTACAACCACTACGATGGGTTTGTGATTCTTCATGGTACCGATACGATGGCATATACGGCATCCGCATTGAGTCTTATTTTCGAGAACCTGACAAAGCCGGTGATTCTGACAGGGTCACAGCTGCCCATCGGAAAGTTGCGCACAGATGGGAAGGAGAACCTGATTACTGCGCTTGAAATAGCTGCTGATAAAGACACTCAGGGACATCCTGTGGTGCCTGAGCTATGCATCTATATGCAGAATTTACTGATGCGCGGAAACAGAACGACGAAGGTGAATGCCGATCATTTCAGTGCGTTCAACAGTCCCAACTACCCTTACCTTGCACAGGCCGGGCTCGATATACGCTACGATGAGAAAGCTATCTTAAAGCCTGATTACAACAGTACTGTACGGTTTAACTATGAGATGGATCACCATGTGGTGATCATGAAGCTGTTTCCCGGTATTACCGAAGAGGTGGTGAAAGCACACCTTGAGATCCCCGGGCTGAAAGGTGTGGTCCTTGAGACTTACGGCACGGGGAACTCACCGATCTATCCCTGGTTCACCCGTCAGCTTCATAAGGCTGTGGAGAGAGGAATAGTGATTGTCAATGTTACACAGTGTCTCTACGGAGGTGTGGAGATGCACCGCTATGAGAACGGGCAGCAACTGGAGAAAGCGGGTGTGATCAGCGGCAATGACATCACCACGGAAGCGGCATTGGCCAAGCTGATGATACTCTTTGGCAAAAGAGAGTCGGCCGGCGACGTGCGTCGGCTGATGCAGGTATCACTGCGCGGAGAACTGACTGTGAGGGGTTGAGATTTAAGACTTATTAAACCCATCTGCAGAAGATAATCCTTTGTTAGTAGAACGTAATCCTTATCTTTGTTCCTTGATAAAAGGAACAGGACTAATTAATTTTACATGGATAACTTAGATTACGGAGTGATAGGTAATTGCCGGACAGCTGCCCTGATATCGAAAAAAGGAAGCATCGACTGGTTCTGCCTGCCCGATTTTGACTCCCCCTCGGTTTTTGCGAGAATACTGGACGAAGAAAAGGGGGGTAGTTTTTACTTTCAGGTATCGGATGATTACACCATCACACAGAACTATCACGGCCACACCAATATACTTGTCACCCGATTTGAATCACCGGAGCACGGTTTCATCGTCTTTGACTATATGCCCCGCTACAGGACCGAAGAGCTGCGGTATTACATGCCTCCGGAGATTCATCGGTATATACGGGTGATAAAGGGAGAACCGGTTGTACGTGTGGTTTATGATCCACAAATCAATTATGCCCGCGAGGGAGTTCGTCATGAGATTGTGGGAGGCTACATCAAGACCCATTCGGAAGAAGATTCGGAGGATAAGATGTATCTCTATACCAGCATGGATCTGGAGAAAGTGTTAAACAGTGAGGAGATCACATTGTATGATCATCATTTTTTCCTCTTGTCCTATAATCAGAAGCTGGTGACTATAGACATCAACCGCATCCTGCTGGAGTATGAACGCACCAAAGTTTACTGGCTTAACTTTTCGAACCGTTCGCGGCATTACCTGCAGTATAATGATATGATCCAAAGAAGCCTGCTTGTGCTGAAGTTGTTGTCGTACCAGGATTCCGGAGCCATGCTTGCAGCTGTCACCACCAGTCTCCCTGAGAACATTGGTGAGACACGAAACTGGGATTATCGTTTTTGCTGGCTGCGTGATGCCTCCATGTCGATAGATACCCTGTTGTTTATGAAACAGAAGACTGCCGCAGAACGGTTCATCGGTTTCGTGAAGAAGATTTTGAAGTCGTCGCGCGATGAACCCATCCAGATCATGTACGGCATCAGGGGTGAGCGTGAGCTGACAGAAGAGGTGTTACCTCATTTAAGCGGATATGCGAACTCACATCCTGTGAGGATAGGCAATGCGGCCTACCATCAGGTGCAAAATGACTCGATCGGTTATCTGCTGGATATCATCTACAAGTACTACCTCTATTTCCCCGATACGCTCGACGAGGTGGAGGAGATCTGGGAGATAGTGAAGAACATGGTTCGATCGGTGCTGGTAGCATGGAGGAAGCCCGACAGGAGCATCTGGGAGTTCCGCACCAAAGAGATGCATTTTGTTTTCTCGAAGGTGATGAGCTGGGTGGCCATCGACAGGGCATCGCTAATAGCCGAGCTGTTGCAGAGAGACAGTTATGCTGCAAAATGGCGTGATGAGGCCAATATCATCAAGGCGGAAGTGCATGAGAAAGGGTGGAACGAAGAGTTACAATGCTTCACGCAGGCATACGGAAACAGGGATTACGACTCCTCACTGTTACTGATGCAATTTTATGATTTCATTGCACCCGACGATGAGCGTAATGTGAAAACAGTGAAAGCCATCAAAGAGAACCTCTATCACGAAGGATTGATGTACCGTTACAAGGCAGAAGATGATTTCGGCATACCCACCTCTTCGTTTACCATCTGTACTTTCTGGCTTATTGAAGCACTCTTTATGATAGGGGAGCGTGAGGAGGCGTTGGAGATCTTTGAGAAGATGATCTCCTATTCCAATCATGTGGGCCTCTATAGTGAGGATCTCGATTTCATGACAAAAAGACAACTCGGCAACTTTCCCCAGGCATACTCACACCTGGCTTTGATCAATACCGCGGCACTCTTTTCGGAAGAGAAGCAACTCTCTAAATTTATTCGTCCATAACCGTTGAGACCATATGCTGTCCATTGCTCATTCCTCGTATTGTGGCGAATGAGCCGGGGTAGTTTTTATTGATAAAGTCAATCAGCTTCTCCCGCAGTGACACCTTTAAATCCCAGTTCAGGGATGAGTTGGTACTGCTAACCAGTACACGCAGCTCCTTGTACCACTCGCGACTTTCGGTAACCTGGATATTTTGCACCCGCCTGTCCCAATTGGGATCCTCCTTCACAATGCGGGCGAGCTCTTCACGCAGCGGATCTACTGGCAGGTCATATGATACATAGAGGAAGATGGTCCCTAAAATATTGGACGTGCTTCGTGTCCAGTTCTGTATGGGTGTATTAAGGAAATAGTCAATAGGGACAATCAGTCGTCTTTCATCCCATATCTTTACCACGGCATAGGTGATGTTGATCTCTTCTATCCGTCCCCATTCCCCCTCTATCACCACCACATCATCTAACCTTATGGGTTGGGTGAATGCAATCTGTATGCCCGAAAAGATCTGTCCGAAGCTGCGCTGTGCAGCAAACCCGATGACAATCCCCGCCACCCCGGCCGATGCGAGGAGACTCACCCCCAGCTGCCGTACCGTGTCGATGGTCATCAGTGCAATCGAGACAAAGATGAAGATAACGGCAATCACCAAAATCCGTTCGATCATACTCATCTGTGTAAGCTTTTTCCTTGCCTCCAGATTATTAGGGTTGTTGATATCGAACTTCTGTTGCCAGTAGTGGAACAATGCCCTGATGACCTGTACGATGAACCATCCAATGGTTAGGATAAGCAATATCAGACTAATCTTCTTCAGCACAGCATATGTACCTTCATTCTCTTTGAGCAGTGTACTGAAGATATTCAACAGGATGGCAAATATGATCCATATGCCGGGAATGGTGAAGAGACGCACGATGAAATCATCTATGGGACTATTACTCCTCCGTGCACGCTGGCGCCACTTTTTCATGATCATCCTGAATATGGATGCCAGGATCACAAACAGCAACAGAAATATGAGCGCAATTACGGGATATCTGAGTGAACTCTCAGGTGATAACAGTTGATTGAAAAAATCCATAGAAGCACTATTTAATAAGATTTGTGAGGAAAGGAATCACCGACGATTGCAGCGGTATACGGTATTTTGCTGCCGGCGAGAAGCTTCCCACTTTGATGCTGATGCCATCGGCTGGAAGTGCCCTGAACATATCTTCATCCGTGGTATCGTCACCTATAGCCAGCACAAAATCATACTCTTTCTGCTCCAGCCTGCGCACTACCTCACTGCCCTTGTTATAATCAGGTGGTTTAATCTCCACGATCTTGTTTCCCGGAACAATCTGCAGATTTAGTCTCGCACAGGGGCCGATCAATGCATTGATCAGTTGTTGCGCACGCAGATCGGCAAGCCACATATCCACATTGCGGTAGTGCCACACCAGGGCGGCATCTTTTTGTTCCATCTGCGAGCGGGGTGTCTTATCAATTGTATGTTGGATGATGTCGATGATCTCCTCATCCCACATCACTTTCTCCATGATATTCTTGTGCCATTTCCCATCATCTTTGTAGAATACGCCATGTTCGGCAGCAAAATCGAGTGCTGACCCTTCAAACCATTGATCAAGTATCTGGTGGTTCCTTCCGCTGTTGATCACCACTTTGTTTTTCTTGTCTGCACTCATCTGCTGAAGGAGCTCCAAAAGCATCGGTGAGGGAGCAGCATCTTCCGGTTTCTTCACAAATGGGGCCAGCGTACCGTCGTAATCGAGCAGGATAAGCCGTGATGCCGCTTCGTCGTAAGCACTCTTAATCTGAGTGAGTTGTCTCTTGCCCACAATCTTCTGAAGGATCTCCTTATTCTGTGCTTTGATCGACTGCAGCTCATTCACAAAATCGTTCGCCCATTTTTTCACTGTCTGCGTGGATATCTTTTTCTGCATCTTCAGCAACCGCTCTTTTTTCTCCTTCTCCGGCATGGTGAGTGCTTGCAGTATCGCTTTTTCAATCTCATCCGTGTCGTTTGGATTGATGATGATGGCATCCTGCAGCTCAATGGCTGCACCTGCCATCTCACTGAGGATGAGCACACCTGTATTGTCGCCTTTCGTGGCGAGGTACTCTTTGGCTACCAGGTTCATCCCGTCACGCAATGGTGTGACCAGGGCAATTTTGGAAATATCATACATCGCTATCAGCTCTTCAAAGCTGAAGCTACGATAAAAATAGTAGATAGGGTTCCATCCTAACTTGGAGTATTTGCCGTTTATCTCTCCTATAGCCTGATCGATCTTCGTTTTCAGATCGGCGTACATCTCTACATTGTCACGCGACGGGACCACAATCATTGCCAGTGATACTTTCTCGTGATATTCGGGATGGTTCTGCAGGAACTGGACAAAACCGTTCAGACGATGAAGGATCCCCTTGCTGTAATCAAGCCTGTCCACCGAGAGAATCACTGTTTTATCTCCCAGTTCTTCTTTCAGCAGCTTCGCTTTTTCCTTTACTTCCGGCAGAGAGGGTGCACTGTGATAATGTGCATAATTGATCCCCATAGGGAAAGCATCCACATGTACGATCCTGTCTTTCAGGTTGATCTCATCGAGATTACAGTTGAGGTCAAGCACACGATAGATGGCACTGATAAAGTGACGCATGTAATCATGCGTATGAAAACCGATAAGATCCGCACCCAGCAGACCCTCAAGCATCTCTTCTCTTTCGGGTAGTACCCTGAAGAGCTCGTATGAGGGGAAGGGAATATGATGAAAGTATCCGATATTCGCATTAGGCTTCTGATCACGGATCATCTTTGGTAACAACATCAGCTGATAATCCTGCACCCATACAATATCGTCACTTTCAATAAAAGGTACTGCTTCATTACTGAAGAGCGTGTTGACCTTTTGGTAGGCTTCCCAGTATTCTGCTTTATATTCAATATAGGAGAAGAAGTAATGACACAAAGGCCAGATGGTACTGTTACTGTACCCTTCGTAATAGTTTTCTATCTGATTGTCGGAGAGGAATACAGGATGGAAGTTCAGCTCATGCAGCTTCGTTGTGATCTCTTCCTTTTCATTCTCATCATCTGTATGTATACCCGGCCAGCCGACCCAGAATTTCTCAGCATCAGTTTCAAGTGAACCAAGTCCTGTTGCCAGGCCGCCTTCGCTCCTTTCAATGATAAATTTTCCCTCTTTTCTTTCGATCTTAACAGGTAACCTGTTTGCAATAATTATGATTTTCATTTTTATCCATTTAAACAATTACACATCTCTCTACAGCTGTATAAAGTCAATATTTTATAATTAAGAATGTCGGTTGGTAAATTGTGTACTATTATATAACATACATCTAAGGGTAAAGATTAATATTTAAGATATTTTAAATTATATCACTTTAATTGTAGCTTCTCTTGTGAACAAAAAAATAGTTCAGTTTGTTGTTTTCACTTTTTTGTAGTAATTTCGTAATTCAAACCCTGTTATTTTAGCAATTAATTAACTAAAATTACATATTTTTAGGAATCATATAATTATGGCAAAACAAAAGAATTATTTAACCTGCGACGGGAATCAGGCTGCTGCACATATTGCATATATGTTCAGCGAAGTGGCTGCGATTTATCCGATCACACCATCATCCACGATGGCTGAATATGTGGATGAATGGGCTGCAGCCGGGAGAAAGAATATTTTCGGACAACCCGTACTGGTGCAGGAAATGCAGTCGGAAGCCGGTGCTGCCGGAGCCATGCACGGTTCATTGCAGGCCGGGGCGCTTACAACCACCTTTACCGCATCACAAGGGTTATTACTGATGCTTCCCAACATGTATAAGATGGCAGGAGAGTTGCTCCCCGGTGTCTTTCATGTGTCGGCACGTGCCCTGGCATCGCATGCCCTTTCCATCTTTGGTGATCAGCAGGATGTGATGGCTGTACGGCCCTCCGGGTTCGCCCTTTTCGCGACAGGCTCAGTGCAGGAGGTGATGGACCTGTCTGCCGTAGCTCATTTGGCAGCGATTGAAAGTCGTGTTCCTTTCCTTCATTTCTTCGACGGGTTCCGCACATCACACGAGATCCAGAAGATTGAAGCATTGTCGAATGATGATCTGTCACCGCTCATCAACCGTGAGGCTTTAAAAGAATTCCGTGACAGGGCATTGTCACCTGATGCACCAGTAGCAAGAGGGACAGCGCAGAATGATGATATCTATTTCCAGGCACGTGAAGCATCCAATCCCTTTTATGATAATGTGCCCGATGTAGTAGAAAAGTATCTGGAGAAACTGGCTGCCGTTACCGGCCGCAAATATGGATTGTTCGACTATTACGGAGATCCTGAAGCTGAGAGAGTGGTTATCGCCATGGGTTCAGTAACAGAAACCATTCGTGAAGCTGTTGATCATCTGAGAGTGAAGGGTGAAAAGGTTGGTGTCGTAGCTGTACATCTCTACCGTCCATTCAAGGCGTCAGCATTCCTGTCGGTAATGCCTGAAACGGTTAAACGTGTTGCGGTGCTCGATCGCACCAAGGAACCCGGTGCTACGGGGCAACCGCTCTATCTCGATGTGAAAGACTGTTTCTACGGAAAAGAGAATGCCCCTGAGATTGTGGGAGGTATCTACGGGCTCTCATCCAAGGACACCACACCTTCACAGATTATTTCTGTCTACGAGAACCTTTCCATGAACCTGCCGAAGAATGATTTCACCATTGGTATTGTAGATGATGTCACCTTCAAGTCACTTCCACCAAAAGAGGAGATCTCGATGGATGAAACCACCTACGAGGCCAAATTCTACGGCCTGGGCTCGGATGGTACGGTAGGAGCGAATAAGAACTCCATCAAGATCATCGGTGACAATACCAATAAATATGTACAGGCATACTTCGCTTATGACTCTAAGAAGTCGGGTGGGTTCACCTGTTCACACCTTCGTTTCGGAGACAATCCCATTCGTTCGACCTATCTGGTAAATACACCCAATTTCGTGGCCTGCCATGTGCCGGCCTATCTCTATCTTTACGATGTGACCAACGGTTTGAAAAAGAACGGTACGTTCCTGCTTAACTCGTTGTGGCCCAAAGAGGAGGTGGCGAATCATCTACCCGATAAGGTGAAGAGGTTTTTTGCTGAGAACAACATCAAGCTATATATCATCAACGCTTCTGCCATTGCCGAGGAGATTGGTCTGGGTAATCGTACCAACACCATCCTGCAATCGGCGTTTTTCAAAATTTCCAACGTGATCCCTTACGATCTTGCCGTGGAGCAGATGAAGAAATTCATCGTGAAATCCTACGGTAAGAAAGGTGAAGATGTGGTGAGGATGAACTATGCTGCGGTAGATCGCGGCGGTGATGTGGAGCAGGTTGAGATTCCAATGGAATGGGCCGCTCTGCAGACAGTGGCAGATACATCTGATGATGCACCCGAGTTCATTCAAAAAGTGGTTCGTCCGGTGAACGGGCAACGTGGTTACACGCTTCCCGTATCTGCTTTCAGCGGACGTGAGGATGGTACCTGGGAGCAGGGAACAGCCACCTATGAGAAACGCGGTGTAGCCATGAGCGTACCTGTCTGGCAGCCCGAAAACTGTATCCAGTGCAACCAGTGTGCTTATGTCTGTCCCCACGCCACCATACGTCCGTTCGTCCTCGATGAGGAAGAGCAGAAAGGTGTGGGAGAAGGTGTTGAACTGTTAAAAGCACAGGGTAAACAGCTTACCGGTATGGGTTTCCGTATTCAGGTAGATGTGCTCGACTGCCTTGGTTGCGGTAACTGTGCCGATGTTTGTCCGGGTAAGAAAGGTGAGAAAGCACTCGAGATGGTGCCGATCGCAACACAATATGAAAACCAGCAGAACTGGGACTATATGGTAAAGAACGTCAGCAGCAAAGCTCATCTGCTGGATGTGAAGCTGAACGTGAAGAATTCGCAGTTTGCCACACCACTGTTTGAGTTCTCCGGTGCCTGCTCAGGCTGCGGTGAAACACCCTATATCAAGCTGATCACACAGCTCTACGGCGACAGGATGATGATCGCCAATGCGACAGGTTGTTCATCAATCTATGGTGCATCTGCACCAGCAACCCCATACACGACAAATGAAGAGGGCAAAGGTCCTTCATGGGCCAACTCACTCTTCGAAGACAATGCCGAGTTCGGTTATGGTTTTGTGATTGCCCACACCAGTATGCGTAATCACCTTCAGGAGCTGATGTCGCAGGGACTACAGTCGGACGATTTTACCGATGAGCAGAAGGCATTGTTCAGTCAGTGGATAGAGAATAAAGAGGATGCTGATGCCTCCAGGGAGGTCTCAGCTCAGATAGTGGCTACGCTGGCAGGTATGGACAACAGGATCGCCATCGAGATTCTTTCGATGGAGAAATACCTCGCAAAGAAATCAATCTGGGTGTTCGGTGGTGACGGATGGGCGTATGATATCGGTTTTGGTGGTCTCGATCATGTGCTGGCCGGCGGACAGGATATCAACGTGCTGGTGCTCGATACGGAGGTTTACTCCAACACGGGAGGACAATCATCCAAGTCCACACCTATTGCCGCTGTGGCTAAGTTTGCCGCTGCAGGAAAAAGGATTCGCAAGAAAGACCTTGGCATGATCGCCACCACATACGGGTATGTCTATGTGGCACAGGTAGCAATGGGTGCCAACCAGGGCCACTACCTGAAAGCATTGAAAGAGGCGGAATCGTATCATGGCCCCTCACTGATCATTGCTTATTCCCCCTGTATCAGTCATGGTCTGAAAAAAGGCATGGGCAGTGCACAGATGGAGCAGAAGTCAGCCGTTGAATGTGGTTACTGGCACCTGTGGCGCTACGACCCTCGTCTGGAGGAACAGGGCAGGAACCCGTTCCAACTCGACAGCAAGGAGCCCGACTGGAGTAAGTTCAGGGATTTCCTGCTTGGTGAGGTGCGTTATACACAGCTGATCAAATCATTCCCGAAACAGGCCGATGAACTGTTCGATGCGGCCAGGGATAGTGCTCAGTGGCGCTATCGCTCCTACCAGCGTATGGTTGAGGCCAACTTTGCCGGAGCACCGGCTGAGGAGGTATCGACTGGCGATGCAGCCGGAGGCGAAAACTAAGAACAGCATCATATTATCTTTACACGGGGGTGTCACAGCATGTGATGCCCCCGGTTGTTAGATGGCAGAATCAAATAATCAATAATCACGAGGGTGTGACTATTACAAATACTCTGGAAATAGTTGTATCTTTGTCATGAAATAGCTATAAGCTATAAGCTGTTAGCTGTAAGCTATTAGAAATCAGAGCATAAGAATTAAGAATTATAAAAGGACGCACGATAAAGATATCAGGATATGAAAATACAAATCATCAACGGTCCCAACCTCAATCTGCTAGGATCCCGTGAGCCGGATCTGTATGGCAGCAAATCCTTCGACCACTATCTGGAATCGTTACGGTCAGATTTTCAAGGTGACGAACTATCCTACTTTCAATCCAATGTAGAAGGTGAGATCATCAATAAGATTCAGGAAGCCGGCTACGGCAGTGACGGCATCATCCTCAATGCAGGTGGTTATACCCACACCTCGGTAGCTATTCGTGATGCAATCAAGGCGGTGCCCGTACCGGTGGTGGAGGTGCATATCTCCAATGTGCACGCCCGTGAAGAGTTCCGTCATCACTCCATGCTGTCGGCAGTATGCCTTGGGGTGATCGCCGGTTTTGGCCTCCATTCCTATCGGCTTGCTGTGGAAGCGATTCACCTGGCAAACAAAAAATAGATCCAAACGTTACATATTTAGGAAATTACAATAAACATATATGCTAAAATCAACAAAAATTATCGCCACCATATCTGACAAGAGATGTGATGTGACGTTCCTGCAACAATTGTACGAGGCAGGAATGAATGTGGTGCGTCTCAACTCGGCTCACCTCGATGAGGAGGGCTTTCTTAAAATTATACGAAACGTCAGGGAGGTATCCTCCCAGATCGCTATTCTGGTGGATACCAAAGGACCGGAGATACGTACTACTGTCACGGAGGCTCCCATTGAACTAAAGACAGGTGAACAGATTAAAATAGTGGGTGATCCCACCGGAATATCATCAGCTGATACACTTTATATCTCTTATCCCAATATTGCGCAAGAGATGCATTTGGGAGATGATATACTGATTGATGACGGAGAGATCGACCTGAAGGTGATTGATGTACAGAAGGATTTTCTGCTTTGTACGGTGAATAACGATGGCATCATCGGAAGCCGTAAAAGTGTGAATATCCCGGGTGTACGTATCAACCTTCCTGCCATCACTGAAAGAGATAAAAAATTCATTGCCCTCTCAGAAAATAACAAAGTGGACTTTATTGCTCACTCTTTCGTCCGCAACAGAGAGGATGTGCTTGCGGTGCAGGAGATATTGGATGATCTGGGAAGCCCCATCAAGATCATCGCCAAGATAGAAAATCAGGAGGGGGTGGATAATGCCGATGAGATACTGGAAGCAGCCTATGGTATCATGGTTGCCCGGGGCGACCTGGGTATTGAGGTCGCACAGGAGAAGATACCCGGCATTCAGCGTGTGCTCATCAAAAAAGCCATCCAGCATAAAAGACCTGTGATTGTAGCCACACAGATGCTGCACTCCATGATTCACAATCCACGTCCCACACGAGCCGAGATAACAGATATTGCCAATGCCATCTACTACCGTACCGATGCGGTGATGCTCAGTGGTGAAACAGCCTACGGGAAGTATCCCGTAGAGGCTGTGAGCACGATGATGAAGACAGCGTATGAAGCAGAGCTTACCAAGCTGTCAGAGAATGATATACGTGTGCCTTACAATCCGGACGACGACCGCGAAGTCACGGAGTTCCTAGCGAAGCAGGCGGTGAAGTCATCCACGCGATTGAATGTGAAGGCAATCGTCACCGACAGTCACACAGGCAAGACCGCCCGTGTACTGGCCGCATTCCGGGGGAAGAGTCCCATCTATGCCATCACTACCACCGAGCGGCTGGCACGCGAGCTGGCACTCTCATATGGTGTGTTGGCAGAACATCAGCACGGCAAAGGTGACGGTAATACAAAGGAGAGCAGAAGGGCCTATTTTGTGGAAGCAATAAAAACTTTGCTGAAGAGAGGTCTTATTGAACCCAGGGATAGGGTGGCTTATCTGGGTGGAAGCTTTGGTGAGGTGGGAGGGACCACCTATCTTGAGATCTCCGAAGTATGGAGGATACTTGAAGCCAAGGAGAAATACAATCTGCCTGACTATACCGAATAGGAACTATATCCCTCTATTAAGGGTGATGTAAAAGGAATGGCCTACGCTTTGGAAGAATATATTCTTGCGCATATTGACGAAGAACCGGAGCTGCTGAGAAAGATGCAGCGGGAGGCGCATGTGAAGTTGCTGCACCCGACAATGATCTCGGGACATCTTCAGGGACGCCTGTTGAAGATGCTAGTGCAGATGATTCGACCTCAACGGGTCCTCGAGATCGGCACCTATACCGGATATTCAGCAATTTCAATTGCTGAGGGTCTGGAGGGTCATGCAGCGCTGCATACGATTGAGATCGACGAAGAGATGGAGGATATGATCAGGCACAATTTAAGCCATTCATCCTTTGCAGAGCAAATCACACTACATATGGGTGATGCTTTAGAGATCATACCCCGTTTCAGGGATGAATATTTTGATCTGGTGTTCATCGATGCCGATAAGCGGGATTATTGGAACCTCTATGAGACAGCACTTCCCAAAATAAAGAGTGAAGGTTTTCTTCTTGCTGATAACACATTATGGCACGGCAAGGTGCTGGAAGAACCTGAGAGCAACGACTGGCAGACAAAAGGCATAATAGCGTTTAATGACAAACTGGCGGATGATGACCGTGTGGAGAAGGTGATTTTGCCTCTCCGCGACGGGCTGACACTTATCAGAAAAAAAAAGTAAATGATGGATTCGAACAGACAACAGAAAATTAACAGGTTGATACAGAAAGAGCTCAGTGAGATCTTTCTGCTGGACACCAAGAAGATGCATGGGGTGTTCATTTCGGTGACCAACGTGCGGGTATCCCCCGATTTGGGGATCGCGCATGCCTATCTGAGCATATTCCCTGCGGAGAAAGCCAATGAGTTGATAGTAAATATCAACGAAAATGTGAAGACAATCCGCTATGACATGGGTAAACGTTTGGCTAAGCAGTTACGTGTAATTCCTGAGCTTACCTTTCATCTCGATGATTCACTCGATTATATTGAAAACATAGACAGATTGCTGAAAGACGATTAATAACCAGCAGATTGAACGTATCCTTTTACATAGCGCGGAGATACCTCTTTTCAAAGAAATCACACAATGCCATCAATGTGATCTCTGCCATCTCTGTGTGCGGTATTGCCATTGCGACAATGGCTATGGTCACTGTGCTCTCTGTCTTCAATGGTTTTGGCGGAATTGTGGAGGGAATGTTCAGTGCCTTTGATCCCCACCTTAAGATATCGGTGAAAGAGGGGAAAGTGTTCGACTATCAGACAGCCGCCTTTGAGGAGGCACTGCAGCTGCCCGGGATACTGCTTATCTCAGAGTCACTGGAAGAGAATGCACTCTTCAAGTTTGAAGAGCAACAGGTGCCTGTCCATGTGAAAGGTGTGTCGGAAGAGTTCAGGCTGATGGCCGACATGGACAAGCTGATCGTGGATGGCTCGTTCAGGTTGCGTGAAGATGTGGTGGACTACACCACCCTGGGAGCAGGACTGGCCATCACCCTCGGAGCACGCCCCGGTTTTATCAACCCACTCGAAATATATGCACCCAAGCGTGATGTGCGGGTGAACCTTGCCAATCCCGCCGCCGCTTTTACAACCGGTTATTCCCAGCTCGGCGGTGTCTTCAGCCTCAATCAACCTGCCTATGATGACCAGATGGCTATCATCCCCATCGAGCTTGCCAGAGAGTTGTTTAACTACGAGAACGAGGTGACATCACTCGATATTAAACTGACTCCTGACGCATCTGTGAAGAAGGTGAAAAGAGAGATGCAGCGAATCCTGGGAGATCAGTATGTGGTGGAAGACCGCTACGAACAGCAACGCGAATCGTACCGGATGCTGCAGATAGAGAAGTGGGTCACTTTTCTGATCCTCGCATTTATCCTGCTTATCGCTGTCTTCAACGTGGTTGGCTCATTGTCGATGCTCATTGTTGAGAAACGCGACGACATAAAAAGCCTCCAAAATATGGGTGCATCCAACAGTCTGGTGTCACGCATCTTTTTGTACGAAGGCTGGCTCATCACATTTATCGGTATCATCTCCGGCATAGTGTTGGGGCTGATCCTCTGTCTCCTGCAGCAACACTTTGGTCTGCTCCGTCTGAGCAATGTCCCCGGTGCATATATCATCGATGCCTATCCGGTCATTGTGAAGGTGAGTGATCTGTTGATTGTCTTTGCCGTAGTGAGTGTGATTGGTCTGCTGACGGTGCTTTATCCGGTGAATAACCTGAGGAAACAGCTGGGGAAATAGCAATAAGCAATAAGCTATAAGTGGTAAGCTGTAAGATATAAGCGATAAGCTTTCAGCTCAGTTGAAGGAAGACTGGGATGTGCTGCCGGCCGGGTTTAGTTATAAGCGGTAAGTTTTCAGCGAACAGATAGCGGGGAACGTTTAAAACATATATTATGAAAATTGCAATTGTTGGAACAGGATATGTGGGACTGGTATCAGGTGCCTGCTTTGCCGAGATGGGTGTGGATGTAACCTGTGTGGACATAAACAGCGCAAAGATTGAAGCGTTGAAACAAGGTATCATCCCTATTTATGAGCCGGGGTTAAAGACGATCGTCGTTCGAAACTACGAAGCGGAACGTCTTCACTTCACCACCGATCTGCCATCTGTTCTGAATGAGATGGAGATCGTTTTCATTGCCGTGGGTACCCCTTCCGATAACAATGGGAATGCCGACCTCTCCTATGTGATGACAGTTGCCGATACCATCGCCCAGCATGTAACCAATCCATTGCTGATCGTCACCAAAAGTACAGTGCCTGTAGGTACATCACACCGCATTCTTGAGGTGGTGAAAATGCGGCTTACTGAGAGACAATTGCCCGATCTGAAGGTTGAAGTGGCTTCGAATCCCGAATTCCTGAAGGAGGGAGCTGCCGTCACTGACTTTATGAGTCCGGACCGTGTTGTTGTGGGCGTGGAGAGCGAACAGGCCAGGGAGCTGATGACAAAGCTTTACCGCCCTTTCCTGCTGAACAATTTCCGTGTGATCTTCATGGATATCCTCTCATCGGAGATGACAAAGTATGCCTCCAACGCGATGCTCGCCACCCGCATCAGCTTTATGAACGACATCGCCAACCTGTGCGAGCGGGTGGGGGCCGATGTGAACATGGTGCGTCGCGGCATGGGTAGTGACTCCCGCATCGGGCGCAGCTTTCTCTACCCCGGCTGTGGCTACGGCGGCAGCTGCTTTCCCAAGGATATACGTGCGCTGATCAGCGTGGCTGAAGGCGTAGGTTATGAGATGAAGCTGCTGAAGGCGGTGGAGGAGGTGAACAACCTGCAGAAGAACATCCTCTTTGAGAAGTTCAGAATCCATTTCGATAGGAAACTGAAGGACCTGACGGTCGCCGTCTGGGGTCTCTCCTTCAAGCCGGAGACCGACGATGTGCGCGATGCAGCATCGATCACACTTATACATAGTCTGCTTGAAGCCGGCGCCACTGTCCGCACCTACGACCCTGCAGCCATCAGTGAGGCAAGAAAGGTGCTAGGGGATAATGTTTATTACGCCAATGATATCTACGATGCAGCACTAGGTGCCGATGCACTGATTGTGCCTACTGAGTGGAAGGAGTTCCGCCTCCCCAACTGGGAGGTGTTGAAAAAGATCATGCGAACCCGTGTGGTGATTGACGGGCGCAATATCTACAACGGTGCCGAGCTGGCTTCCCTCGGCTTCGCATACCATGGGATAGGGCAGAAGTAATACATACCTTCTGTATTTGGGGGCACTGATGAAAGATTTTTTTAAAAAGCTGCCGAATTGCTTTCAATCACCCTGCAATTTAGGTAATTTTGAATTCGTGTAAATGAATGTTTGATTCGGGAAGATGGAAAAAAAAAGTCGTATAGGTTTTGATAATGAAAAATATCTGCAGGAACAGAGCAAAGCAATCCTTGAGAGAGTAAATAAGTTTAGCGATAAGTTATACCTTGAATTTGGGGGCAAAATCTTATACGATTACCATGCAGCACGTGTATTGCCGGGGTTTGCCCCGAATGTAAAAATCAGACTGCTGCAGAACCTGAAGGATAAGGTTGATGTCATCATGTGCGTCTTTGCTGGTGATATCGAAAGGAACAAGATCAGGGCCGATTTTGGAATCACCTACGATGTGGATGTGTTAAAAAGCATCGATGATTTGAAATGGTACGGGATTCATGTGGCTGCAGTGGTAATCACCCGTTTCGATGGTCAGCCGGCCGCAACTGTATTTAAGAATAAGCTCGAACTGAAAGGCATCAAGGTTTACCTGCACCACCCCACCAAAGGTTATCCTAAGAATATCGATCTGATTGTAAGTGATGAAGGGTATGGTGCCAACGAATATATCGAGACCAGTAAACCGATTGTCGTGTTAACAGGGCCAGGGCCGGGAAGTGGGAAACTTGCCACCGCCCTGGGTAATATGTACCACGACATTAAAAAAGGACTGAAAGCCGGATACGCAAAATTCGAAACTTTTCCTGTCTGGGATCTGCCGCCCCAGCATATGGTGAATATTGCTTACGAAGCTGCTACGGCCGACCTGAGAGATGTGAACATGATCGATACACATCACCTGAAAGCCTATGGCGTGAAAGTGGTGAATTATAACCGTGACATAGAAGCTTTTGGCCTGCTCCGAAAGATGCTTGAAAAGATCACCGGCTCAACATCCGTCTATTTATCTCCCACTGATATGGGGGTTAACCGGATCAGTGCAGGTATTATCGACGACAAGATATGTCAGGATGCAGCTTATCAGGAGATCATCCGTCGTCATCTGAGAAGCTTCGTGGAGTACGCAATCGGTAGAGCCGGGAAAGATACGGTAAACCGCACTACCGAGATCATGGAAAAAGTGGGGGCGAAAGATGAAGACCGTCTGGTGGTGGAACCTGCCCGCCAGGCAGCGAAAGATGCTGAGATCAATGGGAAGGGATATGGCGGTATCTATTGCGGGGCAGCCATTGCTCTTCACGATGGAACCATCGTCACGGGCAAGAACTCACCTTTGTTGCATGCCTCCTCCAGCATGATCCTGAATGCGACCAAACATCTGGCCGGGTTACCCGACAGCATGATTCTTCTTCCCGAAAATATCATTGATTCCGTCACCCACCTGAAGAAGAATATCCTGAACGGGAAGAATGTCAGTCTCGATGTGGAAGAGACGTTGATCGCCCTCTCTATCAGCGCGATATCCAACCCCGCAGCACAGATGGCCCTGCACAAGCTTACCGGGTTAAACAACTGTGAGATGCACTCTTCCCATATCCCCACGCCGGGCGATGAAGCAGGCCTCCGGAAATTAAAGGTGAATGTTACCTGTGATCCCCTCTTTTCAAGCAAGCGACTGTTTGTGAGTGAGTAATGGGTTAAGAGGTAAGGTGTGAATGATCTTAATGCCTGGCAACAGCTGAAGCTCTTTTTCTGCCGGTGAAACGTACCAGGGCACTGAATCCGTTGTGATGGCTTCCCTCGGATAGATGGTTTTCTGTCTCTTTTAGTTCAAGAATCTCGAAGCCGGCGAAATCATTCTTCAGATCTTCCGGAGTGATTAGCATTGATCGTTCTTTTGGACCACCGGCATTTGGGTTAGAGGCCTGGTTTTGTATGTGGTTCTTACTGAATGCCTCCAGGATAATGATCCCACCCGGCCGTAAGTGTTCGGTTAGTTTTTTGTGTATGTTGGCTCTCTCCTCTTCAGGAAAATGGGTAAATATCAACGCGATGACATCGAACTGCTCCATTTCGTAATCCATATTGTGCAGCTCTCCCACACGGTAATCGATCTGCACACCCTGTTGATCGGCCAACAGCATCGCTTTCTTTCTTCCTTCCCTACTGATGTCAAATGCTGAAACCTGCCAACCCTGCCCGGCAGCGTAGACCGCATTGCGTCCCTCCCCCTCACCTGCGAGGAGGATCCGACCGGCAGGAAGGGTTGCCAGTTGTTTTTTCAGATAGCGGTTGGGTTCAGTGCCATAGATATAGTCACTGCCGGCATAGCGTTCATCCCAAATTGCAGTTGCACGATGCTTTTTTTTCTTTTTCATGTTAAATCTCTCGGGGGTTTGCGAAATGCTTGAGATTGTCAACGAAAGGCCGTAGTTCTTCCGTCAATTATGCAATCGTTTAATGAAACATTTGTGACGTGAATTTGTTTTTATATTGTATATTTACTTGCAGTAACCGGATTATCCTCTAGTGTTAGAGGAAATAGGCCAAGAGCAGTATCTGAAAGATAATTTTTAAAAATAACAATTCATGCAAAAGATTTTGATCATCTTCAATCGCGAACCCTACGACAATACCGATGTGACCTGGAACGGACTTCGGCTTGCACAGACTCTGAAGAACATGGGTCATGAGGTGCGTATCTTCCTGATGAACGATGCGGTTGATCTGGCGAGGGATGTCTGCAGGCCGCCGCAGGGATACGACCAGGACTTGTCACAGATGCTGAAGGATCTGATAGGGCAGGGTGTGCCGGTAGAGGTGTGCGGCACCTGCATGGCGCGCTGCGGGATATACAAGAACCATCCCTATTTTGAGGGGGCCAACAAATCGACCATGGGCTTCCTGGCCAATTGGGTGGCTGACAGCGATAAGGTGCTGACCTTTTAACTCTCCCTATTCCTGATACGACAATTCTCCGGAGAGGTACAACCGTGCTTGCCCGCCAATCAGGCATCGGTCCTCTTTCAGTTCACACCAGAGTTCTCCTCCACGCTTTGAAAGTTGAAGAGCTGATAGTCTGTTTTTTCCCGTCTTTTCCGACCAGAGGGGCAACAGGGATGTGTGTGCCGATCCTGTGACGGGATCTTCATCAATACCCGATTGTGGAGCAAAGAAGCGCGATACAAAATCGACCTCTCTACCTTTTGCAGTGACAATCAACCCTCTTGCCGGCAGTTTGGCAATCTCCTGGAGATCGGGTTGCAGATACATAACAACATCTTCATTCTCCAATACCGCGATATAATCTGTTTTCCCTTTGTAAACTGCCAGTGGGTTGACGCCGATGCAGTTTTTTATTTCATCCTCCATTGATGTAACCATATCAAGTGTATCAACAGGGAAGTCTAGCAGGATCATCTCCTCTTTCTTGGTGGCCATCAGCCATCCACTGACATGGGAATGGAATCGGATGGTCTCCTCCGGATACTCCAGTAGATCAAACAACACAAAGGCCGATGCCAGGGTTGCATGTCCGCACAGATCCACTTCCAGGGTGGGGGTGAACCAGCGGATCTCAAACTGTTTCTCCCCGGGAACCACAAAAGCGGTCTCCGCCAGATTGTTTTCTGCGGCAATTGCCTGCATCAACTCTTCGCTGAGCCATTCTTCCAACATGCAAACTGCTGCAGGATTACCGGAAAAGAGCCTGTCGCTAAAAGCGTCTACCTGATAGATTTTGATTTTCATTGTATTCTATTTTTCCTTCATATGAAACCCAATGTACCTCTGTTTGGTATATTACCCCCGATATTTAACGGTTCTACTGCCGTAAGAAAGGTACATGTTCGTCTTGAATAGAATCATACTGCAAGTATAAGGAATAAATTAATTAAATATACCTGCTAGATATAAATAATTCAACTTTCGCATGTTCATCTAATTGATGAAGATGCAAAAAAAAGGTTAAACTTAGAAAAGTTTTGTGGTTTTAATTATTATTTCTATCTTTGCAGACCAAACAGTCGGTATATAACGTGAACGAATCGAGAGAACATATCATCAGGAAGGCAACGATCCTATTTCTCCAGAAGAGCTTCAAGGCAGTAACAATGAAGGATATAGTGGAGAGCACCGGTTTTTCCAAAGGGGCATTTTATCACTATTTCCCCAGTAAGGAGAGCCTGTTTCTGGAAGTTGTCGACACCTATTTCAGCATGTTGTCCATCGATTTTCAACAGCTCACAAATAGTTCACTCTTTCAGTTCTACCACAGCTATATTGAAAGTGCATACGAAAAATTCATGAAACTCAAGGATTTTCTTGAAGATACGAATGATGAAGACGATCTCACCTATATTCGACTGATGATGGATGCAATCACTCTCTTCCCGGGATTCAAGGAACAGATTCGTCTTTTCCACGATAAAGAGTTGTCTGCCTGGGAAAAAGTAATGAAAGAAGCAATCAAACAGGGTGAAATTACTACCAGCTTGTTACCGATGCAACTTGCGAAAATATTTGTCTATGTAAGTGATGGGGTGGGTCAGCGATTGATCATGCAGGGAGAGGTAAGGAATTTGCAGAAAGAGTTGCTGGTTATTTGGGATGGATTATACACAGATTTGAGAACCTGATTTTTTTTCTGACAATATAAACCGGTCGGTCGGTATATATTGTCGATTTTAAAAAACCGAATGGTCGGTATAAAAACAATTAAGATGAAGATTATTAAGAAAATCATTACTGGATTGTTCAGTCTCGCTTTTCTGCCTCTTTTGGGTCAGGACAGTGTAATTTCGTTGTCGTTGGAACAATCCTGTAAGTTAGGGATTGAGCAGAACGTGAAAATCCGGCACGCAGAACTGGAGCGACAGAAAGCCGGTTACCGGGTAGGGGAGACCCAAAGTAAACTATACCCGCAGTTGGAAGCATATAGCAATTTCAGTTATTATTATGCGATCCCGAAAATGATCATTCCCGGTGAGATATTTGGGCAGACAGGATTGATCCCGGTGGAAATCGGCACCAAATACGATTGGGCAAACGGTTTTCGAGCGACGCAACTGCTCTACAATCAGACAATTTTTACTTCGCTGAAACTGGCACGGGAAATGGAGAAATTGAGTGATTTGACTCTTCAACAGGCAGAGGAAGAGATTATATATCAGATTTCACAGTTGTACTATTTATGCCAGGGAACTGTTGATCAGATCACACTTTTGGAAGATCGTAAAAAGAATATGGATCGATTGCTTGAAATTACGGCATTGCAAAGCAAAAATGATCTTATTCTAAAAACCGATCATTCCAGGGTTGAAGTCGCCAGGGATAACCTGCAAACCCAGATTGACAACATGAATCAGTTATCCCATTCTCAAATGAGTCTATTCAAATACCTGGTTGGTTTGCCATTGGATAGTGAAATAATCATATCTGATTCCCTCTCTTTTTCTGAGGAAAACAGGTTGGGTAACTTATTCAGGGAACCCGTTTCATATCGGATAGAGTTGCAGTTGATAGATCATCAAATTGAGCTAAACCGACTTCACCGAAAATCGATTCGTCAATCCTATCTACCCACTCTTTCCGGATTTGGTCAACTTTACTACCAGGGTCAACGGAATGAATTCGATTTCTTCAGAAGCGTAGATGAAAAATTTTATAAAGTAGGTGTGGTTGGCATTCAACTAACCATCCCCCTCTTTGATGGGTTTGAAAAAAAGGCCAGGCTACAACAGTATGATATTGAATTGCAGCAATTGAATCTTGCCAGAGAAGATAAAATAAACTATTTCTCTAAGGAGCTTCTTGATGCCATCCATCAGTATAGGAATGGTTTAACTGTCATATCTCGTCAGAAGAAGAACGTAGAGGTGGCGAAAGAGGTTTACCACGTCACGCTCCAGGGATATAGGCAACAGGTCGTCTCTTTGTCTGATCTGTTGATGTCAGAGAACGAACTCACCGAAGCAGATCTGTCCTATTCCCACGCATTGGTGCAATTGAAACAGGCAGCACTCGATCTGAATAGAGTAAGGGGAGAGCTGTTGATTTTTAAGGAGACTCACTAAACAAGAATGTCACATCAACTAAATGTAACCGTTCAAATGAAACGATTTAAAAAGTATATCGCAACAGCGATAATCAGCGCAGTTCTGGTCTTTGCAGTGATTCAACTCATTCGTAGTAAAAAAGAGTCAGAAATTGAAATGTCTGCTTTGCAACAATATAGTCCGGTTGTTCCGGTAGAGGTGGTCACCCCGGAAAATGTAGAGATTAGACATCATATTACTGAGAATGGGGTTCTTTCTTCCGGTGCGGAAATAACAATTCTTTCCGAGACGTCTGGTAAAGTGTTATCGGCTAAAGGGAATATCGGGGAGAAAGTGCATGTCGGGCAAATTCTTGTGATGGTGGAAAACGAGTTGGCTGAAAGCCAGTATCAGCTGGCAATTTCAAATCTGGTGCATGTCGAAAAGGACCTGGCACGCTATCAAAATCTGGCGGAAGGTGAAGCGGTCACTCAGCAGCAACTGGAGACGATGCGATTGAAACATAGGGAGGCACAGACTCAATTTATCGCATCGAAAAAACAACTGGAAAGTACCACGATCACTTCTCCCGTAAATGGTGTGATTGCGAATAGGATGGTTGAGAAGGGTACCTATCTCCTGCCATCTGTTCCACTTTACACGATTGTAGAGCAGGATCGGATGATATTTACGCTACATATGGCTGAAGAAGATCTGCATGAGATCGGGAGAGACCAGGAAGCAGAGATCACGATTGATTCATTCCCGGGTGAAACATTCATGGGCCCAATTATAGGTATCAGCACTGTACCTGATCTTTCAGGACGTTACAAGGTGGAAATTGAATTATACAATCGTGGTGGAATGCTAAGAGCGGGAATGAGTGGGAGTGTCCTTTTCACAAGTAAGAGAGGTGATGAAAAACTGGTGATTCCCCGAAGATGTGTTGTAGGCAGTGCACGTGAAGGTAAAGTTTTCATCATCAGTGGTGACAGTGTTTTATCCAGGATGGTAAATGGGCGTACATTGAACGAAACACAATTTCTGATCATGGATGGAGTGGGTGTTCACGACACGATTGTGCTTTCCGGGCAACTTAACCTGGATGAAGGGAGTAAAGTAAGAATCATAAACCAATAATCTGAACCACATGAATCTATCTGAATTGTCAGTGAAGCGACCAACGCTTGTGATCGTGATCTTTGCAGTGCTCCTGTTTCTGGGTGTTATGGGATATCAGTCAATGAGATACGAGCTGATCCCTACATTCGATTCACCCGTCTTCACGGTGGTTACCCTCTATCCGGGAGCAGCTTCCGAAGAGGTTGAAAACAGTGTGTCCAAACCGATTGAAGAGGCTTTATCCGGATTATCGAATGTGGATGTCATCCGTGCCATCTCCCAGGAAAGTGTTTCAATGGTGTTGGTTACTCTGCAAACCAATGCCGAAGTAGATCCCATTGTGAATGATGCAGTACGGAGAATTCAGGCTGTCCGCTCACAACTACCTTCCCAGGTGATAGAACCAACTGTCACCAAAATGTCTGTAAACGCTTTACCCGTCATGGTACTAAGCGTGAATGCCGATATGCCGGCAACGCTTCTGTACGATGAGCTGGAGTATCGTATCAAGCCCGCTTTTGCGAAAATTGAAGGTGTAGGTGAAATTGATTTCCTTGGCACCACGGAACGGGAAATACAGGTCAATGTGAGTCATGAGAAACTGGATCAGCACCATCTCTCCATACTGCAGGTAGTGAATGCCATTCAGGCTACAAATCGTGATTTCCCTGCCGGGAAGATCACTACTGACCGTAAACAAACACTGTTACGCCTTTCTTCAAAATTCATCCACTTACCGGAGATTGCCGACCTGGTACTTCGCAAAGAGAGCGATGGATCGTTGTTGAAACTTAAAGATATCGCTGAAGTGATCGACACGGAAAAAGAGAGGAGTACACTCTATCGGGTGAATGGTGAACCGGCAGTAGGGATACAGATCAAAAAGCAGGATGGGGCCAATACCGTTACCGTATGTAATTCGATCAAGGAAGAGATTGCCAGACTTGAGCGGCAATATGCCGGAAATGCCATGCATTTTGGTATACCGCAGGATGGGTCGTTGTTGATCATGGATGCCGCTGATTCGGTACGTTTCGATCTGATCCTGGCCATCATCCTGGTCACATTCGTCATGCTCTTTTTCCTGCATAGCGTGCGCAATGCCGTAATCGTGATGATTGCCGTTCCCTTATCCATTGTCGCCACTTTCATCGGCATGCAACTGTTGGGATACACACTCAATCTGATCACACTGCTTGCTCTATCATTGGTGATTGGAACCTTGGTGGATGATGCCATCGTCGTACTCGAGAATATTTACCGCCATCTGGAGATGGGAAAAACCCGTTATAGGGCCACTATGGACGGGATCAGGGAGATCGGCTTAAGCGTAGTCTCCATCACCCTGGTACTTGTAGTGGTGTTCTTTCCGGTAGCTCTTTCGCAAAGCATCATATCCCCCGTGATCGCACCGTTCGCCATGGTGATTGTCATCTCTATATCAGTTAGTCTTCTTGTGGCATTTACCGTTGTTCCTTTGCTAACTTCCCGTTTTTCCAAACTGGAGACCCTTAATAGGAAGTCAGGCTGGGGTAGGATCATTACTGCTTTTGAGAGGGCTATCACTGCATTCTCACAAACAATCCAACAACTGCTGGCATGGGCGCTCCGGCGTAAGTGGATTACCCTGGTGATTGCAATCCTGCTTTTTTTCGCGTCTCTGCTACTCATCACCGGTGGATTTATCGGTAGCGAATTTATGAACATTGGAGACACGGGTGATTGTATTGTGAAATTGGAATATCCAAAGGATTACACCATTGAGCAGAACAATCTGATGACACGCAAAATTGAGGAATCCATCAGCAAAAAACCAGAGGTAATCGGTATTTATTCAACTATTGGAGGGGGATCCGGATTCCTGGCTTCACAAGGTACCCCTTTTCAATCCGAGATCAACATCAAGCTGGTGGATAAGACCAAACGGGATATCTCCTCGAATCTCTTCGTGAAAAAATTGGAAAATGAGCTGAATGAGACCTTCACCGATGTAAAAGTTGAATCGGCAATAGTCAGTCTCCTGGGTGGAAGCGATGAGACACCGATCCAGATTGTATTTCAGTCGTCTGATATCGATACCCTGATGGCTTTTGCCGCAAAGATGGAGAGAGAGGTGAGTGAGATCGCCGGAACCAACAATGTCAAACTAAGTATTGAAGATGGAAATCCTGAAATAGTAATCAGACCGGACAAGGAGAAAATGGCCCGGTTGGGACTCACTCCTGAAGTAGTGGGTGCTACCATCTACACTTCGTTTAATGGGAACAACGACAGCAAATACCGACAGGGTAATTTTGAGTATGATGTCAATGTGCGGCTTGATGCATTTAACCGTCAATCCATCAATGATGTGAAGAATCTCACCATCATGAATGAATTTGGTGAGACTGTAAAACTCAAGCAATTTGCCTCTGTTACAGAGGAAGCAGGCAGGTCAAAGCTCGAGCGATATGGACGTATCTCTTCTATAATGCTTGAATCACAGACATTGGGACGCGCTGTCGGTGATGTAGGCAATGATATCATTGCTCTTCTGGAAAGAACAGATCTCCCCGAGGGGGTTACCTGGTTGCCTGAAGGGGAACTGAAATACCAGAAAGATGCGTTTGGTAGCCTCGGTTTGGCATTGTTGATCGCCATCGTATTGGCTTACCTTATCATGGTCGCATTGTACGAAAGTTTCCTGCATCCCTTCGTGGTGTTGTTTTCCATTCCCCTTTCTATTATCGGGGCGCTACTGGCGCTCGCGTTAGCGGGGCAGACGCTCAGTATCTTCAGCTTGCTCGGTATGATCATGCTCATAGGTGTTGTGCTTAAAAATGCGATATTGGTTGTCGATTTCACCAATCAACTGCGCAGGGAGGGAAAAAATCTTCACTCATCGTTGACTGAGGCAGTTAAACTCCGTCTCCGTCCCATTGTGATGACTGCCATATCCACTGTGATTGGTATGTTGCCTATCGCTCTGTCGCACGGTGCGGGTAGCGAGTGGAAGAGTGGAATGGGATGGGTATTGATTGGCGGGCTCCTCAGCTCGATGCTGCTGTCACTGGTAGTCGTACCGGTAGTATACCTGATTGCCGAAGAGAGCAAAGGATATCTCGTTCGCATTGGATCGGGAATTTTTAAAAACCGAATGTAACAACCTGTGGGCATCATCGATCAGAACCAGCGTGGCGATTATTTGTTCACCCTCTGCATATAGAGTAAGAGAGCATGATGATAAACAGAATCATTATTAAATATTTAACCGTTGGGTGTCTGTGCTGCTTCCTGCTTAATTCATTCACACAGGCTCAAAATAATGACAAGATAGTGAGATTAGGCCTGGTATTAAGTGGAGGCGGGGCAAAAGGATTGGCTCATATTGGCGTGTTGAAAATGATTGAAGAAGAGCATATACCCATCTCCCTGATAACAGGAAATAGTATCGGAGCTGTTGTGGGTGCACTCTATTCCGTTGGATACTCTGCAAAAGATATTGAGGAATTCACCAAAAAGCAGGATTGGGACAAACTGTTGTCTGATGATGTGGAAAGAAGATATAAATCCCGCTTCAAACAGAAATATGCACATCAATATCTTTTGAAACTTGATTTCGATAGCGAGAAAAGGAGACTCACGTTTCCTTCTGGATTAGTAAAAGGGAAAGGGTAATAAGGAAATAAAGCGGGTTATGGGAGTGTTGACGACCGATGTTTTAGAGAGAATAATCAAAAGAATAGCTGTAAAGGGATCAATATCGTGAGTTACGGACTCCCCAAAAAGAGACAATTTAGAATAACACAAATGCAATGAGACAGAGAACAATTAGAGAAGCTTTTACAATTAAAGGGAAAGGTTTACATAGCGGATTGCCGGCTACCATTACATTTTGTCCGGCACCGGTTGATTTCGGATATCGGATAAAACGAATAGACCTTGAGGGAGAACCGGTAATCAGGGTTAGTGCAGAGAATGTAATAAACACGCAAAGGAGTACCGTATTGTCATCCTCCGGCGTCGAGGTTGCAACGGTAGAGCATGCGTTGGCGGCTCTTTATGGATGCGAGATCGATAACTGCCTGATTGAGATAGACACTGCAGAGTTTCCTATACTGGACGGGAGTTCCGCTGCATATTCAGATCAGATTCACAAGGTTGGTTTTGTGGATCAGCCGAAAGAAAGAGTCTATTATGAAGTAGATGAAAAGATTGAGTATATTGATACTGAAACAGGCTCACATCTGATGTTGCTCCCTGCTGAAAGATTCAGTGTTCATGTGCAGATCTCATTCGATTCGGAGATTCTGGATGTTCAAAGTGCCTATATGGAGGAGCTATCCCAGTTTGCCGGTCAAATATCGATGTGTAGGACCTTTGTCTTCATAAAAGAGATTGAAGCTCTCCTGGCAAAAGGATTGATTAAAGGTGGAGATTTGGATAATGCGATTGTGATTTATGACCAGCAGATTCAACAGAAGGAACTGGATCAGCTGGCGGATATTATGCGAATCGAAAGGAAAACAATTAATGAAACGGGTTACATCATGAATAGGCCTCTATTGTTTCCTAATGAACCGGCGAGACATAAACTGCTGGATATTATAGGCGATATTGCCATTACCGGGCGGTTTATCAGGGGAGCGATCATTGCTGTGCGTCCGGGTCATCGGGTCAATAACCTGTTCGCAAGGGAAATAATGAATCATATCCGCCAAAAATCAGATTTGCTTCACGTGGAATAATCCATAGTAAACGATTTATCATTGTCTGTTCGTCTTATTCTTTTTTCAGGCAAAACGGTACTGTGTACTATTTGTGTCTATCGAAAATTATTCGGTGTGAAAGTGGGTTGTTTATAAGAGGTGATGATTTATAGGTGAAAGATTAATATTCTTACTTGTCTTCTTCACTCCGAACAGCGGGTAAATGAAGATCCATCTGCGAATCAGATATTCATA
>JADMKJ010000041.1:0-10880 GCA_015478855.1 Proteiniphilum sp.
ATCGGGAAGCTCGTCAATCAGCCGATGGATGTAACGGAGGGTATCGGATTGTTCAGCACTTTGATAGGGATCGGGGAGTTCATCAATGACACCGACAGGTAGATCTTCTGTTACCGGCTCTTTTCTAATCTTATCCAAACATAGATTTCGCATAGATGTGAGCAGAAATGCTCTTCTGTTTTCAATCATTCTCAATTGATCCCTTTTTTCCCAAAAACGCATCATCAGATCCTGATACAGATCCTTTGCCCTGCTCTCATCTTTTGTGATAGAGAGCGCCATGCGATAGACCTGATCGGCGTAGCATAAGATCTGTTGTTGAAATTGAAGGGCGTTCATATTATATAGACGTCAAAATGGAGAAATTCTTACATCGGTGAACCATTTTTTTTTGAGAGATGAAAAAAAAGAGGCCGGCTAATTTCAGCCGGCCTCTTTGAGCAGTTTGAGAAACAGGTTATTCTTTCGATTTACCTTCTTCTTTACCTTCTTTTTTCACTTCTTCAGAATCGTCTGCTTCTTCAGTTTTTGTTACTTCATTTTCTTCAGCTTTGGGCTCTTCTTTTTTAGCCTTGGCCTTAGCCGCTTTGGGCTTTTCTTCAGCAACCACCTCTTCAGCAACCACCTCTTCAGTAACTTCTTCTTCAGCAACTTTGGCCACCTCCTCAGCTTTCACCTCTTCCTTTACTTCAGTTTCAGCAGATTGATCATCCTCTTTCACTTTTGTGTTGGTTTTGGCTTCCGCTTCAGCTTCAACAGTTTTATCTGCTGCTTCCTCTTTTGCTTTGGTCTTTGCTTCAGCTTCGGGTGCATCAGTTTTCACTTCAGCTGTTTTTGCGGCTTCTTTTTTAAAGGCTTCTACCTTCTGATTGTCTAATTTCTCTTTCAGGGCAGCTAACTCACCGATATCACCCAATGTGGTTTTTTCCATTGCCGGGATGGTGGACTGAGTTTCGTTACCTCCCTCTTTCCTGCCACCACGTTTTCCTTTTCGCCTGGAATCCTCACCGGTGATATCTTCATGGATACGGCTGTGAGAAACAATGATACGTTTTGCATCCTTGTTGAATTCAATCACTTTGAATTGCATTTTCTCATCCACCTGTGCCTGAGAATTGTCTTCTTTCACCAGATGTTTGGGAGTAGCAAATCCTTCCACACCATAGGGAAGAGAGATCACAGCACCCTTGTCGAGCAATTCCACGATTGTACCTTCATGAATAGAGCCTACAGTGAAGATGGTTTCAAACACATCCCAGGGATTCTCTTCCAGTTGCTTGTGTCCAAGACTCAAACGACGGTTTTCTTTGTCGATGTCAAGTACCTGTACCTGTATAGGTGCAGCGAGCTCAGTTACTTCACTCGGGTGTTTGATTTTTTTCGTCCAGGAGAGGTCAGAAATGTGAATCAGGCCTTCAACGCCTTCTTCAATCTCCACGAAAGCACCGAAATTGGTGAAGTTACGTACAGTAGCTGTATGTGTGCTTCCAACAGGATATTTCACCTCAATACTTTCCCATGGATCCGGTTTCAGTTGTTTTACACCGAGCGACATTTTGCGATCATCACGATCGAGTGTAAGAATGATTGCATCTACCTCTTCACCTACAGTCATAAAGTCTTGTGCGCTGTGAAGATGTTGGGTCCAGCTCATTTCAGAAACGTGAATCAAACCTTCCACACCCGGGGCAATCTCAACAAATGCACCGTAATCGGCAATAACAACCACTTTTCCTTTTATGATATCGCCTACTTTCAGTGTTTCACTCAATGCATCCCATGGATGAGGAGTCAGCTGTTTCAGACCAAGGGCGATACGTTTTTTCTCGTTGTCGAAATCGAGGATGACCACGTTGATCTTGTCGTCCAGCTTAACAACCTCTTCGGGATGTTGAATACGTCCCCATGAAAGATCGGTAATATGCACCAGACCATCTACACCGCCAAGGTCTACAAATACACCGTAGGAGGTGATATTCTTCACCACACCTTCGAGCACCTGTCCCTTTTCGAGTTTGGAGATGATCTCTTTCTTTTGTTGTTCCAGCTCTTCTTCAATCAGAGCTTTGTGTGACACAACCACGTTTTTGTATTCAGGGTTGATCTTCACCACCTTGAATTCCATTGTTTTGTCAACAAACAAGTCATAATCTCGGATTGGTTTCACATCAATCTGTGATCCCGGGAGGAACGCTTCGATACCGAAGACATCCACGATCATACCGCCTTTCGTACGACATTTGATGTATCCCTTGATGATCTCGTTGTTTTCCAGCGCGGCATTGACACGATCCCACGAACGTGATGCACGGGCTTTTTTGTGTGAAAGGATCAATTGTCCTTTTTTATCTTCCTGGCTTTCGATATAGACCTCTACTTCGTCGCCGATTTTCAGATCAGGGTTGTAACGGAACTCGTTCATCGATACCACACCATCTGATTTGTATCCAATATTTACAACCACTTCGCGTTTGTTCATGGAGGATACGATACCGGTTACGACCTCTTTGTCACTGATTTTGCTCAGTGTGTTGTCGTAGCTTTCGGTAAGTTGTTCTCTGTTTTCTTTGCTGTAGGGATCACCTTCAGCATACGCAGCCCAGTCGAATTCTTCTACAGGAGCTACATTTTTTAGGTTTTCAGTCATTTGTTGTTAATGATAATTTAATTAAATAGTGAGACTTTATGTTGAGTAAAAAAAAGTGGTGCAAAGATAATTGGTTTTTTCTTAATAACCAACTCTTTGCACCATTAATTTTCAGGCAAAACAGCTCTGCAGAAGCAGTTTCAGTTTCAGAGAAGCAGTCCCTTCTCTACCTCTTTGCGTCGCTCTTTTCCGGCAATTTGTTCCACCAGCTCGAGGGCAAAATCGAAAACCAGCCCCGGCCCCCTGCCTGTGGTGATGTTTGCGTCGACCACCACTTTCTCACCGGTCACATTCGCGCCCGTCAGTTTCTCCTCAAAACCGGGATAACAGGTGGCGTTCTTCCCGCTGAGCAGACCAAGGCCTCCCAGCACCATCGGTGCGGCGCATATGGCGGCAATACTGTTTCCGCGATCATCATACTTCCTTATCAGTCTCCTCAGACCTTCATGCTCATTGAGATGTTTTGCTCCCGGCATCCCTCCGGGCAGCAGAAGCACCTCCACGTCGGAGAAATCAGTTTCACTGAAAAGGGTGTCTGCGATAACCCGGATATCATGTGCCCCGGTGATCACAGTTTCATCGGAGACGGAGACCGTGACAACCGGTATTTGCGCTCTTCGCAGAATATCTATGGATGCAAGCGCTTCAATCTCTTCAAATCCGTTGGCTAAAAATAGTGCTACTTTCTTCATAACGACGGTTTTAATTTAATTGAGTTTAAATCGATAGGTGATTTTTCCCCGCTGGTTGTTCGTAGAATTTATGGCGTTGAATTTGGTTTTCTTAGCGGCATTCAATGCTTCGTTTCGAAGCGTGGCGTTTGGCAAATTGGTACCTTGTCCTATTTCTGCAAGGATTACATTACCCGAGGGGTCTACGGTGATGTTCACAACCACGGTACCCTCATCGTTCACCGTGTATCTGGGTTGCACCAGTCCCCCGCTGCCGAGACTGCGACCACCCAGCTCGTAGGAGCCTATCCCACCATTGCCGGTGGGTGATCCCTGTGTTGCATTACCGGTGGTGACACCCTGTGTGCCGCTCCCTTCGGTGTTACCGCGGCTTTCCGCACTTTCACCAAAGAGTCCGGACATCTGCTGGTTGATCTCTTTTCTCCGGGACTCCTCTTCACGGCGGCGGCGCTCTGCCTCTTCCCGGGCGCGTTGTTCTGCAACAAGCTGTGCCTGACGTCGCTCCTCCTCCCGGGCAGCTTCCACATCAATGGTCGGCTCTGTGGTCTGGGTGATAAGTGGCTCGTTGGGAGCGTATTCAGGGATAGCGGGTGATTGCGCGGGGGTGGGGGTCACCTCCTCCATCGGCGGTTCCGCGAGGCCGTAAGCATCCTCCGTGCTGCCAAACATCACGGGGATCCCTTCCAGCTCCTGGGGAGGTGAGGCCAGGGTGAAATAAGAAAACAAGAGTATCAGCAGGAGCAATAGTGTAAAAACGATTGTTCCGACAATTCCGCCTATTTTTTCTCTGGTCAGCTCCATTATTTATGATTCTCTTATTTGATTGGATTGAGGAAAAAGGTTTAATTGGGCCTTGTCATCAACACCATCCTGAACCTGTTTTGATTGGCAATATCGAGTATGCGGACAATCTCTTTATAAGGTACAGTCTCATCGGCATAGAGCGCCACGAATATATCGGGATCAGCTGTATAGGCCGACTGAAGAAAAGGCGTGATGGCTTCGAAAGGTACCTGTCGTTCTGTCTCATTTGCATTCGCCACGTAATAGTTCATCTCTTTGTCGATGGTGACACGAGTGATCGGTTTTGCCTGTGCCTGTTGCTGTGATCGCGGCAGTAACACCTGTATGGCGTTGGGTACAACAATGGTAGATGTGATCATGAAGAAGATCAATAAAAGGAATATTACATCTGTCATCGACGCCATGCTGAAAATGGACTCAATATTAAATCGTTGTTTTAATGCCATAGTTTTCTGATTAAGTGATTTGAAGATTCGGTGATTCGATGACATTGTTGTGCAATCAGCAAACCGGTAAATCGTTCAATCTGCGAATATGGTTTATATCGCCGGTTCATTCAGGATATCCATGAATTCCATGATCCGCATCTCCAACCTGTTTACAATTCCCTTGATACGAGTGGTGAGATAATTATATGCAAAAAGGGCTATGATTCCTACAATAAGACCACCCACAGTAGTTACCAGTGCTTCATAGATACCGGTAGAGAGAATATTCACATCTACATTTGCACCGGCACCGGCCATGCTCATAAAGGCTCTCACCATGCCGGTGACGGTGCCGAGGAAACCTATCATAGGCGCCCCTGAAGCAGCTGTTGCCAGCACAGGTATCCCCTTTTCAAGTTTCGATATTTCAATGTTCCCCTGATTCTCAATGGCTGACATCACATCTGTGGTTGGCCTCCCCAGGCGAGAAATACCTTTCTCAACCATACGGGCTGAAGGCGTGTCGGTCTTTCGGCAAAGAGCGATGGCAGCATCAATCTTTTCATCATGGATGTAATCTTTGATACGGTTCATGAATGAGTTGTCCTCCTTGCTTGCCTTGTTAATCACTAACGTTCTTTCAATCAATACGTAAATGGTCATCAGGAGAAGAATAAGCAGCACGATCATGATCCACCCGCCCTTCAGTGCCAGGTCGAAAGCATTCATGGTTACAGCATCTTCCATTGGAGATGTTTGCAAGGTGTTGTAGATTGCCTGTGCACTGTCTGCAGGCGTGGGTATTTGCAGAAGATTCATATAAGTTTATATTTTATTTTTTTAATTTCATTTGATGTAGCATGTGTATGTGGGTTAATCCTCTCTTTACTGGTCATCGCTCCATGCTTGTTTCATTCGTAAATTATTCCAATATTATTTCAGAATGGTCATCTGATAAAGATAGATATTTTGTTGTGTCAAACATCTTCTTGTGGTTCTTTTAAACAATTTTTATATGCTTTTATTGTTTCTTTTAATCCCATATAGAGTGCATCGCTCACGAGTGAATGTCCGATGGACACCTCTTTCAGCCAGGGTATATGCATAAAGATCCAGGGAAGGTTGTCCAGGTTCAAATCATGCCCTGCATTCACGCCTAAACCAAAGTTTTTTGCAAGGGTAGCTGCTTCCACAAATGGAGCGACTGCCTTCTCCCTGTTAACGAGAAACTGCGCTGCATAGGGACCTGTATATAACTCTATACGGTCAGTACCTATTTGTGATGCCATATGTATCATTTCGGGGATTGCATCTACAAAGATAGAGGTACGAATACCCATAGATTGGAATTCACTGACAATATCGGTAAGGAATACTTTATGTGTGACGGTGTCCCAACCGGCATCGGAGGTGATGGCATCATGTGCATCAGGTACCAACGTGACCTGTGTAGGCCTGATTTTTCTGATAAGTGAAAGAAAATCAGGTGTGGGATTACCTTCAATGTTGAATTCGGTGTATACTTTCGACTGCAAATCATAGACATCACTGTAACGTATATGTCTCTGGTCGGGCCGGGGATGAACAGTAATACCGTCAGCACCGAATAACTGACAGTCAGTGGCTACCTGCACTAAATCGGGGATGTTACCTCCCCGGGCATTTCTCAGCGTAGCTATCTTATTTACATTTACACTTAGCTTTGTCATATTTTTGTATCACACTGTTTGTTCTGTTTGTCACAAAGGGATGAAATCACCTTGTTATTACGGAAAAGTAAAATAAATTCCGTCGGTAAGTTCAAATAGACAAAAAATTGCCATCTTTGTAAAACCAACTATACTGTTTAACAAGCGCAAACAAATTTATTTGTTTTGTCATGTGCAGTTATAGTATAATATTCAGTACAAAAGTAATACGAAATAACTGTTTTGCGTAATGTCGGCCAAAGAATTTATCAAAAATCAGGTGGAAAGGTTTAATTCCCAACTTACTCCCGAGCAGTTCACGGAGTTATCTGAATCGGAAAATTCCCTCATCATACTGGAAATTCCGTTAAAAGATTATACGCTCACAGAAATTGCAAGGATTGTGGAGAGCAATAATGCACATGTGATGTCACTCTCCGTGATGCCTGTCTCGGGAGGATCACAGTTACTGGTTTCCCTGAAACTCGATGTGGATGATCTTACCTCTGTGCTCAGAAGCTTTGAACGATTCAGCTACAGTGTGTTGTATTATTTTATGCGTGAAGGTGAAGTGACTGACACACAGAAAGAACGGTTAGATGAGTTGATGTATTACCTGGACATGTAGTGTATGGTAATGAAAGATATAAACAAATGAAGTTTGCTCTTTTCGGAAGTATGTTCCCCGACAGAACCGCAATAGCGGAAGCACAGATATTGGGGGTATGTGATGCCATCAAAAGACATGGAGGTGAACTCTGTCTGCCTGAGGATTTTTTCTTAACACTGTCGGGACGCATACAGCAGCGGGTGGCTCCACTTTGCCAACGGACAGATCAGTTGCCACCGGTTGATATGGTTGTGAGTGTTGGCGGCGATGGCACCTTTTTGCGCACTTCAGCAATCGTGAGTGATTCAGGCATACCTGTTTTAGGTATCAATACAGGGCGACTGGGTTTCCTCGCAGCGATTAACTATTCCGATGTGGATGAGACACTGCGGGAGGTGATGAAAGGTGATTACAGGGTGGAAGAGCGTTCTCTGTTGAAGATGATCACCGATGAAACATTCCCTCCCGACTCCTTTCATGCGCATGCATTGAATGAAGTGGCCATCCTGAAGCAGGATACGGCATCGATGCTCTCCATTCACGCCTATATAAACAATGATTATCTGACCTCCTACCAGGCTGATGGCCTGGTGGTTGCCACACCCACAGGATCAACTGCTTATTCACTCAGTATCGGCGGCTCTATCCTGGCACCTACAACACCCAGTATCATACTCTCTGCCATTGCTCCGCACAACCTGACATCGCGATCGTTAATTGTGGATGATGCCAGTCTTATCTCGCTGAAAGTGGAGAGCCGCAGCCATATGTTCCTGGTTTCAGTGGATGGTCAGTCGCGTGTACTGGATGAGTCGGTGAGTATTCAGATAAGAAAAGCCGATTACTCACTGCGTGTGGTAAAAAGGGTTGGTCATACCTTCTACGAAACACTTCGCGATAAGCTGATGTGGGGTGCGGATGTAAGAAAACAGTACAGATAGGTTATACTTCTCCGGTATATAGTAACTGAAAAAGTGTGCCTGTCAGGGTCCGCTTTTTGTGTGTGCAGGATACTGAATCGCAGAGGATTGCTATGCCTCTTCGTTTGTGATTGAATCTTCACTCAGTGCATCCGTTACTTCTTCTTCCTTGTAGGGCAGGAACCTGTCAAGCGCGAGTATGAGCAGGTAGAACAGCGCCATGAAGACAAAAATTCCTACCATCCCGATTCCTGCAATAAGCAGTGCTTTTTCAATTGTTGCTGTCATCCAGTCTTTATTTAAGCGAAAAATGGAACCAGTGTCAAAATGATACCTCCTGCCACCACCGAACCGATCTGTCCACCCACGTTGGCGCTGATGGCAGGCATCAGCAGGTAGTTGTATGGATCCTCTTTCAGTCCCATCTGATGAATCACGCGTGCCGACATAGGAAATGCGGAAATGCCACATGCCCCGATCATCGGGTTCATTTTGTTTCCCTCCCTGCGGAAGAGATTGAGGAACTTCGCGAAGATTACACCACCGAAGGTATCCAGAACAAATGCGAATAAGCCGAGAGCGATGATGATCAGTGTATCAACCCTGATAAATCGATCAGCAGTCATCGTGCTGGCGATTGTGATACCAAGCAGCAGAGTAACAAGGCTCGCCAGCTCGTTCTGTGCCGAGAGTGACAGTTTGTTCAGTACACCGCACTCACGCACCAGGTTGCCAAACATCAGGAAACCGATCAACGCCAGGGAGGAGGGTGCAATAATTCCGGCTACAATCGTCACCGCGATGGGGAATAAAATAAGCGCTTTCTTCGATATCTTCCTGGCAGAACCGCTGCTCATACGTATCAACCGTTCTCTTCTTGAGGTGAGCAGCCGGATCACAGGTGGCTGGATGATAGGAACGAGTGCCATATAGGAATAGGCCGCAACAGAGATTGGACCCAGCAGGCTGGGTGCAAACCTCGAGGCAACGATGATGGAGGTGGGACCGTCTGCCGCACCGATGATACCGATGGAGGCAGCCTCTCTCAGGTCGTAACCCAGCAGCGTGGCGAGCATCATCGTAAGGAAGATGCCCAGCTGCGCCGCAGCACCAAACAATAAGAGTGAGGGATTCCGGAACAGGGGGGAGAAATCAATCATTGCCCCGATGGCGATAAAGATAAGCAGGGGAAAGATCTCTGTGGCTATTCCCGCATCGAAGAAGACATTGAGTACTCCCTCCACCGCCTGACCCGTGGCAGGGTCGATCTGCGTAAGTGCCGACGATAACGGGATATTCACCAGGATGGCACCGAATCCCATAGGAAGCAGCAGCGTCGGTTCATAATTTTTAGCAATAGCCAGATAGATGAGGAGGAGTCCTACACCTATCATGACTAAATCTGGCCATGTCATGCCTGCAATGGCAGGTAGCAATTGTTCCAAATTCATTGCTTGTATAATCATGTTTTATTTCAATATAAGAAGCCAAGCATGATACCGGCAGCAACTGCTGAACCTATAACACCTGCCACGTTGGGTCCCATGGCGTGCATGAGCAGGTAGTTGCCCGGATCGTATTCCAATCCTGTTGTCTGTGAAATACGTGCGGCATCGGGTACGGCAGAAACACCTGCATTACCAACGAGCGGATTAATCTTGTCTCCTTTCTTCAAAAAGAGATTCATCAGTTTCACAAACAGAATACCTGTACATGTTGCAATCACAAATGAAAGTGCTCCGATAGCAAATATCTTAACCGATTCAACACGAAGGAAGGTGGTTGCCTGTGTGGAAGCTCCCACGGTTAATCCCAGAAGGATGGTGATGGTGTCTACCAACGGTCCGCGGGCAGTCTCAGCCAGACGGCGTGTTACACCTGACTCCTTCAGCAGGTTACCGAAGAAGAGCATCCCCAGAAGCGCCAGACCTGAAGGCACAAGAAAAGCAGTCATTAACAGACCCATGATGGGAAACATGATTTTTTCGGTTTGGGATACTACGCGTGGTGTTTTCATCTTGATGACACGTTCTTTCGGCGTTGTCAGCATCCGCATAAAAGGAGGCTGAATCACCGGAACCAGGGCCATGTAGGAGTATGCAGAGATGGCTACCGCCCCGAGCAGGTGAGGAGCGAGCTTGGAGGTGAGGAAGATAGCCGTAGGGCCGTCAGCACCTCCGATGATACCGATAGCACCTGCCTCGTTAGGGGCAAAACCCATTTGCAGGGCAATGATATAAGCGCCAAAAATACCGAACTGCGCAGCTGCTCCAATCAGAATCAGTTTCGGGTTGGCGATCAGGGCCGAAAAGTCGGTCATAGCCCCAATACCCAGAAAAATGAGTGGTGGATACCATCCTTTCACCACGCCCTGATAAAGAATATTAAAAACCGATCCCTCTTCGTATATACCCACTTGCAGGTTGGCAGCCTCGTTGAACGGGATATTTCCGATCAGGATACCAAAGCCGATGGGGATCAACAAAAGGGGCTCATATTCTTTCTTTATAGCCAGATAAATGAACACCAATCCTATCAGGATCATGACGATATGTCCAATCTCGGCATTGAAGAAACCTGTGTAGCTCCAGAATGTACGTAAGTTGTCTGTTAATGATAATAATGTATTCATGTTCTATTACGGGTTTATTCGATTACTACAAGATCAGCCCCTTCAAGAACCGAATCACCTTTCTGTACAAGAACTTCGGATATTGTGCCATTTTTGTTGGCAAGAATATTGTTCTCCATCTTCATTGCTTCAAGAATCATCAGCGTCTGACCTTTCTTCACCGTCTCTCCCACTTTACAGCGAAGTTCCAGGATTACACCCGGCAGGGGCGACTGCAGCGCACTTTTATCAGTGGACCCGGAAGGTCTTGTGACCAGTGGGGTAGAGGTTGATTGTGGTATGGGTGAAGATGTACTGCTTGGGCGTTTAATGCCGGACAATGTTTTCTTCTTTTTCTGGGACAGTTCAACGGTGAAGGGAGTACCGTTTACTTCAAGCTCCACAAAGTCACTGTCTGATTTTGTCACTACAACTCTGTAGGGTGTACCGTTGATTTTATAATTAAATTCTTTCATACGA
>JADMKJ010000041.1:10980-33352 GCA_015478855.1 Proteiniphilum sp.
CTTTGTGCCACTTTCTTTTGTGTCATGCTTTTCGCTATCGATCCTGAAAGTCTGAAAGCGAGAAACAACAGTATCAGTCCTCCAAAGACTACAAGCATGGAGGTGATCGTTATCATTCCTCCCCAGGGGTCACTCACTGCGAGCGCCTTAATTTTTGGGTTTTCCTCCAGTACAGCATTATTACTGCTGGGTGTGACCCTTTTCAGATTAGTGGCGATGATATTACCCTTCTCATCATGTTTAACCCCGTCTTTTGCAAATCCGTAAGTTTGATCGGCCGCCAGCCCTGCAGGTATAACGATCTCATCGAGCAATGTTTTCCCGTCGTTGTCATAGAGAGCGATATAATTCTCTTTGGTGGGATCAAGCTTGAAGTTGAGATGAAAGGTGCCGTTAAAGGGCATCTCATCTGCAAAAAAGAGCGCATGCTGATGTGGTTTGATGCTGGTGAGCACGTCACCGCGGGGAATCGCATATTTTGTCGGATTGTCAGGGTCGTTGGTCAGATAGCGGCCTCCCAGATCCAGTGTTTTCGCCGTGGTGTTATAAATCTCAATCCATCCGTTCCTTTGTCCGAAATCATCCACAAAGTTGGTCTCGTTCACTACCATCACCTCGTTGATCACCCAGTCGGTGCTCTTGATTTCGGAGGAACAGGCATTGAACAACACTACAGTGATGAAAAGAAACAACAATTGTTTTATATATCTCATGTTCATCTGCATTTAAAGGGGTAAGTTATCATGCTTTTTCGGTGGGTTCTGCTGTTTCTTTGTCTGTAGCTGCTGTAGAGCACGAATCACGCGGAAGCGTGTGTTGCGCGGTTCAATCACATCGTCGATGTATCCGTTGCTGGCTGCAACATAAGGGTTGGTGAAGAGATCATTGTACTCTTTCTTCTTCTCATCCACCAACAGAGTCAATTTCTCAGGATCTTTCTCCGCTGCAATCTCCTTGCTGTAGAGGACCTCCACGGCTCCGTCGGCACCCATGACGGCGATCTCTGCCGTTGGCCATGCGTAGTTGATGTCACCACGCAGCTGCTTGCAGCTCATCACGATATGTGCTCCTCCGTATGATTTACGCAGGGTGACGGTCACCTTCGGTACTGTCGCCTCACCATAAGCGTAGAGCAATTTGGCACCATGCGTGATCACCCCTCCATATTCCTGTCCTGTACCGGGGAGGAAGCCGGGAACATCTACAAGTGTCACGATGGGGATGTTGAACGCATCACAGAAACGAACAAAGCGGGCAGCCTTACGCGAAGCATTGATGTCGAGCACACCGGCGAGAAACTTGGGCTGGTTGGCAACGATACCTACCGATTGACCGTTGAAGCGGGCAAAACCGACGATGATATTTTTTGCGTAATCGGCATGTACTTCCAGAAACTCTCCGTTGTCGATCACAGAGCCGATCACTTCATACATGTCGTATGGTTTGGTGGGACTGTCGGGGATAATCTCATTCAGTCCGTCTTCCAGGCGGTCAATAGGGTCATCATTGGGATGCAATGGAGCTTCTTCCAGATTGTTCTGAGGTATAAAGCTGAGTAGCTTGCGGATAAGCTTCATCCCGTCTTCTTCCGTTTGAACCTGGAATTGTGAAACGCCTGATTTGGAGGAATGCACTGCTGCCCCTCCCAGTTGTTCCTGTGTCACATCTTCTCCGGTAACTTTTTTCACCACTTTAGGACCGGTAAGAAACATATAGGATGTTCCTTGTGTCATGATGATGAAATCGGTGAGTGCGGGAGAGTATACCGCACCACCGGCACAGGGACCGAAGATTCCCGAAATCTGCGGAATCACACCCGATGCCAGAATATTGCGCTGGAAGATTTCCGCATAACCGGCCAGGGCATTGATACCTTCCTGTATACGAGCACCACCCGAGTCGTTGATACCGATCAGCGGAGCACCCATTAACAAAGCCTGATCCATCACCTTACAGATTTTCTGCGCATGCATTTCAGACAGAGACCCTCCGGAGACAGTGAAATCCTGTGCAAAGACATAAATAAGACGTCCTTCAATGGTCCCGTAACCGGTGACGACACCGTCGCCAAGGTATTTGGTTTTTTCCATGCCGAAGTTGTGTGAACGATGTTCAACGAACATATCATACTCTTCGAAGCTTCCTTCATCAAGAAGCATGGCAATACGTTCACGTGCTGTGTATTTCCCCTTTAGGTGTTGCGATTCAATTCTTCTTTCTCCACCACCCAGGCGAGCTTTCTCACGTAGTTGAATAAGCTCTTTTACTTTTTCGAGTTGGTTGCTCATATATCAAATTTGTTTATAATGATTGTTTATTTCAGTTAGATTGGTCAAAGGTCCTGATGCTTTTTATGCGGGGTGTTCGCACAGCTCGGTGAGTACGCTGCCTGTAGTTTTCGGGTGAAGGAAGGCAATACGTAACCCTTCAGCGCCAGCACGCGCCTGCTGGTCTATCAAACGAACTCCTTTCGCTTCCACTTCTTTCAATGCTTCATTCACATCTGTCGTTGCATAGGCGATGTGATGAATCCCTTCTCCTCTTTTTTCAATAAATTTGGCAATGGTACTCTCGTCACTTGTGGGTTCCAGAAGCTCAATTTTTGTTTGTCCCACTTTGAAAAAGGCTGTCTTTACTTTCTGATCTTCTACCGTCTCGATGTTGTAGCACTTTAATCCTAAAACACCCTCATAGTAAGGGAGTTGCTCATCAATACTTCTTACTGCAATACCGATGTGTTCAATGTGTGTAATTTCCATATTTTAATATTGTTGATTATTTTGGTTTCAACCACAAAAGTACCTCTTTTCATCTTAAAAAAGAATAAAATGCCTGTTTCTTTTTTTGCAATCAGGAATGACAGTGCAATGGTCAGATAGAGGAGATACGTAACACTTCAAGCAATTCCTTGCTTATTTCTCTCTCTTTCTTAATGGCTTTCTTAAAAGGGACGTAATCGATTTCGTTTTCACGTATTCCTATCATTACGTTCCGTTGATTTTCCTGAAGTGCCTGAATGGCGGCAATGCCCATGCGGCTTGCCAGTATGCGGTCCTGTGCCGTGGGTGAACCACCTCGCTGTAAGTGCCCGAGGATGGAGACGCGTACATCATATTGGGGATATTCCTTTTTTACACGTTCAGCCAGCTTCATTGCCCCGCCGGTCACTTCACTCTCAGTAACAAGCACCATACTACTGCTTTTTGATTTTCGGAAACCTTGCTCAATCAGTTCCCCCAGCTGGTCCTTCTCGATACTTATCTCGGGAATGATGGCTGCCTCGGCGCCTGATGCAATGGCACTGTTGAGCGCCAGGTAACCGCAGTTACGCCCCATCACCTCAACGAAAAAAAGACGCTCGTGTGAGGTTGCCGTGTCACGTATTTTGTCCATTGCCTCCATGATGGTATTCAGTGCAGTGTCGTAACCGATGGTCGTATCTGTGCCGTTAAGATCATTGTCTATCGTTCCGGGAAGACCCACCACAGGAATATTGTACTCGTTGGCAAAAATACCGGCACCGGTCAGAGAGCCGTCACCTCCAATCACAACAAGCGCTTCAATCCCGTGTTTTTGCATATTTTCATAAGCAATCCTGCGCCCTTCCACAGTCATAAACTCCATCGATCGGGCTGTTTTCAGAATGGTTCCGCCCTGTTGAATAATATTGCTTACACTATTGGTTTTGAATTCTTCAATCTCATTGGAAATAAGACCTTTATAACCCCTGTAAATGCCATACATGCGTATGCCGTTGGAAATTCCGGCGCGAGTAACCGCCCGAATGGCTGCATTCATACCAGGCGCATCACCTCCCGAAGTGAGAAGGCCTACACTTTTTATGCTAGAGTCTATCATTTGTATCTATTTCTATGAAACTTTGCCGGTTATTTACACTGATAACCTTAAAAACAATTAGATGCAAAGATATGTCTTTTTAACGATGCCACAAAAAAAAGCTGCTTAAAAAGCAGCTTTTTCAATAGGCATCTGAGGCATCAGTTTTGCAATGTTTTCGGCAACTGCTTCCATCTGCCACATCGGGGTAGAGGTGGCGCCACAGATGCCGATAGTAATATTATCCCTGAGGAGGGTAGGGTCAATCTCATCGGGTGTATGGATGAGGTACGAATTTGGATTTTTCTTTTTACATTCGGCGAACAGAACCTTTCCGTTGGAGCTTTTCTCTCCGGCGATAAACAGGATGAGATCATGTCTTTCAGCAAATTCCCGGATGTTGGGTACCCGATTGGATACCTGACGACAGATGGAGTCGTAAAAATTAAATGTTGCCCCGTCTTTCATGCGTGATTTGATCATCTCACCCATCTCCTGAAAGCCATCGAGAGGTTTGGTGGTTTGTGAAAAGAGGCTGATGTTCTTAGAGAAATCCAGTTTGTCAATCTCCACGATGCTTTCAATGATGATGGCCGATTCATCTGTCTGTCCCAGTAAACCGTTTACTTCGGCATGTCCTTTTTTACCGTAAATAACGATCTGGTCTGATTCATTTGGACGGGTATTGAATTTTTTCTTGATTTTTTTCTGCAGACCCAATACCACAGGGCAGGATGCATCGATTAACTCTATGTTGTTCTCTTTGGCTGTCTGGTAGGTGCTGGGTGGTTCACCATGTGCACGAAGCAGTACCCGTACATTCTTCAGCTGTCGGAACTGCTCATGATCGATGGTGATCAATCCCATCTTTTCAAGACGCTTTACCTCAATACTGTTATGCACAATGTCACCCAGACAATAAAGTGTGCCTCCTTTTTTCAGTTCCTCCTCTGCTCTGGTAATCGCTTTTGCCACACCAAAACAGGTACCGGACTGCCTGTCTATTTCAATCTTGTTCATTTTCTGTTGTGATTTTGTTAAACATCCCGAGTGCCCACTGTAACTGTTCTTCAATCCCAATATGAGAATTATCCAGTTCGAGGGCGTCATCGGCTTTCCGCAAAGGACTCTCTACACGGGTTGTGTCACGCTGGTCACGTTCTTTCACATTGGTCAGTACATCATCGAAAGAGGGATTCTCACCCCTGGCTTTCATCTCATCAAACCGTCGTTGAGCCCTTACTTCGGGAGAAGCAGTAAGGAAAAGCTTGAGTTCAGCATCAGGAAATACGACCGTGCCTATATCGCGGCCGTCCATCACCACACCTTTTTCTTTTCCCAAAACCTGCTGTTGTGCTACCAGTGCTTTCCGCACGAATCCCAATGTGCTCACACGGCTGGCGCCGTTGGCTGCATCGAGGGTGCGGATCTCCCTTTCCACGTTCTCACCATTGAGATAGGTCTCCTGTTCTCCGTGACTGTTGGTTTTGAAAGTGATGCGAATATCTCCAATATGCTGCCTCAAATGTTCCTCATCCATCTCCGAATCGGTGATCCATCCGTTGCGTATAGCGAACAGCGCTACGGAGCGATACATCGCGCCGCTGTCTATATAGGTGTATCCCAGTTGCCTTGCCAACCCTTTGGCGATCGTGCTCTTGCCACACGACGAGAAACCGTCGACGGCTATATTTATATTTTTACTCTGCATTCCAATTGTCTGTTAACTGCATAAACACCCTGCAAAGATAGATTGTTTTTTGCTGAAGTAGATTTAACAGATGTAAAGAATGCAAAAGACCCGCCTCATTCAGTGGCAGGTCTTTTAATTACGCAACAAGATTATAATCTGTTACTCCACCCGAAAATTGGGATACATATAGTCTGTAGCCGGAACAAAGGTCTCTTTGATACATTGCGGCGACACCCAGCGCAACAGGTTGAACAGTGAACCGGCTTTATCATTGGTGCCGGAGCCACGCCCACCACCAAATGGTTGCTGATCAACCACGGCTCCCGTGGGTTTGTCGTTGATATAGAAATTACCGGCGGTGTGCATCAGGCGGGCAGTCATCTTCTCTATACGTGCTCTGTCGGCAGAGAAGATGGCGCCTGTCAATGCATAGTCGGTGGTGGTGTCAAGGATATCCATTGTCTCGTCCAGCTTTTCAGGGTCGTAAACATAGATGGTGATGATGGGGCCGAAGAGCTCCTCCTTCATCGTGATGTAATCGGGTTTCTTTGCCTGGATCACGGTGGGATGGATATAGTAACCCTTCGATTTGTCGCATGTCCCGCCACAAACGATCTCAGCATCGGGAGACTCTTTGGCATCATCAATCACTTTTGCCAGTTTATCGAACGACTCTTCGTCAATCACCGCATTCACGAAATTGCTGAAATCTTCTACTACGCCTGTATTGATTTTTGCGAGATCTTCACTCACGAATTTCTTTACATCATCCCATAGATTCAGGGGGATGTATGCACGGGATGCAGCCGAGCATTTCTGTCCCTGATACTCAAACGCACCGCGGGTGATAGCTGTAGCAATCTGTTTTGCATTGGCTGTTTCATCGGCAATGATGTAGTCCTTACCACCTGTCTCACCCACAATACGCGGGTAGGATTTGTATTTTGGGATATTATTGGCAATCGTCTTCCACATGCCATTGAATACGGCTGTGGATCCGGTGAAATGCAATCCTGCAAAGTCACGGTGGTTGAAAACGACATCAGCTGCTTCTCTTCCGCCAGCGTAGATCAGATTGATCACACCATCAGGCAATCCGGCCTCTATCAGTATCTTCATGATGAAATGGGCTGAGTAGACAGCTGTTTTAGATGGTTTCCATACCACGGTATTACCCATCAGTGCGGGTGCACCTCCCAGATTGCCGGCAATAGAAGTGAAGTTGAACGGTGTAAGTGCGAAGATGAATCCTTCGAGTGGACGCCAAACCATACGGTTCCATATCCCGGGAGACGAGTTGGGCTGCATGGCGTATATTTCCTGCATATTTTTCACATTGTAGCGGTAGAAATCTACCAGCTCACAAACGGCATCGATTTCTGACTGGTATGCATTCTTGGATTGTCCGATCATGGTGACCGCATTAAATTCGGCACGATAGGGTCCTGCAATCAGCTCCGCGGCTTTCAGGAAAATTGCTGCCCGGCTCTCCCAACGCATTGCTTCCCATGCCGGTTTGGCTTTCAGGGCTGCATCTATGGCCATCTGCACGTGTGATTTGTCACCCTGGTGATAATGTCCCAGAAGATTGCGGTGATCGTGTGGGGGACGGATGTCCATCAGATTGCCTGTACGTACCTCTTTCCCGTCAATGATCATTGGCAGGTCGAGCCCTCCGTTGCCGAGTTCATTCAACTTCAGCTTCAGCGCTTCTCTTTCGGGTGATCCCGGAGCATAGCTCTTTACGGGTTCATTTTTCACTTCTGGTAATTTATAGACTCCTTTAGGCATAAGATAAACTATTTTTTTATGACGTTTCTATTTTTTAATGATACAAATTTACCAAAAAAAAGTATGATTATCATATGCTTCCGGGAAGATTTATACAGAGAAAAAATTGGAATTAGTGAACAATCGCTTTTATTTGGCAAAATGTAAAAACAGAATAAATTTTTCCTATTTTTGTACGATAATCTTAATGCTTTTATAATTAACGCATGCAATCAGGAAAAACCCACTTGATCGATTTCAACAATTCGGAGATCGCCTTTCATGATCAATCCAATGCAAGTCTTCGCGAGGCATATCAACTGTTCAGCGTGATGAACAGCCGGATTATGGTAAAAATAGGTAAGCATCTGATCAATATTGCCTTTGCCATTCACTTCCCGGTAAAATCTATTCTACAACGTACTATTTATCGTCATTTTGTTGGTGGGATGTCAATTGAGGATTGCAGTAAAACAATTGCAAAGCTGGCCAAAAGCAATGTGATGTCAATTCTGGATTATGCACTGGAGGGAGAAGAATCCGATGCAATCTTCGATGAGACCTGTAATGAGGTAATCCGTACCGTTGAGTTCGCACATAAAAATAAAAGTGTGCCTTTCAGTGCATTTAAAATCACAGGTATTGCTCGCTTCGACCTGTTGGTGAAGGTGAGTGAACAAAAGCCCCTCACAGAAGAAGAGAAGGCTGAATTCAGACGTGTGGAAGAGAGAGTAGATTCAATCTTCAGACGTGGACATGACTTGAATGTACCGGTACTGATTGATGCGGAGGAAACATGGATACAACCTGTACTGGACGAGCTTGTGATGATGATGATGGCGAGGTATAACAGGGAGAGGGCTATCGTGCAGAACACCTACCAGATGTACCGGCATGACAGCATTGAGCGTATAAGGCAACATCATCGGAAAGCATCGGCGGGGAGGTTCAAATTTGGCTTGAAGATTGTCCGTGGTGCCTACATGGAAAAAGAACGCGAACGCGCTGCCGTAAAAGGATATCCATCACCCATCCAACCCGATAAAGAGGCGACGGATCATGATTTCGATGAAATTATCCGCTATTTTATGGAACATCATGAAACGATCGATTTCATGGTTGCCACACACAATGAAAAAAGTACACTCTTACTTGCAAACCTGATTGATGAAAAGGGACTGGCGCGAGACCATCCCGGTATTTACTTCTCCCAACTCTATGGGATGAGCGACCATATCACCTTTAACCTGGCAGAACAGGGATACAATGTGGCAAAATATCTACCCTATGGTGAGGTGAAGACGATGATTCCCTATCTGTTCCGTCGTGCCGAAGAGAATTCATCCGTCAAAGGCCAGACAAGCCGCGAGCTGAAGCTGATACAGATGGAGATAAGACGAAGAAGATCGGCTGAATAACCGATTCGTTGATGCGTTGATTTATCGATTGAATCACCGAATCACCACATCACCGAATCGTTACATCGTCACATCATTTTACTTCCCATACGTTTGAGGAGCCTAACAAAAACTCAGTGAATGATTTTTTTGGAGTTCTTATTTGTACCTCCTCAATCTGCTTTTGGTAATCCCTTTCGTAGGAAGGTGCGTCAATATTGCGAATCACACCCAGTGCAACCGGAAGCCCCTCAGATGTATCCATGAGTGCCAGTTTCAGTTGTAATGTGTTGTCTCTGGCGGTAGCATCATGTATCAGCACATCATCCAGTGTGTATCCATCTTCACCAATAGTGATCCCTTTAAGATTCCACCCTTCAAGGACGATCCCCTTGTTATTCTCCTTGCCGAAGATCATTTTTTCACCATGTTTCAGTGTCACTGTATTGTCGGCTTTCCAGGTGCGGTCACTTATTTTGTTGTGAATACCATCATTGAAAATTACGCAATTCTGCAATATCTCAACAACTGAAGTACCTTTGTGACGTGCAGCTTCTGCCATCACCTCCACCTGGTTCTTCATATCCACATCAATGGCACGGGCGAAGAAGGTACCTCTTGCGCCGAAGCATAACTCTGCCGGACGGAAGGGATCTTCCACCGTTCCAAAGGGGGATGATTTGGACACAAATCCTCTTGAGGAGGTGGGTGAGTACTGTCCCTTTGTCAGACCATAGATCTTATTGTTGAAGAGGAGTATATTGATGTCCACATTGCGTCTGATGGCATGGATGAAATGATTCCCCCCAATAGCCAGCGAGTCACCATCACCCGTGGCAACCCACACACTCAAAGCAGGATTCGCTACTTTCACACCTGTGGCTATAGCCGCCGCACGACCGTGAATACTATGGAATCCATATGTGTTCATGTAATAGGGTAATCGTGAGGAACAACCTATTCCCGAGATCACCGCTGTGTCATGAGGTTCAATGTTCAGCTCAGCCAATGCTTTGTGAAGGCAGGTAAGGATTGCATAATCACCACAACCCGGGCACCAGCGCACGGCATTTTCACTCTTGTAATCCTTGGGGAGATGTTTCTGATATTTTATTTCTGTTGCGTTCATGTTTATTTTCCTTCCATCGTTTTTGTGAATTCTTCAATCAGCTCGCTTACCTTGAATGGCTGTCCTTCTACACGATTAAACTTGCAGATGTTTTTCAGATCGGGAAACATGCCGTTCAGATAATCAGCAAACTGACCGTTGTTCTGTTCTGCAACGATTACACGTTTAAAGTTCTTCAACAGTTCATAACTGTTCCCGGGCAGCGGAGAGATATATCTGAAGTGGGTGAAAGCAATTTTCTTTCCATCGGCAAGGATGCGAAGGGTTGCTTCCAGCAGATGGCCGTAGGTGCCGCCCCATCCCACAATCAGCGTGTCGGCATCTTTATCACCTATGAGCTCCTGTGCCGGAAGGAAACCGGCAATATTCTGTATCTTCTGTTTACGGATGTTTACCATTTGCTGGTGATTTTCCGGGTTGGAGGAGATCACACCGGTGAGCTGATCTTTTTCAAGGCCGCCTATACGGTGCATATATTTGGGTGTGCCGGGAATACCCCAGTATCTTACAAGCGTTTTTTCGTCGCGAAGGAATGGTTTCCATTCTCCCGCATCACCATTGAAATGGTTCTGCACATAAGGAGGCTTGATATCCGGATAATCACTCATGTCCGGAATTTTCCATGCAGATGAGCCGTTGGCAATATAACCGTCGGTCAGCAGAATAACCGGAGTCATATGTTCCAGTGCTATCTTTGATGCTTCGAAGGCACTCTCAAAACAATCGACGGGTGAAGCTGCTGCCATCACGACGAGCGGACTCTCGCCGTTACGTCCGTAAAGAGCCTGATTGAGGTCGGTTTGTTCACTCTTGGTAGGCATACCCGTGGAGGGACCGCTACGCTGTACATCAATCACCACCAACGGCAGCTCGGCCATCACTGCCAGTCCCAGAGCCTCGCTCTTAAGTGCCAGCCCCGGTCCTGATGTGGATGTCGCGGCCAGGCAGCCGGCAAAACTTGCACCGAGGGAAGAGGTGATACCTGCAATCTCATCTTCCATCTGCAGCGCTTTCACGCCGAAATCTTTTCTTTTCACCAGTTCCTGAAGAATGTCGGTAGCAGGTGTGATGGGGTAGGAGCCGAGGAACAACTGCACATCCGCCTTTTCGGCAGCGGCAATCAACCCGTAAGCCGTGGCTGTATTCCCGTTCACATCGGTATAAAAACCTTTGCCCGACTCAATAGGATCAATCCGATAGGTCGAAGCGGTGAGGTGTATATTGTTGCCATAGTTATAACCGTCGGTAAGCGCCTTGATGTTTGCTTCCACCAGTTTTGGTCTTTTGGAGAACTTCTGCTCCAACAACTTGTCTGCAATCTCCAGGGGGCGGTTGAAGAGCCAGCAAACAATGCCGAGCGCAAACATGTTTTTGCTGCGCAGCATCTCTTTGTTCTCCAGACCTGATTCCTCCAGAGAAGCTTTTGTCATTGAGGTGATGGAAACACCTATTGGCTGTACATGTTCAAGGTTGAGTTCCGTAAAAGGTTCCTGCGTGGTAAACAGCGCTTTATCAAGATCTTTTTTCTGAAATGAATCGGTGTCGTAAAGCACGATGGATCCTTTTTTCAGGTGCTGGGCGTTCACTTTCAATGCTGCCGGGTTCATGGCGACCAGTACGTCTGTCTTGTCCCCAGAGTTATATACATCTTTTGCACCGATGCGAACCTGGAATCCTGATACACCATGCAGTGAACCCTGAGGAGCCCTAATCTCCGCCGGGAAATCGGGGAAGGTGGCAATTTCATTGCCGAAGATAGCAGATAATGTAGAAAACAATGTTCCTGACAGCTGCATCCCGTCGCCGGAGTCACCTGAAAATCGAATGGTTACTTGTTTAATGTCGGTTACGACCAAGTTCGTTGGCATAATTTTTTGTGGTTATTGTGTAGTTATCTGTCTCCTTCATAGAGGATACATGTTTCATCAAGCCGAAAGTGTATGTTGATCTTTTGAATGAAAGTGCAAAGTAATAAAAGAGTTATCGAATAAGCAAATAAATTCATTGGAAACGCCGAATCTATTTTATGCGCTTCCAACATTATTCAGAGACTTCACCAGATTGTTTATCAGCTGAACAACTTGCCGAAGCGCTTGTCTGTGATCAGTGACCGGTATAGTTCATCTGCCTTACGGTAACTTTGCGCATGAACGGCTGCACCGCTGCTGATACGCTTTACGCCCAGTAGTTTGAGTTGTGAGTAGGATGGTGTATGTGATTGCAGGTACACATTGAGAGGAAGCCCGCAGCTGCTGACCACTAATTTAATCTCCTTATCATCAGAGAGAAGTGGTACAAAAATCCCATCTGCACCTGCTTCTTCATATGCCTTGACCCGTTTAATCGTCTCTTCCAAAGGTTTCGGATGTTTGGTAACATAGGTATCTGTACGTATATTCAGGAAGAGTGAAGATTTTTGTTCCGTCAGAAACGAACGGATACCCCGAACTATTTTAGTGAATTTTTCCAGTTCCACCAACAAGCGTTTTCCCTCCTTTACCACTGAATCTTCAATATTGATTCCGGCGGCGCCCATTTCCAGCAATTGCCTGATGTGTTCATTCACTTTGCCTAAACTTCTTCCGTAACCTCCGTCTATATCTACTGAAACGGGAATGGAGACCGATTTTATAACACGATTCACAACAAACAGCAGCTCTTCAAAACTCATATTCTCACCGTCTTTATAACCAAGGTTCTCGGCAATGGCGTGACCGGAAATGCCAACGGCTTTATAACCCGCTTTTTCGGCAAGTTGAGCGCTTTTAGCGTCCCATACATTACCCAGAATAAAGGGTTCATCCCCTGAGTGAAGTTTCCTGAAATCGTTGATTTTTGACATAACGTGAAATCTTTGAATGTTATCGTTTCTATTTAAACGTGGAATGCTACATGATGGTTCAACTGACCTTTGTCAATGGTGATGGGTTGTTACCGTTCTGAAGTCCGCTCAATGCGTGCACCCAGGGCATTCAACCGCCTGTCAATCTGTTGATAGCCGCGGTCTATCTGGTCGATATTGTGAATGGTGCTTGTCCCTTCGGCACTCATGGCCGCTATAAGAAGCGAGATACCGGCACGGATATCGGGAGATGTCATGGTCATGCTTTTCAGATGGAAGCGATTATGCAGGCCGATAACAACAGCGCGATGGGGATCGCATAGGATGATCTGTGCTCCCATATCAATCAACTTATCCACGAAGAAAAGACGGCTCTCGAACATTTTCTGATGGATCAGCACGCTGCCAGTGGCTTTCGTGGCCACCACCAGCATCACACTCAACAGATCAGGTGTGAGCCCCGGCCAGGGTGCATCGGCAATGGTGAGAATGGAGCCGTCGATGAATGACTCAATGGTGTAGCTCTCCTGGCGTGGAATGTAGAGATCATCACCCCGTTGTTCCACACTGATGCCCAGGCGTCGAAAACTATCAGGGATGATGCCCAGGTTGGCCACAGACGTATCCCTGATGGTGATCTCAGAGGCTGTCATCGCTGCCATGCCGATGAAACTGCCTATCTCAATCATGTCGGGCAGTAACCGGTGTTTGCAGCCGCTGAGGCTTGTCACCCCGTGTACAATCAGCTTATTGGAGCCTATCCCCTCAATCTTTGCTCCCATACGCACCAGCATCCGGCTTAACTGTTCTACGTATGGTTCACACGCGGCATTGTAGATGGTAGTCTCTCCATGCGCAAGCACCGCTGCCATCAGCAGGTTGGCGGTGCCGGTAACTGAAGCCTCATCGAGTAAAATGTAGGTTCCTTTCAGTTGCCTGGTGGTGAGGGTGAACAGCTGTTTCTTTTCATTCAGTTTCAGCTCAGCACCCAGTTTTATGATACCGTTAAAGTGGGTATCCAGCCGCCGGCGACCAATCTTGTCACCTCCCGGTTTAGGCACTACGGCTTCACCGAAGCGTGCCAGCAGCGGGCCGATAATCATGATCGAACCCCTCATGGCGCCACTTTTTTTCATGAAATCATCCGATTGCGTGTAAGCCAGGTCAATCTCTTCCGCCCTGAAGGAGTAGGTTTCATCACTTTGTTTCTTCACTATGACACCCATATCACGCAACAGTCCGATGAGGTTATTCACATCCAGGATGTCAGGGATGTTTTCAATGATTATCTCTTCCCGTGTAAGCAGTGTGGCGCAGATCACCTGTAGTGCCTCGTTTTTCGCACCCTGTGGGGTGATCACTCCCTGTAGACTGTGTCCGCCTTCGATGATAAATGATGACATATTGATTGTTTTTTATTGACTGTTCGTAATTGCAAATTAAAAGATCCACACTTCCGGTTCAAGCATCACCTCAAACTGCTGACTGACTTCGTTCTGTATCTCCCTCATGAAGTCGGCTATCTCCTTCCCATTGTCAGTGCCGTAGTTGACGATGATCAGCGAATGATGTTCATAGGTACCAACCATTCCGCGACGTCTGCCCTTGTATCCCGCCTTTTCAATCAAAAATGCGGCAGATGTTTTAAACCTCTCTTCTCCTACATTGTATACAGGCAGATCTACCAGCTTGTGCTGAAGCATCTCTTTTTCCTCTTTCGTCAACAGCGGATTTTTAAAGAAGCTGCCGGCATTGGGCAGAACGGTATAATCGGGCAGTTTGCGGGTGCGTATGCGTATAATAGCCTCCCGCACCTGCAAAAGTGTTGGAGAGGGCACACCTTCCAGCTCGCGACTGAGATCGATATATTTCTCTTTGTAGGTGAATGATTTACTCAATCGGAAGATAACTGAGGTGATGATATAACGACAGTTGCGTTTAAAGATGCTGTCACGGTATGCAAAAAGACACTCTTCATTGGTGAAGATGGTGATCTCCCCTGACCGGATATCTACTGCGTTCACATGTATTATTGAGTCTTTCACCTCGGTACCATAAGCGCCTATATTCTGCACCGGGCTTGCACCCACGGAACCGGGAATCAGTGATAGATTCTCCAGGCCGGCAAATCCTTTCGAAACAGCGTATTCCACGAAAGTGTCCCAATCCTCGGCTGCACCGGCCTCTAAAACCACCTCACTGTCGGTCTCAGACAATATGTTGATACCCTTCATAGCCGGTCTGATAATAAGGCCATCGTAATCCTCCGTAAAGAACAGATTGAATCCGGCACCAAGGATTAATTTCTTTTCACCGGGAAAAGCTTTCACTATCTCCGACAACTCTTCCGGCGTTAGCGGTTCACAAAAAAGTTTCGTAAGCGCTTTCGTCCTGAATGAGTTGTAGTGTTGGAGTTGTATGTTGTGTTGAATGTTCATTATTCTCTGTAAAGTAGAAATACACACGGTTTTTTATGCATGTCGGGAAGATTTCCTTTCCATGCTTTCACCCTCCGTGTAACAATATACTCATCTTCACATGAAATATTCATCGCTATACAAAGCCTTGTCTGCGGCTTACAGTGCTGCAATATATCATCAGCCAGTTTCCGGTTGCGATAGGGTGTTTCAATAAATAGTTGTGTCTGGTCCTCGTTGTAGGATCTGCTCTCAAGTTGTTTCAGCCTTTTTACCCTGTCACTGGCGTCGATCGGAAGATAACCGTGAAAGGCAAAGCTTTGTCCGTTGAAGCCCGAGGCCATGATGGCCATCAACATGGAGGAGGGTCCCACCAGTGGAACAACCTTGTAACCCTCCTGCTGTGCGATAGTCACCACATCGGCACCCGGGTCGGCCACGGCGGGACAGCCCGCCTCAGAGATAATGCCGATGCTCTCACCTCTCTTCATTGGCAGTAGGTAACTGGTGATTATATTCCTGTCGGTGTGCTTGTTCAACTCATAAAAAGTGAGTGTATCAATATCTGTGTCAGGATTGCTTTTCTTCAGAAAACGGCGTGCCGATCTGATATTCTCCACGATAAAATATTTCAGATTTGAAACGACCGTTCTGTTGTATGAGGGAATCACCTGTTCAACAGGTGTCTCACCCAACGTTACGGGAATTAAATAAAGTGCCGGATGATCCATTTCGTTTGAAGACCTTTTTCATACAAAAATAGACAAAATAAGGCAATGCGTAGCTCCCTTTCCCCGGATATCTTATAAATTGTGTGACCAGTCTGTCGCCTCTCTCATCCTTTTCCTTCTCTCGAATAAGGGTCTAAAAGCTGATAAATGGTGTAAGGAGACAGTCTGAGCTTTTAGAAACCGATATGAAACAGGTCGGAGAGAGACTCGATCCTTATCTGACTGAAGAATGATCCGATCAGGTTTATATCTGCCAGAATGTAGAACAGTACAATCATATAGACAAGGCCGTATATTCCTCCGGTGATATGTGCTGAGTGGTTGATGCCTCCATGCTCTTTTTTATCCAGCGAGATGGAGATCAGCATAAAGATAATCCCGAAAAGGAATGCGGGCAGCATCACCGGTATAAAGAGGATACCCATGAAGTTCATCGGATTGATCAGCATATATGCAAAGATCAATGCCGAGACGGCTCCCGATGCACCCAGGCCATGATAAGATCTGTTCTCTTTCTGTTTGAAGTATGTTGGTAGTATGGAGATCAGCAAGGCCGAGATGTAGAGGATGATAAAGCAGAGTGCCCCCACCTGTTCACCCAGTTGTGCTTTACATATACGCTCTATATCCGTCGCAAAGAAATAGAGCGTGAACATGTTAAAGATAAGATGCATGTAATCGGCGTGCAGGAGACCGTAGGTAAACAGCCTGTGCCATTCACCCCTTCTGACCGAAGGCGGATAAAAGATCATCCTCTCCATCATTGCGTTGTTTCGGAATGCGAGAATGGAGACGATGGAGGTAAGCACAATGATGGTGATGGTGATCATGGTGATTGTTGTTTATCGTTCAACGCAAAATATTTCCACAATGGGGCGGCCATGGTTGCCTGTATAATCTGTTCGCTTGTTAGCAGTGCCCTCACCTCATCGTAGGAAAAAAGATGTACTGTGATATCTTCAGACTCTTCCAGAGCCTGATTGCCTGTTTTCACCACACCTTCGGCGATAAAGCACCAGGAGTAGTTGTTGGCAGCGCTCGCGTTGGGTGCAACACGCATGAACTCTTTCCAGTGCCCTCCGCTGTAACCTGTCTCTTCCAGTAACTCTCTTTGTGCAGAGGCAAGTGGAGAGGGGTCCTCTTCTTCACACACGCCGGCACACAGTTCAAAGCAGGTTTTGCCGATTCCCGGCCGGTATTGCTGCACCAGAATAAATTCACCCTCTTTGGTGATGGCGATGATATTTACCCAGTCGGGGTATTCCAGTACATAATATTCAGGTACCACATTCCCGTTGGGCATCTCCAGTTTTTCTTTACGCACGGTGAGCCAGGGCCTTTTGTGCAGATATTCACTTTCCAGTACTTTCCAGGGGAGGGGAGAGAGGACATTTTTCATTGTTCACCGTTTTTTCGGAACCCCTTTTCGGAAAAAGGAGCATGTATGGCTCTGTTTCATCCCTAATAAAATGAAAAGGTTAATTTTACCAGATCAACCTTTTAAAATGGTAGAGAATCTTTTTTTTATTTCTTAACCTCTTTCGTTGCAGCAATCATCCCTCTGAAATAGCCGATCGATTCCGCAATTCCCAGAAAGGGATCTTTCATGTTGCGTTCGTGCTCAAGGCTGCAGACACCGCTATAGTCTACTTTACGGAGCATATCGATAAATGCAGGGAAATCGATGATACCGCGGCCGATCTCAACTGAATAACCGGCTTTGGTCGATCCCGTCACATCCTTGATATGAATGTCAAATACGCGCGAATGGTATTTCTCCAGATCCTTCACCGGATCTTTTCCGTTGCGTGTGTCATGCCCCACATCGAGACACATACCTATCCTCCCATCAAGATCTTTCACGTTGTTCCAGACATCATCTGCATCGGGATACAATGGCATGTCCGGACCGTGAAGGTGAATGGCATATTGAAAATCATACTCCTTCACTTTTAGGTCTACGTATGGCAGCAGCTCATAGTTGGGTACTCCCACGATCAGCTTCACGCCCACTCGTTTTGCATATTCAAATGCGTTGTCTACCTCATCCCTGGAACGCATATAGATAGGTCCTACGGCATAGCCTGTTACACCTTTCGTTTTTAGTTTGGCATGGAAAGCCGCGATTTCTTCATCCGTGCTCTTGAGGGGGAGATGAAAATCTTTGATGCAGAGATATTTCACATCGCATTTATCCATAATTTCCAGTGTCTTGTCCAGGTCGAAATTTACAAATGTATAACCGGCCATGCCCAGGTTGAATTGTTCGAAGCTGTCAGGTGCCGGTTGCGGATCAGGTCTTACCTGCGCAGAAATAAGCATGGTGCAGAGCAGTCCTGCGATAAGAAGCATTTTTTTCATGATTGATTTTTTGATGATTCTGTGAAAGCACAAAGATAACTTTTTTTTGTTAAGCCCATAAATCAATCAATCGAAAACGAATCAGCAAAAATCTTTTATCTTTGTAACCAAAAGATCTGTCAATGAAATTCCCTGAAGAATTTATCTTTTCTCTCCGGTCACTGCTTGGAGGTGAAACAGAGCAATTCCTTTCTGCATTGGAGGGAGATACCCCGGTGAGTATCCGTCTTAACCCGCACAAATCAGCACGTAACCCGATGGGTTTCGCCAGGCCGGCACAACCTGTGCCGTGGTCGGAGTGGGGTTACTACCTGAAAGAGCGTCCTGCCTTCACGTTCGATCCTCTCTTTCATGCAGGCTATTACTATGTCCAGGAAGCATCATCTATGTTTGTGGAGTATCTGGTAAGGCAGCTGGTTATACAGCCGTCCCTCTGTCTCGATCTTTGCGGTGCCCCGGGTGGTAAGTCGTTAAGTCTTTTGACGGCATTGCCGGAGGGTAGCCTGCTGGTCAGCAATGAACTGATACATCAACGTGCAAACATATTGTCGGAGACCCTGACCAAGTTTGGTGATCCCTGCAGCGTGGTCACCAATAATCATCCGGGAGACTTCGCCGCTTTCCCGGCTCTCTTCGATCTGATACTTGTGGATGCTCCCTGTTCGGGAGAAGGGATGTTTCGTAAAGATGAAGTGGCAGTGAAGGAGTGGTCACCACAGAATGTGGTGATGTGTGCAGCACGACAAAAAGATATTCTCAGTGATGTGTGGCCCGCACTGAAACCGGGAGGTGTGCTTATTTACAGCACCTGCACCTATAACAAGGCCGAGAATGAAGAGAATGCTCTCTGGATGGCACAAAAACTGGGCGCTGATTTTATTGAAGTACCAACTGAAGAGGAGTGGGGGATCACCCCGTCATCTCTTCACGGAGCAGTGGGTTACCGCTTTTTTCCTCACAAGACCAGGGGAGAGGGGCTGTTTGTTACGCTGTTAAGAAAATCGGAATCAACGCTTCCTGAAACTGAATATTCCTCAAAAGGTGTCTATTCCTCCAAAAAGAACAGAAAGAGGCCATCGCTGTTCATAAAGGATATTTCTGAATATGCCGGAATGATAAAGCATCCGGAGCTGTACGATTTTGTGGAAACAGATAACCGTATCACAGCACTGCCAAAAGCACATGCTGAAACGATGCTCTCTTTGAAAGAGCGGTTGAGGATTGTCTCGATGGGTGTTGACATAGGGGAGAAAAAGGGAAAAGACTTAATCCCCTCGCATTCACTGGCGATGAGCAGAAACCTGAACCGGACAGCATTCTGCGAGGTTGAACTGCCTTACGAACTGGCAATCGCCTACCTGCGTAAAGAAGCCATCACCATTGCCGATGCACCGAAAGGATTTCTCCTGCTCACCTATCACGATGAACCGATCGGGTTTGTGAAGAATATAGGCAACCGGGCGAATAATCTTTATCCCAATGAATGGCGGATACGAAGCGGTTATTTGCCGGAAGTCAGGCCCGAGATACTGTTAAATCAGTCAGCTGATAATCACTATTAATTCCTAATTCTTTTTTCCATGTATACACGGCAAACCCTCACTTACCTGTTCGTCATCATAGCCATTGCAGCGGCCCTTCTCTCACTGGTAGTGTCCGGCAACTTGGTGAAACAGGTGTCGGTAGAGGAGCGGCAGAAGATGGAAATATGGGCAAGAGCCACAGCGTCGATCTCCCTTGATGAACCCGGCGCGGATATGTTGCTGGTTTTGAATATACTTCAAAGTAACACGACCATACCGGTTATCCTGTATGATGAAAACAGCGGGAAATTACAATCGAATAATATAAAACTACCGGAGAAGGATACAATCGCTTTACTTCGAGATAAAATGGAACAGTTTGCCGGCAGACATGCTCCTATCAGAATGGAAGAGCTGAATCAATCGCTTTATTTTGATGACTCTTACACGTTGAAGCAATTGCAGGTATATCCCTATATACAGCTTTTTATCATCGCTCTGTTTGTCGCTCTTGCATTTTTTGCGCTGAAACGTTCGCAACAAGCCGAACAAAACAGTGTCTGGGTGGGATTGTCGAAAGAGACGGCCCATCAACTGGGTACACCCATCTCATCGCTGGCAGCATGGACAGAATATCTGAAGCTGAAAGAGGTGGATGCTGCACTGGTGGGTGAGATTGAAAAGGATACCGCCCGTTTGCAAATGATTGCAGAACGTTTCTCCAGGATTGGCTCTGCACCGAACACAGAGCCGGCAGACATGCGGTTGGTGGTGAGGAATGCATTGACATACCTTGAAAAGCGACTGTCAGAAAGAATCACTTTTTCGTTACTTTTCCCCGAAAAGCCGGTGATGGTCTCACTGAATGAACCACTATTTGGATGGGTGATTGAAAATCTCACGAAGAATGCGGTAGATGCCATGAATGGAGAGGGTACTATCATCTTCAGACTGACTGAAAAGGATAATCAGGCTCTGCTTGATGTAACCGACAGCGGCAAAGGGATTACGAGATCGAAACAGAAGAAGATCTTCTCCCCCGGTTATACCACCAAAGAGCGGGGGTGGGGGCTGGGCCTTACGCTGGTGAAACGGATCGTGGAGGTGTATCACAAAGGGAAAATATTTGTGCTGAAGTCCGAATTGGGGAAAGGTGCTACCTTCAGGATTGTGCTAAGAAAAATTGGGTAAGCGGTTCGGATGACCGGGGTGAATGATCGATGATCATTTGGGTCCATTTTTCACCTCCGGTATTTCCCTTACCGTTTAAACCTGAAGGTTATAAGCACTTCTCCCGGTCTCAGTTTATCTACAATTGTGTAGGTGTTAATCGCATTGTAACTGCTTGTAACATGCTGTTTCTGATTGAGAATATTGGTCCAATCCAATCGAACGGTCACTTTATTGAAAATATATTGAAAACCGAGATCGGCAAACAGCAAGTTTGTTCCGGAAGAGTTGGGTGACTTGTTGTAATAATGCTGTAACGTAGAAGAGAGCGACAACTTTTCGGTAATACCAAAAAATGAGTATAACCGATGATTGATAAGAGGAATATAATTCTCCACCCTCTCCTTATTCATACTCACTCCCGAGAAGAATGCATTCATCGTGAAATCGAAATTCAGATTTTTGTTCGTGTTCCATTTCAGTGATGGAGAGACGGCAAAGGTGTGGTTTGTGTATTGTAGAGATGAACCCTGTTGTTCTAGGGTCGATCTGTTTTGGTTATATGACAGGCTCAGGCCGGCGGTTAAAGAAATGTCGATAAACAATTTGGTCGCCGAAAACTGGTTGATCCAGAAAGTGGAAGGATTTTCCTTATATTCCCACCAGGTAAGACTGTAGTATTCCTGAATAAAACTAACCGGCATCAGGTTACTTTTGAAATAGGAAAAGGCACCGAAATAATGCAGATTAAAAAGATGCGAGATGTCTTTATAGAAAATTCCCCAGTTAAGGCTTTGAGCCGCGGTTCGTTGCAGCTCTTCAATACCTTTCGAAAACAGGTCATACCTTTTCAGTACATAACCCGTTTGCATTTGGTTCAGATCGCCATAGCGAAGATTGTTACTATATCCCGCGTTGAATCTTATGTGTCCGTTTGGTTCATATTCTATTCTGAGACGAGGATTTATATAAAAGAAATTTTCCTCCCTTTTCGCATATTTTGTTCGCATATAATTGACCGAAGCCGAAGAGGTGAGTGTCCATTTCCGATAATTGAGCCGATGGGATGGTTCGGTATAAAAACGGGTGGTTCTCCACACCAGACTATTGTGAAAATCATCTTGAAGTTCGGGCGACGGGATAAGATTTGATGCTATGGACTGCCATACCCATTCTGCCCCGGTTTTTACATCAATGGAGTGATTCCGTTTTTTGTAATTGAGTGTAAAAAAGGTGTCACTGAAACCGTCGTTGAATTGAACAGATTGGTATGCCGATTGAGTGGAGAACAGAGGGAGCGTATCGGAAGAGACGATGGAAAGGGATTGTGGCAGACGGGTAAACTCTGTATTGCTACCTGCACCTATTGAGATATTCCCTATCAACTTTGAGAAGGAGAGACTATTTTTTATATGTATCCGTGGCAGAACCAGTTTTTGCCGAATCACATCTTGATTGGTCTCGATATCGGCCAATGCTTCTTTCCAGTGAAAATTAAGATT
>JADMKJ010000042.1 GCA_015478855.1 Proteiniphilum sp.
GTTAAAGTATAAGTTCCCGGAGCATTTACAGTAGGGTTTGAAGTTGTGCTACCGGAAACAATTCCGGGACCAGACCATGAATAAGTCGCACCTGAAGTAGTGGAAGAACCATCTAATGCAATAGAGGTCGTTGCACACGTTAAATCAGGGCTTGTGCCGGCGTCTGCATCTGGTATAACGACATTTTCATTAAGCGTCATACTCGAAGTGTTCGTACAACCATTCGAAGGATCCGTAACTGTTAAAATGTAAGTTCCGGGACCATCCACAATTGGATTAAGGGTCGTTCCACCCGAAACGATTGCCGGACCTGACCATGAGTATGTTGCGCCTGCTGTTGCAGATGATCCATCTAAGGCAATAGACGTAGTTGTACAAGTTAAATCCGGGCTGGTCCCAGCGTCAGCATCAGGTATTCCTACGCTCTGACTAATGTTTACACCAGAGGTACTGGTACAACCATTCGAAGGATCTGTAACTGTTAAGATATACGTCCCAGGGGCATCCACAACGGGTGAAAGCGAGGTTCCTCCTGATACAATCCCGGGGCCTGCCCATGAATACGTTGTGCCCGGAGTAGAAGAACTTCCATTTAATGTTACCGTCGGAGATGCGCAATCTATCGTTTGTGGGGTTCCTGCATTTGCATTCGGTGCAGTGATATTTTGCGTAATATTCACCGAAGCAGTGTTCGTACAACCATTAGCAGGATCGGTAACGGTTAAAATATATGTTCCAGGTGCATTCACCTCCGGAGATAATGAAGTTCCTCCGGTTACTATTCCCGGTCCAGCCCACGAATAAGTGGTGCCCGGAGTTGAAGAGCTTCCTCCCAGATTTACAGAAGTCACAGTACAATTTAAAGTTGATCCTGTTCCCGCATTTGCATTTGGAGGTGTAATATTTTGATTTACGGTTACACTTGATGTGTTTGTACAGCCATTTGACGGATCCGTAACTGTTAAAGTATAAGAACCGGGCGCATTTACAGATGGTGAAAGCGTTGTACCGCCAGAAACGATTCCCGGGCCAGCCCACGAATAAGTTGTACCGGGGGTTGAAGAACTACCTCCAAGATTTACTGTTGTCACTGCGCAAGTCAGAGTAGGGCCGGTACCCGCATCAGCATTCGGAATACCAATACTCTGGTTAACTGTAACGGTTGCAGTATTTGTACACCCGTTTGTTCCACTTGTAACAGTAAGCGTGTATGTCCCCGGTGCGTTTACTGCCGGTGTTAAAGTTGTTCCTCCTGAAACTATTCCCGGACCTGCCCATGAATATGTTGCAGGCGTTGTTGTGGAAGAACCAGAAAGATTTACTGAAGTTGCAGAACAGGATAAAGTTGGTCCTGTACCTGCATTAGCGTTTGGAGGTGTAATATTTTGACTAACATTTACCGTGGCAGTATTTGTACAACCTGTGGTAGTATTTGTAACTGTCAACGTATATGTCCCCGGTGCATTTACAGTAGGTGTTAATGATGTACCTCCTGTAACTATTCCGGGTCCCGACCATGCGTAAGTGGTTGGTGTCGTACTTGAAGAACCAGCTAAATTTACTGTTGTTGCTGCACAAGTTAAAATAGGTCCTGTTCCCGCATTTGCATTTGGAGGAGTAATAGTTTGTGTCACATTCACAGTAGCCGTATTTGTACAGCCATTGGCAGGGTTAGTTACTGTTAAAGTATATGTGCCAGGTCCATTTACCGTTGGAGTTAATGAAGTCCCTCCTGAAACAATCCCAGGTCCTGCCCATGAATAGGTTGTTCCCGGTGTAGAAGAAGATCCATTAAGATTTACCGAAGTTACGGCGCAAGTTAAAACTGGTCCTGTTCCCGCATTTGCATTTGGAGGTGTAATATTTTGATTTACGGTTACACTTGATGTGTTTGTACAGCCATTTGACGGATCCGTAACTGTTAAAGTATAAGAACCGGGCGCATTTACAGATGGTGAAAGCGTTGTACCGCCAGAAACGATTCCCGGGCCAGCCCACGAATAAGTTGTACCGGGGGTTGAAGAACTACCTCCAAGATTTACTGTTGTCACTGCGCAAGTCAGAGTAGGGCCGGTACCCGCATCAGCATTCGGAATACCAATACTCTGGTTAACTGTAACGGTTGCAGTATTTGTACACCCGTTTGTTCCACTTGTAACCGTAAGCGTGTATGTCCCCGGAGCGTTTACTGCCGGTGTTAAAGTTGTTCCTCCGGAAACTATTCCCGGACCTGCCCATGAATATGTTGCAGGTGTGGTTGTGGAAGAACCTGAAAGGTTTACAGAAGTTGCAGAACAGGATAAAGTTGGTCCTGTTCCGGCATTAGCGTTTGGAGGTGTAATATTTTGAGTAACATTTACCGTTGCGGTGTTTGTACAACCTGTGGCTGTATTTGTAACTGTCAACGTATATGTGCCCGGTGTATTTACAGTAGGTGTTAATGAGGTGCCTCCTGAAACTATTCCGGGTCCCGACCATGAATAAGTGGTTGGTGTCGTACTTGAAGAACCAGCTAAATTAACTGATGTGGCCGCACAAGTTAAAACCGGTCCTGTTCCGCCATTAGCGTTTGGAGGTGTAATATTTTGAGTCACATTCACAGTTGCAGTATTTGTACAGCCGTTGGCAGGGTTAGTTACTGTTAAAGTATATGTTCCCGGGGCATTTACCGTTGGAGTTAATGAAGTCCCTCCTGAAACAATCCCAGGACCGGACCATGAATAAGTTGTGCCCGGTGTAGAAGAAGATCCATTAAGGTTTACCGAAGTTACGGCACAAGTTAAAACCGGGCCTGTTCCCGCATTTGCATTGGGAGGAGTAATATTTTGCGTAATGTTCACAGTTGCCGTATTGGTACAACCATTCGCTGTATTTGTAACAGTGAGTGTGTATGTACCCGGTGCATTTATAGTTGGAGTTGCTGTATTCCCTCCGGAAACAATCCCGGGACCAGCCCATGAAAACGTGGTGGATGGAGTGCTTGATGAGCCATTTAAAACAGCAGTCGTAGTGGAACATGTCAACACGGCAGTCGCGCCGGCATTTGCATTTGGAACAACTGAATTGTTAGTTACCGTTACTGTTGAAGTCGCTGTACAGCCATTTGCAGGATTAGTAACTGTTAAGGTATAGGTTCCAGCTGCATTCACTGTGGGTGAAACTGTAGTTCCTCCGGACACAATTCCCGGTCCACTCCATGAAAAGGTAGAGCCCGGAGTACTGGATGATCCATTCAGCGTTGTAGTCGTCGTTCCGCAACTTATAGTTTGCGGTGTACCTGCATTTGCATTAGGAGGAGTAATGTTTTGTGTGACATTCACAGTAGCAGTATTCGTACAACCATTGGCAGGGTTGGTTACTGTTAAAGTATATGTTCCAGGGGCATTTACCGTTGGAGTTAATGATGTACTACCTGAAACAATTCCGGGACCAGCCCATGAATATGTAGTTCCCGGTGTAGAAGAAGATCCATTAAGGTTTACCGAAGTTACAGCGCAAGTTAGAACAGGTCCCGTTCCTGCATTGGCATTTGGAGGTGTAATATTTTGAGTAACAGTAACTGTAGACGTAGCTGTACAACCATTAGCCGGATTAGTAACCGTTAATGTATATGTTCCCGGAGCATTAACCGTTGGAGTTGCGGTATTTCCACCGCTAACAATACCCGGACCAGCCCATGAATAATTAACTGCCGTGGGAGTTGAACTTCCGTTCAATTGGACACTTGTAGTTGTACATGTGAGAACCTGGTTAGGTCCTGCACTAATGACAGGTGCAGGATTTACCACTACAGTCGTCGAAGCCGTACATGTAGTACCATTAATTGCTACGGTATAGGTTCCGCCCATTGCTGTTGTCGCCCCTCCTATTGTTGGATTTTGAGCTGTTGATGTAAAACCATTTGGTCCTGTCCATGAATAAGTAGAGCCTGCAGGAGCGCCGGTAATATTTAATTGGATTGTTGCCCCGCTACAATAAGGGCCGGTGTTAGTAGCAGTTATGTTTATAGCTGTGTAAGTAATCGTAACATATCCCGGTCCACCATTTGTTGCATTACAACCGGTACCTGCAGGGTAAAGACTAGAGCCGCCCCCGCCGCCCCCGCCGCCGATAGCAGAAGTCATATTGATATTGTCACTACCGCCGCCTCCGCCGCCATAGTAGCCACCGCCGCCGCCGCCGCCCGGAGCATATCCATAGTTTACATCAATTCCTCCGGCTCCACCAAAACCTAAGGTCCCGGTTCCACCGGTACCACCTCCTGCTGTCCAGGGCGGAGCACCTACACCGCCTGCAGTTTGAGTACCACCACCGGCACCCGCACCAAACGAAGCTGTTCCGCCTGCTCCATTCGGACATCCGCCATTACCGCCAGCAGCATACGTATCGCCACTACCGGCTCCACCACCACCGCCTGCGAAAATGGTGAAAGGTCCGCCGAATGAAACCTTCGTTCCGCCTCCACCACCGCCTGACGCCCATGCAGCACCAATGCTCGATGGTCGCCCTGCTCCGCCGCCATTTATACCCGCAGAATTCAGACCACCTGCACCGCCAACAACCATAGAAATAGTTTGACCTGGTGTCACAGCATACGTTCCGGTAAGTACAGCTCCGTCTCCACCGCTTGTTCCACCACCAGCCCCACCTGCTGTGGTCATGGTTATGCTGGTAACACATGGAGGTACAACCCAGGTTTGAGTTGCCGTCGAAGGGTTAAAAGTAACTGTTTGTGTTTGAGAGTTTGCATTTAACAGTAGCAGACAAAAAACCAAAGATATTAATTTGTTCATAGTAGTATTTTTATCAATTTTTGATAGACAGGTTTTAAAAGCTAAATTTTATCCAGGAAAAAACTCAATTCACCTTAATTTTATTTAATTATTAAAAACCTCGTATCCAACATAGCCCTGAGTTTGAAAAAAGTTATTTATTACTTCAGGACTCGTGGTATTTAAAAATCTTACAACTATCGGATGATTGTTCATGTCAAGAAAAGTTATTTGAGGAAAAACCGACAAAAGTCTGCTTTCTATTTTAGGCTTCATCTCCATAGAAGGATGGCGTAAACTTTCAAAAATGAATATAAACTCAGTTCCGTTATCGGAGTATTCAACCAATGCAGGAAAGTGTTTACCCTCTTCTTGCCAGGTTTTCTCTAATT
>JADMKJ010000043.1:0-3392 GCA_015478855.1 Proteiniphilum sp.
AATGAAGAAGACATCCTCATTACCCAATCCGGTAACAGGGTATTAGGTAAACCACTGGCTAAAACAATAGCGGAGGTTGAACTGGAAAGAGAGAAAGCCTTTATCTGATCGTTCCCTTTAACCACCTTTCCATCTCTTTTTTAACACTTCCGGTTGGGCCGGGGAGAGCTGTTTTTTTTTAGGCGGTAACTTATCATGAACAGGTTGCTATTACGAATTATTCACTATCTTTGCAATAAATAATGCTGCAATCTTTATTAACTTTGCAGTAGTTAATGTTGATCCATATGTTTGGTCTTCACTGCAATAGCACATTATACCATAACAACGGGAAACGTCTCTTCTCCTGCTGGATCTGCTGATCACCCCTTCTTTAAGCCAATTACATTTCCGCTCCTCCTGCGGGTCATTTATTCAATTACATTCTATCCTTACAAGAACTGATTATGTTCGAAGAACTTACAATGAAAAATAGTCTTCCTGAAAGAGAATCATTTAGTGAAGGCAACTTCTATAAAGAGAACTCTGCAAGTCCGGGCATGAACGACCGGATACGGGCATTACGTGAAGAGAGCATCTCCACACCGGCCACACTTTCCATTGAGCGGGCACTGATTGAAACATCTTTCTACAAGGAGAATAACGGGAAATATGCCACTCCCGTGATGCGTGCACTGAACTTTATGGAGATCTGCGATAAAAAAAAGATTTATATCGGAAAGAAGGAACTGATAGTAGGAGAGAGGGGTGACAAGCCCAAAGCGGTTTACACCTTCCCTGAGCTGACCTGTCATTCTGTGGAGGATCTGCAGGTGCTCAACAGCCGTGATCAGCAGCGTTATCTCATCACGGAGGAAGAGATCGGGACCTACCGTAGAGAGGTGATTCCCTACTGGGAGGGACGTTCACAGCGCGATCGCATTTTTGCACATCTTCCCGCGGACTGGATGGCTGCGTATGAGGCAGGTATCTTCACCGAGTTTATGGAACAGCGTGCACCGGGACACACCTGCATGGATGGCAAGATCTACCGGAAGGGAATGATCGATTTCAAAGAAGAGATAGCCGGGGAGATAAAAAAACTGGATTATTTTAACGATCCCGCGGCAACCGACAAGGAAGAACAATTACTGGCGATGAGCATCTCCTGTGATGCCATCATTCGCCTGGCAGAGAGACATGCCGAAAAAGCCGATGAGATGGCTCTGACAGAAGACGATACTGTAAGGATAGGTGAACTGAAGCGTATCGCTGAGGTGTGTCGCCGGGTGCCGGCACACACCCCCCGAAACTATTGGGAAGCCATGCAGATGTACTGGTTCATCCATCTGGGAGTCATTACCGAGCTGAATGGATGGGATGCCTTTAATCCCGGACATTTTGACCAGCATCTGGCACCATTCTATCAGAACGATCTGAACGAAGGTACGCTGACAAGGGAGGAGGCGAAGGAGTTGCTGTGCTGCTTCTGGATCAAGGTGAACAATCAGCCTGCCCCTCCCAAGGTGGGGATCACAGCCAGTGAGAGTGGCACCTATAACGACTTTACCAACATTAACATAGGTGGTGTGAAACCCGACGGCTCGGATGGTGTGAACGAGGTCTCCTACCTGATGCTCGAGGTGATTGAAGAGCTCCATATCCTGCAACCGGGTAACTCGGTACATATCTCCTCAGTCACACCCAACCGTTTTCTGCATGCCGCCATCAGGGTGATACGCCAGGGACATGGTTATCCATCGGTCTTCAATCCCGATATCTACATCCAGGAGATGCTGCGTTCCGGCAAATCATTACAGGATGCACGTGAAGGGGGCTGCAGCGGCTGCATCGAGGTGGGTGCTTTCGGGAAGGAAGCTTACCTGCTTACCGGCTATCTGAATGTACCCAAGATACTGGAGATCACACTGAACAATGGTGTGAACCCGGTGACGGGGAAGAGGGTGGGTATTGAGACGGGTGATCCGCGTCACTTCGGCAGTTATGACTCATTGTACGATGCTTTTTATGCCCAGTTGAAGCATATCATCGATCTGAAGATAAAAGTGAATCATTATATCGACCGGATGTATGCCCGCCATTATCCGGCAACCTTCCTCTCGGTTTTGATGGATGACTGCATCAGGAAAGGACGTGATTACTACAATGGCGGGCCGCGGTACAATACAACCTATATCCAGTGCACCGGTCTGGGTACCGTGACCGACTCCCTCTCATCGATCAGGAAGCATGTTTTTGAAATAGGTGATATTTCGATGGATCGTCTGCTGCATGCGCTCACCGTCAACTTTGACGGGGAAGAGGTGCTGCGTCAGCGTATCGTAAACCACACCCCTTTTTTTGGCAATGATGATGCTGAGGCCGATGAAATAGCAGTGAGGGTTTATAACGATCTCTTCGATCTGATTGATAACCGTCCCAACGGGAAAGAGGGAGGCAGGTATCACCTGAACATGCTCTCCACGACCTGTCACAACTACTTCGGGAACGTGATGGGTGCCTCACCCAACGGGCGCCTGGCAGGGAAAGCCATCTCCGATGGCACATCGCCCTCGCACGGAAGCGATACACATGGCCCCACGGCCGTGATCCGCTCCCTCTCGCGGCTCGATCAGGTGAAGTCGGGAGGAACGCTACTGAACCTCCGCTTCCTGCCAAGCCTGTTGCGTAGTGATGAGAGCGTGGTCAAGCTGGGTAATCTTATCAGGAGCTACTTCGCCCAGGGAGGACACCATATCCAGTTCAATATTGTGGATACAGCCACGCTGATAGCGGCACGCGATAACCCCGAGGCATACAGGGATCTGCTGGTGCGGATGGCTGGCTACAGCGATTACTTCAACGATATGCATGATCACCTGAAGCAGGATATCATCGATCGTACAGAGAACGAATCGTTTTAAAACGAGAGGTGATGGCATTTCTCTTCGATATAAAAAGATATTCAATCAACGATGGCCCCGGAATAAGGATCACTCTCTTCTTCAAGGGGTGTCCGCTATCCTGCAAGTGGTGTCATAATCCCGAGAGCATCTCCTTCGGGACCGAGAAACTTTACAATAAAAGCAGATGTATAGGATGCGGCAGCTGCATCTCCATATGTCCTGCAGATGCCCTTGTATTGACATCTGCAGAAGGGATCGTCACCGATTTTTCCAGATGTCTTCTCTGTGGTGATTGCGCCGGAGTGTGTCCCACCAAAGCCATCGAGATGAGTGGGAGTGACTATACCGAAGAGGAGGTGATGACCATCGTGATGAAGGAGACAAGCATCATGGATAATTCCGGCGGCGGCGTAACCTTCTCGGGTGGTGAGCCGCTGATATACTCCCGTGAACTGAAAAGTCTGCTGATACGTTGTGGTGAGGAAGGCATCCACCGCGCGGTGGATG
>JADMKJ010000043.1:3402-5134 GCA_015478855.1 Proteiniphilum sp.
GATACATCGGGCAATGTGAGGAGGCAGCTTGTAGAGGAGATCATGCCGTACACCGATCTGTTCCTGTACGATCTGAAGCTTATGGACAGTGAAAAGCACCGGAAATGGACAGGTGTCGGCAATGATTTGATACTTGGTAACCTCTTCTATATCTCCGGTAGCGGCAAGGAGTTCCATGTACGTATTCCACTGATCGGGGGTGTGAATTGTGATGTGGAGAACATAAGTCAGACGATAACCTTCCTGAAGGCGTTGCCTCATAAACCCGCCATGGTAGGATTGTTACCCTATCACAACAGTGCAATGAAAAAATATGAGAAGCTGGGAAGAGATTACAATGAAAACGGAATGAAAGAACCCTCAAAAGAGAAAATTGATCAGATCCTCACTTTCTTTAAAGAAAATGGATTCAATACCCGCATTGGCGGCTGACGCTACTCCTCTGTATGCATCTCTTCAGTGAAATCCTTCGGTAGCTTGTCATATTGTTTCTGAAAGCATTTTGCAAAATAGGAGGGATTATTAAAGCCGACCATATAACACACCTCATTCACACGGAATTTTCCGTCACTCAACAGTTCGGCTGCTTTTTTCAGCCGCATGGAGAGTATAAGCTTGTTGGGAGTGACGCCCGAGAGCTGTTTTATCTTTGAAAAAAGACCTGAGCTGCTGATCCCTGCGTCACTTGCCAGATCGTTGATAGAGAAATCAGCATTGTTGATGTTTTTCTCGATGATGGCATTTATTTTAATTAGAAAGAGCTCATCCAGTTCGTTGCCGGCAATACTTTTCAGTGAGGCGAAAGGTGTCCGCGTGAACTTCTTGAAAAGCATCTGACGTGTCTCAAGCAGATTCCTTATGCGGGCTGTGAGATATGATATATGGAATGGTTTCTCCAGATAAGCATCGGCCCCGATCCCGAAAGCCTCCACTTTTGAACCCACGTTGGTCTTGGCCGTCAGCATAATCACCGGTATATGGCTCCACATGTAGTTGGCCTTTACCGTCCTGCAAAAGGTGATGCCATCCATATTGGGCATCATCAGGTCGGTGATGATAAGGTTTACCTCATGTTTCTCCAGTACAGCGATGCCTTCATTGCCGTCACCGGCGGTGTGGACCAGATAATCCCTCTCCAGTTGCCCGCAGATGAAAGAGAGCATCTCCTCGTCGTCCTCCACAAGCAGCAGCGTCTGCTTTTCTTCATCTGTGTCGGGACAGGCTGCCTCATCGGAGAGGACCTCCTGCTCTGTTGTGCTGTTCATACTGAAGGTGCTGCTCTTATCTCCCTGAGATGACTGCTCCGGCATGACGACTATCTTTGGCAGTGTAAGTGCTATTGTAAGCCCTTCTCCCGGATTGCCGGAGAGGTCGATGCTCCCTTTCATGGCATGCACGATCGATTTAACAAGGAAGAGTCCCAGCCCTGTTCCGGACTTATGCTGACCGGCAACCTGATAAAAAGGATTGAAGATATTCTTCATCTCCTGCTCAGGCAGACCGGGACCGTTGTCTTTTACAATGATTTGATACGCTTCTGCCGAATAATGGGCAGATAGCTCCATGGAGATGAAGTCAGTCGCATACTTAGCGGCGTTACTCAACAGGTTGCTCACCGCTTTTGTCAGATTCTCCCTGTCGGCCATGATCAGCAGATCAGAAACGTCGCTCAGATATTCAAACCTGATATGTTTCTGCTCTGTCAATGGTATAAACCGTTGGTGAATCTCTG
>JADMKJ010000044.1:0-1069 GCA_015478855.1 Proteiniphilum sp.
ACAGGATTATTTTTCTCATATTTTTTTCTGTTTGATGGATCCGGATCTCATTATTACTTTATTTTATCGTCAGTAATTACATCACAATCTGCAAATATTTCTCAATTCCCTTGCGGATGGATATCAATCCGAACGCTGAGGGATTTAGCCCGTCCGGAGCGATGAACTCCAGCTTCATGACATCATCATCTGCTTTTAACCCGTTGAAATCGCTCACTTCACATTTGAAAAAGAGGTCGACCGTCTGCACTTCAAACGCTGAATAGCGATAGATGTTGGGGATGGAGAAAAGGTATTTTTCAGCAGTGACAGTAAGGCTTGTCTCCTCCATGATCTCTCTTCTCAGCGCTTCTTCTGCGGACTCATACATGTCCACGAAGCCACCGGGAAGGTCCAATGTTCCTTTTGCCGGTTCTTTCGCCCTGTGAGCCACAAGGATCTCTCCCTTCTCATTCTCAATCACTGCCACTACAGCTATTGATGAGTTGTAATAGTAAACAAACCCACAAGCGGCACACCTCTTCGATTTCTCATTGTTTTCAAGAAAGTTGTCAGTGCCACATCTGGGGCAGTATTGAAACGAGCTGAGCGGGTGTTTGTTCATGCTGAGCGGCTGTTTATTTTTCATTCTTTTATTTAAGGAATCCGGGCAATGAGTCGATCACCATATTCTCTATGTTGTCAATGATCATCTCAGCCAGTTCGTTGTTTAATCTTTTGGTAATATACACCTGCCTGAAACCACCGACACCTACAATGTAGGAATCACCATCCCAGTGCAACCGGGTGAGGGAAAAGATAAAATAGTTGTCAACAGAAACATAATTTTCGGTAAATGCTTCAACCATCTTACCGCCTGCCATCTCCCATGCGCCAAAGATGATCAGGTTATCCTGCCGTTCGAGCATTGCCTCCTCAAGGACGTCGGTGAGTTTAATCTTCAGCTTCTCTTTGTGGAGCTCCTCCCCGGGGTTGGTCAGATAGGCTACAAGAAGGATCACTGCAATAGCAGCTAAAAAAAATCCCGATCTGTTTCTTTTTCTTTTATTTTTCATTTGGTTCATTTTTC
>JADMKJ010000044.1:1169-2346 GCA_015478855.1 Proteiniphilum sp.
TTCAGCTTTTTAGCTGGGGTTGAAGTTGCTTCAGCGGTTTGGGGTTTCAGCGATCAGCTCTCAGATACTATTTTCGTGTGACCTCAACGATGCCTGTCTTTGGCAGCTCCCGGTTGCGTTTATCCACCGCTGCCACCAGGTTGTCAGCAAGGGCAGAGAATGCCATGCCGGTGATACTGTCCCGATTGAGCGCTACAGGCTGTCCTTCATCACCTCCTTCACGTATACTCTGTACGATGGGTATCTCACCCAGCAGGGCGTAACCATTCTCGCTTGCCAGCTTCCTGCACCCCTCTTTTCCGAAGATGTAGTAGCGGTTGTCAGGCAGCTCAGCCGGGGTGAACCAGGCCATATTCTCCACCAGTCCCAGGATAGGTACGTTCACCTTATCGCCTGTGAACATGTTGATTCCTTTGCGGGCATCGGCCAGCGCCACCTCCTGCGGTGTGCTCACGATCACGGCGCCCGTGATGGGGAGTGTCTGTACCAGCGTGAGGTGTATATCACTTGTTCCCGGCGGGAAGTCGATAAGGAAATAATCCAGGTCACCCCAGTCGGCATCACCTATCAGTTGCTTCAGCGCATTGCCTGCCATGGCTCCGCGCCATACCACCGCATCTTCTTTCTTCACGAAGAAGCCGATGGAGAGCATCTTCACACCGTAGTTCCCGATAGGGATGATCATATCACGTCCCTCTTTTTTCTCCAGCATGGGAGCTGCATCTTCCACCCCGAGCATTTTGGGAACCGAAGGGCCGAAGATATCGGCATCAAGCAAGCCCACCTTGTATCCTTTTTGTGCCAGTGCTACAGCCAGGTTGGTACAGACGGTGCTTTTCCCGACGCCGCCTTTTCCTGATGCTATGGCAATGATATTCTTCACACCGGGTAACAGTTCGGGCAGCGCAGGTCGTGGTGCCTGCTTCGATTTGACCGATATGTTTCCCTTGATCTCAATCTCTTTGTCTGCATAGTTGAGCACAGCCTGTTCAGCCATCTTCACCACCGATTTGATAAAAGGGTCATGTGCTTTCTCAGTGATCAGCGTAAAGCTCACTTTCATTCCCTCAATGCGGATATCATCTGCCACCATTCCGGCAGAAACAATGTCCTGACCCGTACCCGGGTAGCGCACGTTTTTCAGTGCATCAATAATTAACTGTGGGTATATTGCCAT
>JADMKJ010000044.1:2446-5111 GCA_015478855.1 Proteiniphilum sp.
GCCGAAACTGCGATATTCATCCTTCTCTATCTCAATATCCGGTTCACACCATTCTACTGTTTTAGGGCAGACAAAACGGATATACTTGATAGATAAACCGCGACTGCGCCATTGTTGTTCATAGAAAGTCTGAATTTCGAGTATATCATCCTGCAGGTTGGAGTTGTAGAGGTCGTCACTCACGAAAAGAACCGGGAGCACGTTCTCCTCGATCATTGCCCTGGTATAGGTGAAGAGGAAGTTACTGTCAGTTTTCAGATGAATGATCCTCTCACTCTTCAGTATCCGGCTGTAGGCTTTCATAAACCGTGTGGAGGTGAGTCGCTTGTTGACCTTCTTCATCTGAGGGTCGGGGAAGGTGATCCATATTTCCGATATCTCCTCCTCTGCGAAAAAGTGATCGATCAGCTCGATATGCGTACGCAGAAAGGCGACGTTTGTAAGTTGCTCATTCAATGCTTCTGTAGCCCCTTTCCACATGCGTGCCCCCTTGATGTCGATGCCGATAAAGTTCTTATCGGGATATTTGCGGGCCAGTCCCACCGTGTACTCTCCTTTGCCGCAACCCAGCTCCAGAACGATGGGATGGTCGTTCCCGAAAAAGCTGTTCCACTTGCCCTTCAGGTGAAACCCCTCTTTTGTCAACGTTGCAAAAGAGTATTGGAACACATTGTCGTAGGTTGCCATGTCGGCAAATTTAGCCAGTTTGTTTTTTGCCATGAAAATAAAATTGAAAAAAAGTGACTGCCCGCAGTTTCACTAAAACGTGCAGATCACTTCTACAAAAATAGGCATTTATGCGTTAAAAAACGAAATTTACAGAATTATCATAATCGTGTGGGGAAAGATGAAAAATGAGAGAAGAAACCTCTCTTTCACTTTTACTGAAAATCGGGTATCATTTTTGTAAAAATGAACTTATTCTGACAGGGATATATCAATTGTAAACAAAAAGAACCTCTTTTCTGGGTTTTCAGTAAAAGGTTGCATATGAGAGTTTTATCCGGTTATGTGAAAGAGGGGAAAAAAGCGTTCTTTTTGATGAAAAAATGGATGAATAATATCATAATTCTAAAATAAACTATACCTTTGTTAGATTAAATCCCTAAATAACCTTTTTTATATGAGAGTGAATGACATAATGACACAGCTCGAGACCAGACATCCGGGCGAGTCTGAATACCTTCAAGCCGTGAGAGAAGTGCTGGTTTCTATCGAGGATGTCTACAACCAGCATCCTGAATTTGATAAAGCGGGCATCATAGAACGCATTGTTGAGCCTGATCGTGTATTTACATTTCGAGTACCATGGGTAGATGACAACGGAAAAGTTCATGTAAACATCGGTTACCGTGTACAGTTCAATGGTGCAATAGGACCCTACAAAGGTGGTATTCGTTTCCACCCCTCAGTGACGCTCTCCTCTCTCAAGTTTTTAGGTTTTGAGCAGACATTCAAGAACGCACTCACTACACTCCCTATGGGTGGAGGTAAGGGTGGATCGGACTTTGCAACAAAAGGCCGTTCACAGGCGGAGATCATGCGTTTCTGCCAGGCATTTGTGATGGAGCTCTGGAGAAACATAGGTCCCGATACCGATGTGCCTGCCGGTGATATAGGTGTAGGCGGTCGTGAGGTAGGTTACATGTTCGGCATGTATAAGAAGCTGGCCCGCGAACATACAGGCACCTTCACAGGAAAAGGGATGTCGTTTGGCGGTTCACGCCTGCGTCCCGAAGCAACCGGTTTTGGAGCACTCTACTTCGTTGAGAAAATGTGTGAAGCTCATCAGATCAGTCTTATCGGAAAGACCGTTGCCGTTTCCGGTTTCGGGAATGTGGCATGGGGTGCCGTGACCAAGGCCACTGAGCTGGGAGCAAAGGTCGTGGCAATATCAGGCCCCGACGGATATATCTACGATGCTGATGGAGTAAACACACCTGAAAAAATTGATTGTATGCTGGAGCTGCGTAATTCCGGAAATGATGTGGTGGCTCCTTATGCCGATGAATTCCCCAATGCTGTATTCTATCCGGGCAGGAAACCGTGGGAGTGCAAGGTGGACATCGCACTGCCATGTGCCATTCAGAACGAACTGAATCTGGAAGATGCCAGAAAGCTGAAAGAGAATGGTGTGATACTCGTAGCCGAGGTCTCCAACATGGGTTGTACAGCCGACGCGGTGGATTTCTTCATGGAGAATGAGATGCTCTTTGCTCCCGGCAAGGCGGTGAACGCTGGTGGTGTTGCCTGCTCGGGGCTGGAGATGACGCAGAACGCCATGCATATCTCCTGGAGCAACGAAGAGGTAGACAAGTGGTTGCATCAGATCATGAGCGATATTCACGCACAATGCTTAGCTCATGGAAAGAACGGACAATTTATCAACTATGTGAAAGGAGCGAATATCGCCGGCTTCATGAAAGTGGCTGACGCCATGATGTCGCAGGGTGTGGTCTGATATCAGTCTATGCTTATATTGAATAAACCCTAAAGCCGTGGTGATTACTCTCCGCGGCTTTTTCAATCCTTTGCTCTTCGCATTTTTTTCTTACTTTTGTGCATCAAACAAGCTGCAAGATATGGTACCATTTCTTCATAGAGTCGCTGAACAGTTTTATGCACATTTGGGTGATGAGCTCTACAGGCATACATTCGTCTTTCC
>JADMKJ010000045.1 GCA_015478855.1 Proteiniphilum sp.
ACCGTTATTTCCAGGATGTGGAGGATGATATCAAAAAGCTTGTGCCGGAAGGTATTGAAGCACGTGTACCTTTTAAGGGTACCTTGCAGGAGGTCATCTACCAGATGGTGGGCGGTCTTCGTGCAGGGATGGGTTACTGTGGTGCAGAAAACATCGACAAGCTCCACCAGGCAAAGTTCACACGCATCACCACGGCTGGTTATGCAGAGAGCCATCCCCACGGTGTGATGATCACCCGTGAGGCTCCCAACTACAGTAAGGGAAATGATTAGTCGTTCATCCATACGACGAGTATAATCCTGTGCTACAAGGTCAGTTGACCGGTCACCTTCTGAAGATGAATGTCGCCTGAGCCGGTGTAAAAATTAATTTATCATACAAGAGGGTGATGTCATCTACCAATGATCAAGCCCTCTTCTGTTTTTCATGCCTTTATCTTTCCTTGTCACACGGAATGAAGATTAATACCATCGATTTTTTCAACCTCAATCCATATTTTTGCGGATATTCTGCAACGTTTTGCATCGCCCGCACGTCATTCATACAAACAGGGGAAATACTATGTCGGAACATCGATTAATACTTGCTTGCAAGCAGGGTAAATTGTGGGCGAGGAGGGAAGTGTATGAAAAATATGCTCCGTCGATGATGGCTCTGTGCAAGCGTTATCTCTCCGACACAGAAGATGCGAAGGATGTGCTGCAGGATGGATTCCTGAAGATCTTTACCGAGATAGGTCAATATACTGGAAAAGGATCCTTCGGAGGGTGGATAAGGCGAATATTTGTAAACACCTCTCTCGATTTCATTCGTAAAAAGAACCGTTTACAGCAAAAAGAGCTGTTGATGGATGTCAAAATGGGGAATAATGAGGATGCTCCTTCGCTGAAAGATATCACCGCAGAGGAAATCATGCAATGTATTGGTGAACTCCCCGACAACTATCGTACGGTTTTCAATCTGTATGCTGTTGAAGGGTACAGCCATCGGGAGATTGCACAGCTGCTGCAGATCCCGGAGAGCACCTCGCGGTCGTTATTTTTCAGAGCAAGACAACTATTGCAGAAAAAGGTAATTCAGTTATATGGTGTGCAAATAATAGGAGGCAACGATGCAATCAGATCATAACAACATAGAAAAGCTGGATAATTTCTCAAGGGAGGTGGGAGAGAAACTGCGAGACCATCGTATACCTGTAGACACTGATGTCTGGGAAACGCTGGTCGGCAAACTCCCTTCGCGTGACAGAAGACTCCCTGTCTATTGGTTGTGGGCAGCTGCTGGTATAGCAGCCATGTTATTGGGTTTAATTCTCTTCCTCAATCTCCCTGCAGACGAGCATGCCATTGATATGGTTCAGGAGGGTGTAAAAAAAGAACCCATCGCTACGAAAATAAATGAGTCTGAGAAACCTCCTCTTCTCGCGCAAAACACACCATCTCATCATCGGGCAGATGAAAATCGGAAAGGCGAGAAAATGACCGTTAGCGAAACCTCTTCAATAATTCTTGTGGACAAGGATGAGAATGAATCAATACTGCCGGATGTTATCACTGAGTCGACTGCCGATTCGACTGCTTCGGCCGATCAGGAAGAATCCGGTGTAGACACTCTCCCCAAAAAAAGCCTTTTTGCTGAAAACGACCATTCCTCGTTCGTGAAGAAAGAATCAGGAAACCGTTCATTGATGGCGGCATTAGGGAGTGGTGGCGCACCATTGGATTTCACACATGGAAGTGAAGATATGTATAACCCAATCTACGATAGTCCTGTCCCCGGAGGTGAGTTTGGCAATGGAGATATATTGGGTTCAGGCGATTATAGGGTGCTGAGCCCCGGAGATTATACCGATATCGTTCACCGTCCACCTGTATCAATAAGTGTGACTGCTGATTTCCCGATCGGTAAGAATGTAAGTCTCGAAACCGGGTTGTCTTATACCTATCTTTTTTCCCGTTTTAGGCGAAATGATCAGGCAGTGTATCGCGGCACATTAAAACAACATTATATCGGTCTGCCTCTGAATCTGAGATACAGGGTGTGGCAGGATGGTCCACGGCATATCTATTTATTGGTTGGGGGTAGTATCGAAAAAGGGATCCGTGCCGATTACCAACAAGAGATAGAACTTAATGGTGGTGTTGTACAACACACCAATGTACACCAGCGAATTGCCGGGTTTCAGTTGTCTGCACAGGGAGGTGCAGGGTTCAGCTACCGCCTGAACAATAGCATGAATTTGTTTGGTGAACCGAGACTTACCTATTATTTCAGGAACAACCAACCGATGAGTGCGCGCACGGAAAATCCGCTGGTATTCGGACTGAACGTAGGGATAAGGATACAATTTGAATAACTAATAATATGATGCGATGCAAAAAATTACTTTTTTCTTATTTATTGCCGGATTATTCGTTTTTGCGGGATGTAAGGATTATGTAGATGAATACGTTACCTACACCATCAATGAACCTGTCTTTATGCCGGCGGGAGAGTTCAGGAGTGCGGTAGAGGTTGAACAGCCTAAATCCATCGAAAAACAGGGAAAGATTGTTTTTCATAACAGCTATCTTTACATTTCACAGCCTGGTAAAGGAATTCATGTGATTGACAACCGTGATCCGTCAAATCCAAAGAACGTTGCCTTTATTGAGTTGTTGGGTAATGCAGACATGCATGTGCGCAACAATACGCTTTATGCCGATTCGTATGTCGACCTGGTGTGGTTGGATATCACTGATCCTGCAAAACCGGTGTATAAGGGGCGAAAGGCGGAAGTGTTTCCCCTGGCATTTCCTCCCACCGACAATGTATATAGTATCGATTACGAGCAATCCATGAACCGCAACAACGGGATTGTTGTAGGATGGAAAACGGTAGAAAAAAAAGAACTTGTCCGCCATTACAAACCACGTTGGTGGGGATGGGGTGGCCTTAATGATGATGGCGTCATGTATGCTGCTTCAGCTGAGAGTGCCGGGGTAGGCGCTGTCGGTTCCATGTCTCGGTTTGCCATATATAAGGACTATCTTTATACCGTCATGCACAATCAGCTGGGGATTTTCGACCTCTCTGGTGACAGCCCCGTGAAGAGCGTGGAGGATCTCTATGTCGGGTTCAATGTGGAAACGATCTTCAGCTACAAAGACTGTATGTTTATGGGTACGCCCACTGGCATGATCATTTATGCACTCGAAGATCCTTTAAAGCCTGTACGCCAGTCGATGATCACGCACGTGTTTGGGTGTGACCCTGTGGTTGTTGAAAACGATATCGCTTATGTGACGGTACGGTCCGGAACTTTCTGCGGACAAGATGCCAATGAACTGATCATTGTGGATGTAAGCGATGTGAAGAAACCCAAACATATAGTCACCTATAATATGAAAAGCCCCAAAGGTCTCGGCATTGACAACGGCACCCTTTTCGTATGTGACGATGGTCTGCGGGTGTTTAATACGGCAGATCCACGAACGATCATGCATCCCGATAATATGCTGGCACATTTCGGAAATATGGATGGTTATGATGTGATCCCTTTTAATAACGTATTGATGGTAATCGCAGAAGATGGCATCTATCAATATGATTACAGTGAACTGCAACATATAAAGCAATTGAGTCGTTTGCCTATTGGCAGATAAAACTTCCCTGTTGGCTCTGTTGCCTGCTGCCGCCGGAGAAATTCAGCGGCAGCTTTTTTATTATTGTTTCGCGACAAGACCGATAAGCCAGAGTACCTACTTCTCAGTCCCCTTTTGCATCGGAACAAAGATAAAGTCACCATGCGTCGTCTGCCTGTACTTCTCCTCACCAGTGCGTTTGAGCACGGTCATCTTCTGTCCCTGCCGTCCACCCAGGGGAAGGACCATCCACCCGCCGATGCGGAGCTGCTCCTTCAGTTTCTCCGGTATCTCTTCCGGTGCTGCCGTAATCAGGATCTTGTCGAAGGGTGCATGTTGCGGTAACCCTTCATAGCCGTCGCCATAACACAAGTGCGGAAAATAACCCAGTTTATTCAGCGTCTCTATCGCGGTGAGATACAGAGCCTGGTATCTTTCAATGCTATATACTTCGACACCCATCTCGCAGAGCACGGCTGCCTGATAGCCGCTGCCAGTACCGATCTCAAGCACCTTCTCACCCGGCTTCAGTTGCAAAAGCTCCGTCTGGAAGGCAACGGTGTAGGGCTGTGAGATGGTCTGCCCCTCTTCGATGGGCAGGGGCCGGTCGAGATAAGCGTATTCGGCCATGCTCTTATCCACGAATTGTTCCCTGGGTATTTTTGCCATAGCCGCCAGCACGTGTTCGTCTCTGATCCCTTTCCTTTTCAGATCTTTGGCGAGCATCACCGCTTTGCTATTGTTCCGTGATGCGTCGGAAATAGAGGGGTCAGCGTTTTCTTTCACTTTGTGCACTGTTTGTGATATGCAGGTTACAGTCAGGGCGCAGTAAAGCGTCACGAAGAACAGTAACAGGATTTCTCTTCTCCATGTGCTCATCGATGCGGTTCATTGATTTATCGGACAAATATAAAAAAAAAGGATGAGACTATATCCATAATCGACTAACAATCAATCTCCCGATCGCCAAGTGAAAGCATTGAATCTCCATCTTTCAAAAATGCCCATCATTCTAAACGAAATGAATAGGATGGTGTGTGCTTATTGTTCCAATGCATGATTGACAGCTTAAATTGAACGATTTTGAAATATATATTGTATTTTTATCCCGATTTTGAATTTCATACAGTGAGTATGCGAAAAGTTGCTTTTGTGATATGCTTATGGATCTTCTCAACTTTATATGGTATGGGTCAGCACAGTGATATACAACAGATAATTGAGGCGGTACAGTTAAAGTATGCACCGGACAGACGGGTGGAACTGTTTCAGGTGAAGGCACTGCAACAAAAAGATACGCTGGTGCTGAGAGGGGAGACCACCAGCAGGCCAGCGTACGAGGAGATCCTCTCACACGCCCGAAAGGTATCGGCAGTGGTGAAAGATCACATTCGTCTGCTGCCGGACGAGAAGCTGGGTGAAGAGGTGTGGGGAGTGATCTACA
>JADMKJ010000046.1 GCA_015478855.1 Proteiniphilum sp.
AAGCAGCGGATGATCTACCAGGTGATGCAGCGCATCATCGACCAGAGCATTCCCCTGGAGGTAATCAACAGTGACAGATATCAATGGAACCCGGAATCGAATGATATTTTCGAGGGAGAGAATAAGGTGGCAGGTACTCCGGAAGATACCAGGAGGTACGAGGTGTTCCTACGTAACTTCCATGCCCGGCGTCAGCTCGATGCTTATTCACCCCATTATCCCACGGAGCTTGACCGGGCGTTCGCCGGCACCATGGAGATCATCCAAAAAGATGTGGAGGAGCTGTTTAAACGATTGATCTCCTCCCCGCAGGTGAAGGAGGTGGCAGCGTTCATCGCATCACGCCTGGGACGGGAGCTGGAGCCGTTCGATATCTGGTACAACGGCTTTAAGGCGGGTGAAGGTATTCCTGAAGAGGAGCTGACAGCCCTCACCGCGAAGAAATACCCCAACGCGGCTGCGCTGGAGACAGATCTGCCCACCATCCTGGTGAAGCTGGGCTGGCCGGCCGACAAGGCTGCAGCAATCTGCTCACTGATCGCGGTCGATGCATCACGCGGCGCAGGCCATGCCTGGGGTGCGGCCATGCGCAACGATGAGGCTCATCTCCGCACCCGCATCGGTGAGGGGGGGATGGATTACAAGGGATACAACATCGCCGTGCATGAGTTCGGTCACAATGTGGAGCAGACCATCACCCTGAACGATGTGGATTTCTACTCGCTCAATGGTGTGCCCAACACCTCGTTCACCGAGGCGGTGGCTTTCCTCTTCCAGAAGCGCGACCTGGAGCTACTGGGGTTGAAGAATCCCAACCCGGAGGATGCCTGGTATGAAGCGCTCGATGTCTTCTGGTCCTCTTATGAGATCATGGGAGTGTCGCTGGTCGATATCCAGGTGTGGGAGTGGCTCTATGCCCATCCCGATGCTACGGCGACGCAGCTGAAGGAAGCGGTGATCACCATTGCCAGAGAGGTGTGGAACAGTTATTATGCAAGGGTGCTGGGCGGTAACGATGAGACCTTGCTCGGCATCTACTCGCATATGATCGATTATCCGCTCTACCTGCCCAACTACCCGATGGGTCACCTGATCAACTTCCAGATCGAACAGCAGGTGCGGGGCAAGAACCTGGCGGATGAGATCGACAGGATGTACCTGCAGGGGAGCATCATACCCCAGCTATGGATGAGGAAGGCGGTCGGCTCTCCCATCTCCATCGACCCGTTGCTTGCCGCAACCAATGAAGCTCTTGAGGCGCTGCAGAGATAATAGAGGATAATACGTTATATAATGCCTGTCCAAACCGCTGATGTGAGCTGGACATGTTGGAAATATGTTTATTCATAATACGTTGTGAACTTTACAGATATTTTGCTTTACATTTTGGAGAAATAATGTAATTTTGTAGCCCGAACAGGAAAGATGCCGGAGTGGTCGATCGGGGCGGTCTCGAAAACCGTTGTACTCTCACGGGTACCAAGGGTTCGAATCCCTTTCTTTCCGCACTTTTTCAATGGATCTATCAGGTCGATATTCGAGTTATAAAAGAGAAGGATATCTCATCGCTTTTCTTTTCTTTTTTTCCCTTTTTGTATCATGCAACCGGGAAACGGATCGCGATATCACTTCCCGCTTACAACGGTGGGATATTCTTTTGTTGGAACATCCCGGGCAGGTGAGTGATAGCCTGCAAACTATCTCTCTTAAGGATCTCTCTCATGCTGACAACGCCTATTTCGGGTTATTAAAAACAATTTCCGACGATAAAACCTATGTTGATTTTACTTCCGACTCACTGATTAGTGAAGTAGAACAGTATTACAATGACCATGAAAGAACGAGTTTCTATCATATCAGATCTCTTCTTTATCAGGCTATTGTACGTTATAGGATGGGAATTTCCGACAGTACCGTAATGACCCCTTTGAAAGATGCTGAAACTTATTTTCATTATCAGCAGGACCAATCACCGGAAACCGGCTTTATGATTCACTATTACCTTGGCGAGGTTTTAACAGGAAATGCACAAAGCAAGTTAGCTTTACCCTATTACCAGAAATCACTTGATTTTGCCAAAACGCTCAAGAGCAAAAGACATCTCTATGATGCGTATACCGGTCTATTTTGGTGCGAAATGATTCAGAAGAACTATCAAGCGGGAAAACGTTATCTGGATACGCTTCAACAATTCTCCCCTTTGTCGGCTGACGAAAAATATGCTCTTTTCAATGCACAGAGTGTTTATTACGATTCTCAAAGCGAATCGAAAAAAGCATTACAAGCGAAGAAAGAGCAGTTAAGCCTGGTTCCCCATCTAAAACACAAGAAAGAGTTTTTTCGATTGTACCTTTCCATCGCAGACAGGTATCATGACCTGAATGAATTGGACAGTGCGCTTCACTATGCGCATAAGGCGGTTTCTCATATTACTGATTCCACCTATCTGTACAATTATCTGTTGTTTGATAAGGTAGCCGACATAGCGGAAGCAAAATCAGATTACCGGACAGCCAATACAAACCGTAAGATTGCGACAGAGATGCTTGTTAACAGCATCGACCATATCACACAAGCTGAGGTGGTTGAGCTGGAGAAAAAGTACACGTTGATGGAAGTAGAAAACCGGGCACTGAAGGTGAAGCAATATAATCGTCAGCTTTTATTCTTGCTTGTCATCTTGCTCTTTTCCCTGATATTGCTGTATGTGATTTTCTCACGACAAAAATCACTTCAGAAATTAAAAGTTGAAAGGTATGAACATGAAATACGAGAGTCTGCTTTACGCGGAGAATATGTCGAAGCGGAGAGACAATCCCTCCAAAAACAATTAGAATTGCAAAGGCAAATCCTGTCGACAAACTCCGTATTCCTCCAACATTACGCAGATCAAAAACAGAAAATTCTCTCCCTGTCAACCAATCTTCGCAGCAGAAATCCGAAAATTTCCGATAAGCTTGATTCGCAATTAATTGAAAACCAGAAGCAATTAACCCAACTCACTGCACAACTTTTCTCACCTGAAAAATTGAAAGAGTTATTGAATCTTGAGAAAATACCTGATTGTCTCAATAATAACGAGTGTTTAATTCTTACCATGCTGGCAAGCAAAGTTGATAATGCGCAGATTGCTGCTTTATTGAGCACGACTCCCGAGAGTTTCAAGAGCAGGAAGAACCAGTTAAAGAGAAAAATAGCCCAAAAGTCGACTGCTTCATCTGATTTTTCGCTTTTGTATGATCTTTTTTAACGATTATCCTGCTCTCTTAAAGGTAAAATATTAAAACTTTAGTTGTCTGTTTAACTGTTACATAGAAGTGTTTTTTAGGTGAAATATTTTACCTGATGTTGCGCTTGTTATTTGCATTTATTTACTTTGGAGGAGAAAACTACACATTGGAACAAAGGAGCCTTCGCGGGTAGTGAAGATTGTAAAAAAGGATAAGGATAAGGATAAAGAGTAATAACAACTTAATAACACACAATCGAACAATGAAAACAACCACCATTCTTGCTGCCATGGCGGCAGCCATTTTATTCATTACACCTCTGTTTGCACAAGAGAATGCCGAACCCACCTCGCCGGCATATGAGGTAGAATATCAGATTCCGGGATCGTACAAGGATTTCAGGATTGCCTTCGGCGGAGGATATGCCTTTCGGCTCGGGAAAATAGAGAAAACAGGTGATCCCGGTATCGACGATCTCAACAAGCAGCTGCGCCATGGATTCAATATCGATGCGGACGCACAGTATTTCTTCAAAGAGAGCTGGGGACTGGGATTGAATGCCAATTACTGTGGATCATCCACATCGGGAAGCAACATCTCCCTTCCGGATATGGATCAGCCGGTATCAAGCTATGAAGAAACACAGAGCATGCTGTATTTCGGCCCGTCGTTTGTGGGGCGCAACGAATTTTCCCAATTCCTGTTGGTATCTTCCGTAGGTTTCGGACCGCTCTTCTACACGGACAATATCACTGTGAACGGCGTAACCGGAAAGGGCAATAAAACAACACTGGGCTTCAATGCAGGTCTCGCGGGAGAATATAAGCTGAATGCCAGAACCGGAGTTGGACTGAAACTCTCGTACACCATCGGCTCCATCAACTCCCTGAATTTTGAAGGTCAAAACCTGGAATCGGAAGAGACCATGAGCATCTCCAACCTGATGGCAACCGTTTTCCTGAGTTTCAGAAGCTGGTAATATTGAAAATTGAATTCTAATGAGACTAAAGAGTATTCTTATTGTATTGCTGCTTACTACAACGGCGTTTTGTGCGCAGGCGCAGTTCAGGGTGGCAGTGAAGGGCGGTGGCAATCTGTCGGCTATACCGATGACGCTGAACGGAGTGGAGCTCGAGATTTACGATCCTCGTCCCGGATTTCATGGGGGCTTAATGGGCGAATATATGTTCAGTCACCGCTTCGGGCTCAGTACCGGGCTGCTATATTGTAATAGCGGAGCGAACATTGATCCCGACAAATACCTTCAGGGGACTGACTAGCCCGATGGATTCTCGATGGAGGGATATGTGAGCATGCATACGCTTCAGTTGCCACTGTACGCAAAAATAATGGTCGACCTGCCGGGTCGCCTGCAGTACTATTTCTTGGCGGGCGGTTTTGCCTCATATGCTTTCAAGGCCGAACAGCATGTGAAACAAACGCTGGACGGAGAGTCTCTCAAAGTGAAATGGAGTCTTTTTGAACCTGAGATACGGGTGATGGGTGAGACGGAAGACAATGTGTTCATGCAGCAGCGCTTCAACGCGGGGATAGCCCTGGAGACAGGAGTTGAGATAGGCAGTCAGGCAACTGTAGGCATCGGGTTCCGGCATGTACTGAACAACATGGCTGCCTTTGGATACCTGGTTAACGGGCAATCCGTGAAACCGGACATTCGCATGTGGACGGTGTCGCTCTCGCTGGGGTATTATCTATAGCGATAATTACACCACCTCACTCATTGCCTGATAATCGGTCCGGTTGGAGTAAATGAACAGGAGGGAGCCTCCCTTGATGGTGTTGATGATGGGCTTTGACA
>JADMKJ010000047.1 GCA_015478855.1 Proteiniphilum sp.
TTTTTCGTTTCTATCAAATATTATTGTTATTTTTGCATCCCCGAATCGTTAGCTCAGCTGGTTTAGAGCGCTGCCTTGACAGGGCAGAGGTCACTGGTTCGAATCCAGTACGGTTCACACAAAAAAAAGGGAAGGTTCAATTTAGATGTACCCTCCTTTTTTTATTCTCCTTGTACCATCTCACAGTCCGGATTGTACCATCTCACAGGTTGGATTGTACCATCTCACAGTCCGGATTATACCATTTCTCAAGCCGGATTGTACCATGTCTCAGGCCGGATCGTACCATCTCACAGGCCGGATTATTTATATCTCCCGCACCCGGTTATTTGTCGAATTGCTTACAGTCCCTCCAGCCAGCGGTCCAGCTCCAGGAAAAACTGCTTCTTGTAGGGAAAGGTGTCGTAGTTACCGAAGCCGTGGTCACCACTGGGGTAGAGGAGGAAGGTGACCGGGCGTTTATGTCGTACCATCGCCTCGGCGAAGTGCAGCCCGTTGGCAGGCGGCACGATCTTATCATCTGCGGCGAAGATGATGAATGCCGGTGGTGTGTCGCCGTCCACCCTGAGCTCGTTCGAGAAGCGGTCGGTCAGCTCCTGTGACGGGTTTTCCCCCAGCAGGTTCCTCCGCGACCCCGGGTGTGTGAGGGCCGGATCCATGGTGATCACCGGGTAGAGCAATATCTGGAAGGCAGGTCGTTCCACTACCGGGGCGTGGGTGGCGAAGGTCGATGCCAGGTGTCCCCCGGCCGAGGAGCCCATGATGCCGATCTCCTGCGGGTTCACCTTCCACACCGACGCGTGCTCCTTAACCAGGTTGAAAGCAGCCTGCACGTCTGCAAGGGGGAGGGAGTGGTCACCCTCCGGCATGCGATATTTGAGTACCCCGAAGGCGATCCCCTTGCTGAGGAAGTAGTCTGCCCAGTCAAACCCCTCATAGAACACCATCAAGTTCCTATAGCCACCACCCGGCAGAGCGATTACCATCCGTCCTGTCGCCTTTCCCGCCTCGGGCAGGTAGACACGCAGCGAGGGAGCCAACAGCCCCTTCTTCGGATCCTCATCTACCAGTGGTTTTTCTTTTACCGTGTTGAGGGGGTACTCTGTGAACAGCGGCTCGCGTGTCAGCCGATCTCTGATTGCTTTTCCCCAGAAGACGCCCAGCTCCTTTGCTCCTGTTTCGTTGGGGTGGAGTGAGAAGGTGCCCGCCTGGCCCTCCTCCGCGAAGTAGAGCTCACTCTTTTCCCTGAAGTGGTTGTAGGCCAATGTGTCGCCCAGAAAGAGCTGTGCCGGGTGCGTCACCATATATTCCTCCTCCAGCCTCTTCAGCACAGGGAGGTAGCTGTTCAGTCGTTCCAGTCCCTCACGCAGGTAGGTGGAGTTGTTGTGGGTGTTGGGGCTGTACCAGATGGGTCGGTGCAGCAGGATCATCGCCCCCGGGTAACGCTCCAGCAGGGCGTCGGCGATCGTCTTCATGTTGGTCTGGTACTGCTCCGGATGCACCGGTGCCCCGAGGGGGCCTTTGATGGCACTGTCGTTGGTGCCCAGCATCACCGAGAAGAGCAGTCGCGCTCCTTTTGCCTGTGCTGCATCGGCCGCCTCTACCACCTTGCTGAACTCCGCCGCTTTTGCCGGCAGGAAGTTAACCGTTGTTCTGCCGCTTACGCCACAGTTGGAGTAGCTGAAGGGGAGGTCGCTCTCTGCTGCCAGCCATGCCATGGTCTGTGCCGGTGGTGAAGTGGTGTGCGGCTCTTCCAGTATCACCCCCTGTGTGATGCTGTTGCCGATGAAGATGATGTGTGTCTCCTGTGCCGTCAGCGCAGTGAGTGCGACAGATAGGATAAGGAAGAAAAAGGTAAATCGTTTCATATGATATTCTATTTTTGATGATTGTTTTTTGATGTTTCTTTGTCACGCCATTGCATGGGGCTGCATTTCATTTCCTGCGTGAAAGCCCTGCCGAACACAGAGGGTGAGCTGAATCCCGACATATCGGCGATAGAGGTGATCGTCAGATCGGGTCGTGTCAACAGCAGATGCTTGCTTTCCGCAATGCGGTAACGCATCACGAAATGATAAAAACGCTCTCCATACCCCTCGTTGAACAAGCGGGAGAGGTAGCTGCGGTTCAGCGGCAGTATCTCCATGGCATCGGTCAACTTGAAATCTTTCCGCAGGTGCGGTTTCTCCGTCTGCATCCATTGTTCCAGTTTATCCCTGTACTCCGGCAGCTTACTGGTAAAGAGACATTTCTTCATTGTCTCCTCCTCACTGCACAAACAGTTTTTCTCTGCCTCTCCGCAGAGACAGCCTTTCTCCACCCCGGACAGGCAGGTGATATCATCTTCAACAGACTCCATGATCTTTGCTTTACTCTCGTTCATCCCTGCCCTGAAATATCCCTCGGGATAGGGATTCTTCTGAAAAAAGACGCGACAGAACCCATACAGGAAAAAGAAAAGAAAAATGAAATTGTGCACAAGAACGCTGCGGAAGTTATTGCTGAAGACGATCACCAGACATGAATAAGTGATCACGAAGTTACCGAAGATATAATCCCCCAACCACTTCACATCCATGTTTTCCATCGAGGCAAAGTTGTTTTCGCACCACTCCCTGTAGTTCTTCCTGTAACGGAGCATGATCATCAATCCGAGTACAGGATAAAATAGAACGAACAGCCGGAGCCATATGGTAATATTCCCGAGTGCACCCACCAGATCGCTCCAGTCATCAATCACGGGCACGGTCACATGGAAGATTCTTGTTGCCAGCAGATAGGCTCCAAGGACAACGATGGTGGGCAGGAAAAGGAGCAATGCCCGCCTGATGGTCAACCAACCGGGACGAAAAGCTTCGATAGGATAGAGTTGAAAAAAGTAAGCATACACGCTGCCGTACACAAGCATGGAGAAAGACATATATTTATATTGCACCACGCTGGCATATCCCGTGGTCAATCCCCTGGTCAGTGAGATCAGATTGGTTAAGCCCACCATGAACATCAGAAACAGGAAGAGCCCATCGGCACGGCCCCTACTCTTGCGTACCATCAGCAAAAATGCACCGCTGAAACAGAGGAAGAAGAGCATCGACATCACCGACTGGCGGATATATCTGAAAGGCTCCAAAGGCATCTGCATGGTGTAATGTTGCCCTACAATCACCAGTAACATAGTAACCGTATAAATAATTGGCCGTTTGTATTTAGGGAAGAAGTTCAACCGTTCGCTTATCGACAATTGTATATGCGTCATTGTTAAGTTCAGTAAGAAAATGTAAAGATAATACTACGGCAGAAGTTGAGTTCATGATACAGACAAAAATGCAAACAAAAATAAAGATTATTTCACCAACTGCAAAACATTTTTACGCAGTGCAAAGAAACTGAACGCTCCGGAGCAGTGCCGGAGCCGCAGTTTAGGAATACAACTTAAAAAGTTCAACAGCGGCTGACAACAGATAAATTGAAGAAATGGCAAATCATCACATGAAAAGATCCGATTTCTTTTATCGAGCGTAAATAATTTTTCACGTAGTGCAAATACCCTCTCGTGATGCAGCATTGAGAATTATTTACCTTTGCCCGAAACAGACAAATTGGAGCGGAAGCCGAAAAGCTATATGAGTAGGCAGACATTATGAAAAATTTTACACTATGATCAGGAAAAAACTTATTGGGTTTATTGTACTCTTCTTTTGCGGCGCCATCATCACTGTCAGTGCGCAAAACATCTTCTCTAAAGGCGACAGGGCTGTGAACATAGGCCTCGGTATAGGAAGCTACTATGGTGGCGACGGCTACACCGGGAGTATTCCTCCACTGTCGGTCTCCTACGAGCAAGGTATCATCGACGGTCTTCTCGATGGCAATGGCTCTATCGGTGTGGGAGGTTATATGGCCTATTCTGCCAATAAATGGGAAACATCCATCTCAGGTTCCAGTTATGGTTACAAGTACAGCTATCTGATGATCGGCGCACGTGGTGCCTTCCACTATCAGTTTGTTGAAAAGCTCGACACCTACACAGGGTTGATGCTCGGCTACAACGTCGTCGGCAGTAAATTTTTCGGTGACGACACCGGCAGTTATACGCCCGAAGCATCGAGCACCAGCGGCATCGGTTATTCAGCATTCGTGGGTGCACGGTATCATTTCTCCGATAAGTTCGCTGCTTTTGCAGAAATAGGTTATGGTATTTCGGCACTCGAACTGGGTATCTCCATAAGGTTATAAGTTTATCCTGAAATAGCTTATCCTGATCTCCGTGAGGGGTGATACAAACTTATCGCTAATTTTGTATCTTTGCCCGTGAATTTTAGAAATCATGGTGAACGATTCAAACAAGGAGACAGAACGCCGCTGGCTGGCGGCATATGTGAAGATGCATCACGAGAAGAAGGTGCGTGACCGACTCACCGCTATGGGAATCGAGAGCTTCCTTCCCGTGCAGAAGGAAATACGTCAGTGGAGCGACCGTAAGAAGGAAGTGGAGAGAGTCTTGATCTCCATGATGATCTTCGTGAAGGTGAACAGGGAGGAGCAGCAGCGTCTGCTTCTTCTGCCTGCCGTGTTGCGCTACATGGTACTTCGCGGCGAGCATACTCCCACAGTGATACCTGAGGGGCAGATGGAGCGCTTCCGCTTTATGCTCGATTACTCTGACAGTACCGTCAGCTTCAACGCATGCGACCTGCAGCCAGGTGAACAGGTGATAGTGATCAAAGGCCCGCTCAAGGGTCTCACCGGTGAGCTGGTCAAGGTCGATGGTAAGTCTGGCATCGCCATCCGCATTGAGCGACTGGGTTGCGCCACCGTGGAGATGTCTCCCGGTATGGTAGAGAAAGTTTAACGTCGGAACGTTAGGAAGTTATTTCATTTGTATGTTGGTAAGTTAATACGTTAACACGTTTATACGTT
>JADMKJ010000048.1 GCA_015478855.1 Proteiniphilum sp.
GCACACGCAATTTCATTTCGAAATTTGCCGTACCCCCGGTAACACGGATGGTTGCTGAAGCAGGACAGCCTCAGGCTGGGCGGGACAGTGCGATAGCTTTCTGATGTGCTTCAAGCGTGATGCGGTAGATCTCCTTCTGCCTTTCAGTAAATTTCCCGGATACAGGGAAAGTGCTGCTCATATCGCCTGCATATCCAAGCGGGGTCTCATACCCTGCATCGAGCAGGAACAGGTCGCCATCGTTGATCCTGTTACCGTGATGATGATTGTGAAGAAACTGCCCGTTGATGGTGGCGATGATGGGAAAGGAAAGGTTTCCTCCCGTCGCAATGGCTACCTCATGTACCTTTGCGGTGACTTCAGCCTCAGTCATTCCCGCCCGCGCGAAATGCATGGCAGCCAGATGCATATCGGCTGTCACGCTCACTGCCTTTTCTATTTCATCTATCTCCTCATTCGATTTGATATTACGCTGGTCTGCCACCGCCTGAATCATTTTTTTGTCGGCATGTGCGGCAGCTTCATCGACAGCAAAACCAAGAAATGCTTTCAGTTTAAGAAAATGTTCAGCCCTGTAGGGTGGAAGATAGCTCACCGAGGAAGGATTCAATCGGGTAATTTTGGTGCGGAACTGATTGGTGGTGCCGACAGCACCCACACCTGCCTGATCTGCCAGCTCACTGATAGAAGGTTGCGAGCCTGTCCACACAATTGAATCGATTGAGGGATCGTCGCCGAAGATATATTCCTTGTTTTCATCGATATCGATCAATGCAATCAGGTTGGGTTTACTGATACCAAAGTAGTAGAGGAAAGTGCTGTCCTGGCGATAAAAATAGGTGTTATCTGCATAGTTGATGCCACATTCATCATTTCCAAAAAAGAGTAGCTTCCCTGTCTGAAACTTCTCCATCAACCTCTCTCTTCTTTTGGTATAGATCTCTTTTGCAAACATATCTTCCTGATTTATTGTAAAGGTTATCGTTTTAACATATTTATCCTTTGTGTGAAGTATGCACCATTTTCTCCATGAGGAGTAAAAACAAAAAACAGAGGGATAGAATAAGGATCGAATTTACTGTTTTTTTACAAATTCACGTGCCGCCTCAATGATAGTATCTTTATTCTTCTCAATATCCGTTTGTAGCATCTCGACCTTGATATCGGGCTCCACACCGAATTCGATATGTTCTTTACCGGCATTGAACATGGGAGAAGCAGAAAAACGTACCGACCAGCCGTTAGGTAGTTCCGAGGAAAAGGGTAATCCGCTTCCGCCCCCTGTTTTATCGCCCATCACCGTGGCACCGGGAGCACTCTTCATGATGCTTACGAACTCATTGGTAGCGCTGTAACATCCTCTGTTTGCGAGCACCACCACCGGCTTCTGATACCGCACCCTGTCTGAGCTCTCCACATACTTAGGGAAGAGAGGTGAGAAGTCAGCATGTCCCGGCCCCACTTTATGAGAAATATAACCAATCAGGGTACGTTCATTAAAAAAACGACTTGTGATCTTCTCAACATTGTTAAGGTTGCCTCCACCGTTATTTCTCACATCGATAATAAGCCCCTTGCAGATGGCCAGCCTGTCCAGCACCTGGTCGAGACTACCCTCACCCACATCACTTGTGAAGCTGCTATAATAGATATAGCCCACATTGTCTTCAAGAATCTTATACCACATTCCGGAAATCCTGCTGTACTCATCTTCTTTGCCGAGATAGTGCTTCTGAATGGATAGATCGAAGTTGGCAGGGTAATCGTCCTGCCATTTCCAGTAACGTGTAACATCATGTGAGGCAGTAAGATTCACATGTCCGTCTTTCAACTCGGCCAGCATCTCCCCCATGAGGTTAAACAGTGCGTCGCTGCCCATCTCTGAGGTGATGCGACTGTTATACTCCTTGTATACTGCATCCCAATCAATCTCCTTGTAACCAAAGAAACAATAATTCCTGTCCAGTATCGTCCAGAGGGCATCGAAATTGGTTTCCGGGTTACCGGACATTTGCCTGCTCATATCTTCACATCCTGACATGAGAAGAAAAGGCAGCAGAAGTAAGAAATATTGTTTCTTCATCCTCACACAATCAATTGATGATTAAATAGTGGGTACAAGCCGACAAAAGATTTCCGGCTTGTGGATGTATCTATGTCTGCAAACTATCCACAGGGGATCTTTTTTATCCTCCTGTCGTGACGACCACCCTCAAAAGGTGTATTGAGAAAGGTAACAAGGATCTCATACACCTCCTCCTGATTCAGAAAACGACCCGGCAGGGAGAGAATATTGGCATCATTATGCGCTCTTGCCAGGAAGGCTATCTCCTTGTTCCAGCATAAAGCAGCACGAATACCCTGATGCTTGTTCACCGTCATGCTGATGCCGTTACCGGTTCCGCAAATAGTGATGCCGGGGTAGCACTCCCCTTTTTCCACTGCATCTGCCAGCGGATGTGCATAGTCGGCATAATCGCTGCTTTCTGAGGTATAAGCGCCAAAATCCTTATAAGGAATTCCTTTCTCCTCAAGCACCTGAATGATGTATTGCTTCCACTCAAATCCTGCGTGATCGGAACCAATAGCGATTGGCATAACTGAATGATCGAATAGTGACATAATAATCCTTTTTCGTTTACTACAACAGTTTTTTCACTTGTTCATATACGTTCTTTCCTGTATAGCCCAGCTTTTCGTCGAGCACATCGTAGGGTGCGGAGAATCCGAATGATTGCATGCCCCATACTGCACCGTCACCGGCAACGAGTCCTTCGAGTGTCACCGGCAGTCCGGCGGTCATGCCGAACTTCTTCTTTCCTTTAGGCAACACCGACTCCTGGTATTCGCTTGATTGTGCCCTGAATAAACCTTCCGACGGTACAGAAACGATACGTACTTTCACACCATCGGCACGAAGCAGCTCAGCTCCTTCCACCAGTGTGGATACCTCTGACCCTGAAGCCAGCAGGATCACATCATATCCCGCTTCATCCTGTACAATGTAAGCTCCTTTTTCAGCCTGAAGTGCTTCCTCATACCGGGCACCCACGGCAGGCAGATCTTTGATATTCTGACGGGAGAGGATCAACCCTGTGGGAGTGGCTGCGTTTTCCATCGCCATCTTCCATGCGACAGTGGTCTCGGTAGCATCAGCCGGGCGCAACACAAGTATGGAGTTATGACCGTGATGATTCTGTAACTTCTCCAGCAGACGAATCTGCGCCTCCTGTTCCACGGGCTGATGTGTTGGACCATCTTCCCCCACACGGAAGGCATCATGTGTCCAGATAAAGATCACCGGTGTCTGCATCAGTGCTGCCACACGTATGGAGGGTTTCATATAGTCCGAGAAGACAAAGAATGTGCCGCATGCAGGAATCACACCTCCATGCAGGCTCATGCCGATACAGAGGCAGGACATGGTGAATTCGGAAACACCTGCTTGCAGGAAGGCACCGGAGAAATCGTTTCTGGAGAGCGCTTTGGTATATTTCAGGAACCCATCGGTCTTATCTGAGTTGGAGAGATCGGCCGAGGCAACGATCATGTTGTCCACCTGTTGCGCCAGCACGCCTAACACTGCTGCTGAGGCTGCGCGGGTGGCTACACCCGGTTTCTGCTGGATGGCGCTCCAGTCTATCTGTGGCAGTTCGCGGGCGAACCATCTGTTTTTCTTAACCGCCAGCTCAGGGTTGGCTTTTGTCCACTCCTCCTGTTTGGCTTTTTTTGCTGCGACGATCTTTTTCAGTTCCTCCCTCCGTTTTTCATAGAGTGCTTTTGCCTCGGGGAAGATGGTGAATGGATTCTCAGGATCACCCTTCAGATTTATTATCGTTTGATTGAAATCGGCTCCGGCAGCACTCAATGGCTGTCCGTGCGTGGATACCTGACACTCAAATGAAGTGCAGTCGGCTGCCAGTGCACCCCAACCCATAATGGTATTCCCAATGATGATGGTGGGTTTCTCATTTTCAGCTTTTGCCTCGGTCAACGCCTTGCGGATCTCCTCCACGTTGTTGCCGTCGATTTTGATCACCCTCCAGTTCCATGCCTCATATTTTTTTGCTACGTCCTCACTTGTCACAACATCAGTAGTGGTGGAGAGCTGAATGGAGTTGGAATCGTAGAACATGATCAGATTGCTCAGGCCCAGATGCCCTGCAATGCGGCCTACTCCCTGTGAGATCTCTTCCTGAATACCGCCGTCGGAGATGTAGCTGTAGATGGTATGATCCATCACATCTCCCAGCCGGGCCTGAAGGAATCGAGCCGCAACAGCTGCGCCGGCAGCGTATGCATGTCCTTGTCCCAGGGGACCGGAAGTGTTCTCTATACCCCTTTGCAGATCAATTTCGGGATGCCCCGGCGTAGGGCTGCCCCACTGACGGAAACCCTTTAATTCATCCAATGAAAATTTACCACTTAAACAAAGGACAGAGTACAACATCGGCGACATATGACCGGGATCGAGGAAAAACCTGTCTCTTGACTCCCATGTGGGGTCTTCCGGATCATACACTAAAAATTCAGAGAAGAGGACATTGATATAATCTGCTCCTCCCATAGCTCCACCCGGATGACCCGATTTAGCCTGTTCTACCATCGACGCCGACAGAATACGAATGTTATCGGCTGCTTTGTTCATTAATGTAATATCGTTCATAAAATAAAGGTAATATGAGTGTTATTATGTTCTGATTTGATTCTCAGTTTCAATCACACTTTTAGTGCTGAATAGCCACAAAGATAACGATTTTTTGAAATTAACACCCTTAAATAAATGATATGTTTGCTATTTTTATGATACCGTTTCGTTGGTTTTCAGAATATATCACTGTTTCCGAAAGGAAATATTGTATAAATTGCTACTTTTACACCTTAATTGATTTGCCGATGTGAGAGTTGGGAT
>JADMKJ010000049.1 GCA_015478855.1 Proteiniphilum sp.
CTCGATAGTTTGCAGCAAAAGTACATAAAAGCATCGTAAACAAGAAGAACGAAGTATTAAAAATAGTTTTGCGTGGCGTTTTACTACATTGGCTGTAAAGAAGGCTCATCAAAATTGAAAGGTAAATCCCCCGGAGGCGTTGAACCCCTGCGCAGGATGACCATACCAGAGATCATACTTCTGCATCATCAGGTTGTTGGCCCTCAGATTAAGCGAAAAAGCATCGTTGATCTGATATGCTGCACCAAGGTTCAGATCGTTGACACTCTCCATCTCCAGGTTTTGACCGTTGAAATAGGTCCATCTATCACCTGCGAAGTAGTAGTTGAGTGTGAATTTCAGGTTGCTCATCACATCGAAGGTACCTCGCAGATCCACTTCAAGGCCGGGGTTGTTATAGGCCCTGGCATCACTCACCTGCACTTCATGGATCGTCATCTCGCTCACATCATAGAAGTTCTTTTTCAGGCGCAGTGACAGATCGAGCGGAGCCCAGATAGTGGTTTGGATCATCCCTCCGATATGGGTGTGAGAAAGGCTGCCGTAGACAGGCTTCAATGCCTCTTTAAAGTATCCGGCTACATCACCTCCAATCACATCCTGCCCGTTATGCACCAGGAAATGGGCATCATCTGTTTTTTTAAAACCGCCGAAGAGATCGAACCGGAAACCGCTCACTTCACCGATCTTCACCCCGGCGTCAATATCCAGGATGGTGAAGGAGGGTCTGACATCGGCCATGGGGAGGATATAACGCGATTCGTTCATCATGTCGAGGAGGGTGTTGTGATCGAAACCACCGTGGATGTTGGCATAAAGAGAGGAGTGCTCAGTAAGACCCAGTTGCAGCGCCACATTGGGGACTACACGTACCCTTGTCTTGTCGCCGGTCTGAAACAGGACATCCACACCCAGGCGGGCATTGCTATTCAGACCACCGAACCGTAGATAGGGTGCCGCATTCACCAGGAAATAATTATCGCGATCACCATTGTAAATGGTGGTGAACAGGTTCCCGTCGATACCTGCTTTCGTGTTGGGATTACGGAATGGTTTGTCAAAACCGGCCATCAGATTCAACGCATTCCCTTTTATTGGCTCACTACTATACGCGTGATCATACTTTGTGGAGAAATTTTTGAAATCGATGAATCCCCTGTAATTCAGTAAGTCTGACTCCTTCGATTCCAAGCCAATCCGTGCGTTCAACACACCCAGGCGCTGTTTCTCATCATTGAAGTAAGACTCATTGCCAAACCTGTTGCCGTAATAGTTGAAGAGGGAGTGCAGATAGGAGAGATTGAGCTGAATGGTGTGGGCATCGGCAAGGTGCTGATACCCCAGCCCGCCGTAGTTATCCATGAAGTAAGCGTTGGTGCTTGCCGGATCGCTTTCCTGTAGGTACTTTATATCCCCGTCGGATGAATTGTGCAAGAAATTGAAAGAGAGATTGTTCTTCTTATTGTCCACCAAACGGTAGCCAAAGGCCCCATCCATATTAGCATAATTGCCGGCATTGAAAGAGAGATACCCCTTTTTCAGGTGATAGGGTATCTCCGTCATGATACTGCCCGGCCGGGGTAGCGCAATCTCCAGGGGAGGGGTGGTGCGTCCCGCCCACGTTGAATAGTTGGTGTTGGCTTTTTGTACTGTCGGTTCACGCAATGCAGGCAGTGAGTTGATCTTGTCGGCATCGAGCAGGGTGGGGTTGAAATCGCGTTCCAGCTCCAGCTGCCTTCTCAGTAATGAATCCGGTTGCTGTGCGAATACAGCGGCTGTAAATGCCAATATGGCGAAAGTTAAATATATTTTTCTCATTGTAATTGATTGAGATAATTTTTAATTCTTCACTTATAATTTCTCACTTATCTGTTGAGCCGTTCGTTGATCATCTGCTGAATATCGGCCTCATCACCTTTATAATTGGATCTCAGACTTTCCAGATACTGCTGTGCCTGAAACGTATCGCCATTGGCATGATAGGTGTCCGACAGTACGATGAGTGCCCGTGCCATCCAGTATTGATGCGGTGTACCTTTCTTCATAAACTCTTTCACCTGCGCCTCGGCACGGTCATATGATTTCCAGCGAAAATAAGTGTCGGCAAGGATGAACTGCGCTTCAGCACCATAATTGCTGCGGGTGTCGTTAGCCACAAACTGGAAGTCGGCCATCGCATTCTCGGTTTCATTCACCTGTTGGTATGCTTTACCCCTCAGGTATCGTGCTTCAACAACCGTCTCCGGTGAGAGGCCGCTGTTGGTGAGGAGCTCCGTCGCTGCACGTGCTGCCTCGTGATAGCTGCCCAGCTGCGATTGTGTACGCACCACTCCCAGCTGTCCCAGCTGCTTGTTAGTCGCGTTCCTGGCTGCGTTTGCAAGGCGGGTGTAGTCAGCCAGCGCCTGCTGGTAATTACCGTTGGCGAATTCTGCCTGTGAGGTATATATCAGTGCGTTGTCCAGGAATTTCATGTTGCTTGCATCAATCACCCTGCGGAAACGGGTGAGGGCCTGTTGCTTATCCCCTTTCTCGTCGGCGATCACACCCAGATAATAGTGGGCATCACTGTTGTATGCTCCGTTGGGGAATGATTGCAGGTACCTGATCATGGATGATTCTGCGTCGGTACGGTTACCCCGCATATAGACACTCTCGGCGGCGAGGTAGGTGAGTGAATCCTGTCGCGATGGAGTGATACGCATCCCGCCGGGGAGCGCGTTGGCGTAATCTACGTAAGACTGGATGTCGTTCATGTCGCGATAGACTGTCTCCATCGAAACCAATGCATTTCGGGCATCGTCTGATCCCGGGAAGTCGCTGATCACCTTCTTGTAGGCGGTGATGCTCTGCTGATAATTACCGGTGTTGTAATACAACTGTCCCAGCTGCACACCTCCCTGGCCGGCGAGCGGGCTCGCGGGGAAGTCGGTCACCAGTCGTTGTAACACGGCGATGGCTTCACCCTCGCGGTTGAGCATGGTGAGGGCCCTGCTCTTTTCATACAGTGCGTCATCGAAGTACTGAGAGTTGGGATATTGACGCATCAGGTTGTCAAGGGCAGTAATCTTACCCTGATAGTTGCGTTGCAATCCCATCACGAAGGCGCGCTGGTAGGCGGCATAATCTGCCGCTGCCGGGTTGACATCTGCCGCACGGGCATAATAGCGTTCGGCATCACTGAAATTACGGTTGAAGTAATAACTGTCCCCAATACGATTCAGTGCATCGCCATATTCCGTCTTGTTGCGGTTAGTCTCGGTCGTTACAAACCGCTCAAAAGCAGTCACGGCCTGACCATATTGCTGCTGTTTAAAAAGGGAATAGCCGAGGTTATACCAGCCAAGGGTGTAATTCTCATCTGCAGGGGATGCGCTCTGGGTGAACTGCCGGAAATCGCTTGTCGCGTTCATGTAGTTGCCCATCCGGTAATAAGATTCACCTCTCCAGTAGTAGGCATTGTTCCGTGCTTTCACATTATAGTTGCCTGTACCTATGCTGTTGTTGAAATGTTGTACAGCCTGATTCATGTTCCCGTTGATGAACTCCTGTGCCCCCAGCTGGAAGAGCACCATCTGTTTCGCTTCAAGGATGCGTCGTCCCGGGTTGTTGATACGGTTGATGGCACTCAGGGCAGCATCATAATCTTTGGTTGTCAGGAAGGTCTCGGCCAGAATATCATTCACCTGGTCGCTGTATTGTGATCGGGGATACTCGCGTAGGAAGTTCTCAAACAGGGTGATGGACTCACTGAAGACGGAGAAGTTGGTATCATGTGCCAGTAATGCGTAGTTGAACATCGCAGTCTCCCGTACCTGTGGATCAAAATTATCGCGTGTGGCAGCTTCAAAAGCCATCTGTGCCTGTTGTTTCTGATTCAGCCTCAGATAGGTCTGGCCCAGCTGCAGTTGCGCGTTTTGTGATAGTGCATCGGTCTCACCCACGGCTTGCTGGAAGAGGGTCACTGCTTCGTTAAATTTCCCTGTCTCGAAATAGGAGAGCCCGAGGAAATAGGCATCGCCACGCAACGGCCTGCCAATGTTGCTGATATAATGCTCATAATAGGGTATAGCCCTGGATGCCTGTCCAAGGCGGTAATGACTGTTCCCCAGTACCCGGTATAATTCTGTGCGGTGTTCGCTTTGAGGGTATCTGTTGACGAACGTTTCAGACAGGCGGACGGCTTCCTCGAGCCTGCCATCAAAGAAGGCTGCCTGTGCCGTGTAGAATGCCACCTCTTCACTGTACTCGGGATGATCTTTCAGCCTTTGGAAACGTTGCAGTGCCCCGGCGTAATCACTGTTTGAATAGTCGATGTAACCCAGGTAGAAATCGGCTGCATCCCTGTATTTCGTGCTGTTTTGTGAGAGCAGTCCGAAAAAACGGGTGGCCTCCTCTTTATTCCCCAGTTGCAGATGGGTGTAGCCTGTACGGAAGCTGTAATCCTCCTGCTCCTTCATCGTGAGGTAATCCAGGTCAGCCTGATTGAACCATATCCTTGCTGCTTCCCACTCTTTTTTGTCGTAGTGAGAGGAACCGATAAGAAAACTCACAAGGTGACGGTGGACGGTCTCAGGATAGCGTTCGAGAAACGCTTTAAGTATCTCACCGCCGTTTTCGCTGCCGCTCCTGAACGAGGATACAGCAGTCATATATGCGGCTTCTTCCTTCAGATAAGCATCATCGCTTACCATGGTGTAGCGCGATAGCATATCCTTAGCACCCACATAGTTCCCTTCGAGGAACATCTCTTTTCCCTGGTTGAACAGTTTTTCCGGCTGCGTGTGATAAGCCGTTCTTTGGGCCGTTGATATCTGTGTTACAAGGGCAAGAGTGAATAACAGGATTATTTTTCTCATATTTTTTTCTGTTTGATGGATCCGGATCTCATTATT
>JADMKJ010000050.1 GCA_015478855.1 Proteiniphilum sp.
GCGGAAGGCGGCAGAGGCACCCACGGCGATGATGGAGATGGGGATGGCGGCTTCGAACACCTGCCCGATCTTCAATCCCGAGTAGGCGGCTGCTGCCGAGAATACTACGGCCATGATCAGTCCCATGCCCACGGACCAGGAGGTGACCTCCCTTACCGGTTTGTCTTCGGGCATCACCGGCTTGTACTCCTCACCCGGCTCCAGCTCACGGTAAGCGTTCTCGGGCAGTTCCATTGCTTTCTTTTCTTCGTTCAGTTCCATTGTTTTAGTTGTCAGTTATCAGTTATCAGTTGTCAGTTGACAGTGGTCTGTGGTAAGTCTGGAACGTATTAACATAATAACGTACCAACGTACTTACCTATAAACATCTCAACGTGCTGACATTTTAAATTTTGCCGAAAATACAAAAAAAAAGGTAAAGGGAGGTCCTCTTTTCAGAACTTTGTGCGAACTTTTCCGATCTTTATGAGATTCCTTCCGAACATGGAGAGAATGATAAATCGTTTCTAATGAACAAAAAAATAAATTTCTTCAACATGGATTGGGTAAAATCATTTAGTTGAAGTTATATTTGCAGTTCCAAACAATAATTTAAGTGAGATGAGAAGAATCCTTTTTACAGCGCTGGCAGCCTTTATTTTTCTTTCGCTGGCAGCACAGAGCTATACCCTGAGTGATATACTGAACGGCAAGTTCACACCCCGTGGTGTGCCGGCGATGATCTCGTCGCACGACGGCCTGCATTACTATCGTGCGGATGCCGGGCGGACAGCGGTGATCAAGTACACCTATGCTACGGGTGAGGCGGTGGACACGCTCTTCAGCACACTTACGGCTCGTGAATGTGCCTTCGACACGTTTCAGGGGTTCCTGGTGAGTCCCGATGAGAACAGGGTGCTGCTCTACCGTGACCGGGAGCAGATTTACCGCCACTCATTCCGTGCGGACTACTATTATCACGATGTGCGCCGCAACATGGTGCGCAGGCTCTCGGAGCAGCCTTCGAAGCAGATGATTCCGGTCTTCTCGCCCGATGGAAAGATGGTGGCTTACGTGATCGATAATAACATCTGGCTCACCAAGTTCGATTTCGATACCGAGTCGCAGGTGACCACCGATGGTGAGATGAACAGGATCATCAATGGTGCCACCGACTGGGTCTATGAGGAAGAGTTCGCCGTGACAAGGCTGATGGAGTTCTCACCCGACAGTAAGTTGCTTGCTTTCGTGCGTACGGATGAGTCCGCAGTGAAAGAGTTTTCGTTTCAGACCTACAACCAACAGCTTTATCCCGATTTCCATAGGTACAAATACCCTAAGCCGGGAGAGATGAACTCTACGGTGGAGTGCCGTATCTTCGATATCGCCGCCCGCACTATCCGCACCATGGAAGTGCCGCTCGACGCGGATGGCTACATCCCCCGCATCACCTTCACCGGTGCTCCGGAACAGCTGGCGGTGATGACGCTCAACAGGGATCAGAACCTGTTCGATCTTTACTTCGTGAACCCACGCTCTACGGTCGCCAGGCTGATACTCCGCGAGGAGAGCAAGTACTATGTGAACCCGGAGTGGCTCTCATCGATTCACTTCCTGAATGATAAGTTCACCTGGGTGTCGGAGCGGGATGGTTACAGTCATATATATATATATGGATTGTCGGGCACGCTGCAGCAGCAGCTCACCTCCGGCAACTTTGATGTGACCTCCCTGCTGGCGGTGGACCCGCAGACGCTGACCGTTTTTTATGAGGCTGCTGATGAGTCGCCCCTGCGACGCAATATCTACAGGATCAATATCGGCAAGGGAGTGCCGCAGAAGCTATCACCACTGCCGGGGTTCAACAGTGCTACCTTCAGTGAGAATGGCAAATATTTTGTTCATCGCCATACCAATGTCGTCACGCCCACGGTGACTACCCTGCATGATGCGAACGGCAAAGAACTGCGGATGCTGGAGGATAACGCTCAACTGCGTGCTACCCTCGCGACAGCACAACTGCCGCAAAGGGAGTTTATCACCCTGCCGGCAGCAGATGGGATCACACAACTGAATGGCTGGATACTGAAACCCGCCAACTTCAATCCCCAAAAAAAATACCCTGTGGTGATGGTGCAGTACAGCGGTCCCGACTCACAACAGGTGCAGGACCGTTTCAACATCTCCTGGTACCATGCACTGCTGAACGAGAATATCGTGGTGGCTTCGGTGGATGGACGTGGTACTGCTGCGCGGGGTGAAGAGTTCCGTAAGAGTACCTACATGCAGCTGGGTATCAAAGAGTCGGACGATCAGGTCGCTGCAGCACGGTACCTGGGATCGCTACCTTTTATCGATGGTGCACGTGTCGGCATCTGGGGCTGGAGCTATGGTGGTTATAACGTGCTGATGAGCATGAGCCGTGGCAACGGCATCTTCAGGGCAGGTGTAGCCATTGCGCCGGTGACGGACTGGCGTTTTTATGATACTGTCTACACCGAGCGTTTTATGCGTACACCACAGCAGAATAATACAGGCTATGTGAACGGATCACCCGTTGCCCTGGCCTCACAGCTCGAGGGGAAGCTGCTGCTGATGCACGGTACATCGGACGATAATGTGCATCTTCAGAACTCGATCGAGTATACCCGTGCACTGATTGAGGCGAACAAACATTTCGAAATGTTCTTCTTCCCCGACAGTGATCACTCCATCGCCAGAGGTAATGCCCGCACCTATCTGAACGAAAAGGTGATCCGGTTCTTCAAGGAAAATTTATAACTGTGTGCCTTTGTCTCCTTTATACAGTTGCCGATTGGAATCTTTCCGGTCGGCAACAGTTGTTTTTACCCTAAACAAAATCTTCATATGGTTGTTATTATAAGGAACCATATAAAAGCGGACAATTATTTGTCACAATAGTGACTCTAAGCAACGTTTATTTTACTAACCAAGGGATCTCTGCTGCTTTGCAGAGAGGGAACATTATGGGAGAATCTTCCTTTTTACAGCGAATAATTAAAAATCCGGCATTCGGTCTTATACCGATGCTTGTTTTTTCAATAGTTGTCAGCTATACCGATGCAGGTGTGGCTGCAGGGGCAGGTCTGCTCCTGTCAATGGTGGGATACTCCATTGTGGTGAGACAGAGCAAGCTTATCTATCAACTCTCACTGATCACCTTTGCCATAGCTCTTCCATTGTCATTATTACTTTTCTCCTCACTCCCAGTGATCAACCGGTTCGTGGTTGTGGAGATCATCTTCGTGCTGACGCTTATCATCGCACGCCTTACGAGAAACAGGATGGTTATGCATATGGCGAAAAAGAAGAACGTGCTGATGAGAAACTTTATGAAGGAGTCGTTCCGGGTAGCCTTTCAAACGCAATATGCACTTTTCATACATCTGCTGCTGGTGCTGGCCGTCTTCCTTATTGCCGGCAGCAGGACGCTTTCAGTAAACAGTATATGGATGATGCTTGTTTTTCAGGGTTTGCTGGCGGTGATCATGCTCCTGGAGAGTGGCAGGCTCTATATCCTGGATAAGAAGCTGCACAAGGAAGAGTGGCTGCCTGTGGTCACGGAGAGTGGTGATGTGACGGGCAGGGTAGCCAAATCGTTCACAAAAGATATGAAGAATAAGTACATGCATCCCGTGGTACGTGTAGCGCTGATATACAAAGGCAAGATCTACCTGAAGGAGCGTGATCAGTCGCGCCTGATGAACCCCGGAATGCTCGATTATCCGTTTGAGAAGTACATGCAGTACAATCATGAGATTGATGTGAGTGTGCACAACAGCATCGTGCGGGAGTGCGGCAACAGGCATTTACCTCTTCGTTTCCTGTTGAAATATACTTTCGAGAATGAGACCACCAAGCGGCTTATTTTCCTTTATGTGTCGGATATCGATGATGAGGAACTCTTCAACAGTCTTCCACTCAGAGGGGGTAAGCTATGGACTGAGTCGCAGATTGAAGACAACATGGGCGGTAATCTCTTCTCTGAGTGCTTCGAGCTGGAGTTTGAGTACCTGAAGAATACTGTGCTGATGGCACATCGGTTCAGGAATAAGCTGAAGGATGCTGAATAGAGCGTGAGCTTAATGCAGGTTTTGCCACCATCGTTGCTCAAAAGATATTGATAAAGCTTCGCCCCCGGGGACGAGGTTTTTTTTATGACCTGCAGTGAAGATCATATCTTATTGTACAATCTTGAAATATCCGGAAAAATATTGTGTTGTTGCATGATGTAATATATTTTAAAAAATTAATTTAATTTTTTGGTATAATTGAAAAATTAATTTAAATTTGCAATAACGTAACTGTATTCTTTATGATGAAACGACATTACATAACCTTAATGTTAGAACCACAAATGAATGGATAATCTGGAACAACCCATTCATATCAACACATTTAATAGTATTAACTAACTTAAAATCAGCGTTTATAACTTTTAGGATCAATATTATCCAACAGGTCTTATAGCAGAGAGTAGGGCGATATAAACTAGTCCCTTCTACATATTAATTAACTTAAATATTAATCTAAACAAACATGAAGGTATGCAAAGAAAAAATGTAAGCATCAGAAGCGGATTACTATTAACGTGTCTGTGGATGATTTCCGTAGGGTTGTTCGCGCAGATACGCGTGCAGGGTACGGTAACCGAACAGGGAGGCACTCCCATGATCGGGGTGAACGTGATTGAAAGAGGAACGATGAATGGCACTGTCACCGATATGGATGGTAACTTCACACTAAGTGTTGACGGTACTGAATCTGTGCTGCAGTTCTCATATGTAGGTTATATGCCTGAAGAGATCACAGTTGGGAACAATCGCCGGATTAACCTTGTGATGGTAGAAGATTCTGAGAGTCTGGAAGAACTGGTGGTGGTAGGGT
>JADMKJ010000052.1:0-12040 GCA_015478855.1 Proteiniphilum sp.
CCTGTGCAAAGCGGCTCATGGCTGAGAGGGTATGCTCACTCCCCTCCAGCAGATAGACATGCACCCGTGACGAGTCGATGTTGGGATAATCTTTCGGCAGCACCTCACGGGTCATCTCGGCAAAGGCACCGGCCAGCTCCACGCCGGTGGCACCACCGCCCACGATCACGATATTGTAGAGAGGCTCCTTCTCAGTTGTATAGAGCAGCTTCTCAAAATTGTTGAGGATGAAATTGCGCACGTTGATCGACTGATAGGTCGATTTCAGCCCCAGGGCATTCCTCTCCGTCTCGGCATTACCGTAGAAATTGGTGCGGGTGCCGGTGGCGATCACCAGGTAATCGTAGGCAAACGGGCCGATGCTGGTCTCCACCACCTTCTCCGCGGCGTTTACCGCCAGCACCTGCGCCAGCCGGATGCGCACATCCCTCCGCTTCTGGAATAGCTTCCTGATGGGAAACGAGATGGTGGCCGGCTCAATCTGGGAGGCTGCCACCTGATAAAAGAGCGGGGGAAACTGATGGTGGTTGATCTTATCAATCACCATGATATCAAACATTCCTTTGGGGAGGTGATTCACGAATTGCAAACCACCAAAACCACAACCAACCACAACAATCTTCTTTTTCATCCTGTACTTAAGCTATGATGAACGAACAGCGGATATGCAATCTTATTCATGCTATATACCCCGAAACAGGCAGATGCGGTATATCTTTCCTCTAATCACCCTCATCCATCGTATCAAATAACATGCACACTTTGCTCTATACTTATCACATACCCTGACAACCTTCTCTGAAAAGATACAACACTTCACTTAGAGAAAAAGTTGCGAGAAAGGAGGTAGCTCAGAAAATAAAAGCATAGGAGACCTTGAAGAGGAAATCGTTCTGTGGCGCTGCGTGGGCCAGCTCACGCAGGTAATCACCAAAACGGAAGGTACCATCCTCTTCCCGGAGGGTTCTGCCCTGCGACCATACCAGATAGAGCACCGAGCCGGGCTTGTACTCCCACCGGTAGACCAGGTTGGAACGCAGCTGCAGGAAATGAAAATCGGGATTGTCGTAGGGATAGTCAGCCATCGGGCTGTATCTCTCCGCAAACGTGCCGGCCTGCGGGTTGGCCACCGTCTTGAAATCGTAATAATCGCCCGAGAAGAGATAGGGCAGCGCGTACCACTGCAGCGACATATCGGGCGTGATGCCGTAATTGATGCGTACCGACATGGAGGCGATATGCTGCCGGATGGAGGAGAGGATATAGGTGGGATGATCACCCTCCACGGTACGTACATACTGCTGATGATCTGTCGATCGCACGTACTGCGGGTAGAGCGACAGCATGAGCCGGTTGCTCGGCTTGTAGGAGAGGTCCAGCCCGTACGAGACAGAAGAGGCCGAGTTTTCGAACCCCCGACTGAAGTTCATTTCATATTCAACCTTAAACTTCTTCCGGCTGTCCGACTCAATAGAGAACCAGCCGTTCATCATCCCCGGGGTACAGATGGAAGGGCCGCCGCGCAATAGGGTGGTAGAGGTGCCGTTGTAATTGATGTTCAGCCCGCCCGCTATATCGTAGTAGTTGGTGAACTGGATGTAGGCGAACGACTCTGTGCCCCACCCCTTCGATGTACCGGAGAAATCAGAGATATGATAGGTTGATCCGTTGAATTCGTACTGGTTCACAACCCCTTTGGGACGCCACTCCGTGTATCCTGCCCATACACCGTTCATGATCTGGTCGGCATTGGGCTTGAAACCGATGTCGTTCAACTCAAGACCGGGGGAGCTCCAGCTGGAGAATCCCAGAAAATTGAAATGGCCCGATATCTTCCCCCCGTTGAGGGAACCACCCAGGCCGCTGAGGGTGGTGCGGGTCGAATCGAGCTGCAGATGGCCGGCGTCGGGACGCTGGTAATAGCGCGCCGAGGATCGCTGCAGCCGGGTCATCGCCTGCGGCGCTCCCTGCAGATGACTGAAGAAAGCGCGTGCGGTGAGATAGTATGATTTCTTCCGCCAGTAACGGGTCACATTGAGACCGCCTGTATAGGCCGACCGGGATATCTCACTGAACTGCTCCTCGTCGATCTTACGGTTGACAGCCGTCACCATGCCTCCGACAATCAGGTTGGCGCTGTCGAGGTCCTGCTCCACCCTGCCGGTGAAATAACCGGAGAGCGGCTCCACAGCATAATCCGAACGTTCGCCGTCGCGGTCAATCTCGCTGTACATCTTCTGCGTGACACCACTCAATATACCCAGGGAGGTGCCCTTGCGCGTTTTTCCGGAGATCTTCACCGCCCCCAGGATGTTGGTCCGTCCCGGTGCTTTTACATATTCACCCTCCTGCCGGTCGTAGGAGAATTGCGGCTCTCGTCCCAGCCTGCGCGAGTAGAAGAGCTTGTTGCGTTCATTGTTGGTGATATCGTAGGGATAATGGTAGATGTTGCTTCCCTCCACGAAGAAAGGCCTCTTTTCATCATAGTAAGTCTCGAAATTGGTCAGGTTCACATTCGACGGGTCGGCCTCCACCTGACCGAAATCGGGGTTGATGGTGAAATTCAGCGTGAGGTCGTTCGTCAGCCCCACCTTGCCGTCAACGCCCACCGATGCCGTGGTACTTCGTCCCGTGGCAAACGGGTTGCCGGCTTCCCGCTTCGATAAGGTAAGCTGTGACAGCATGAAGGGGACAACCTCTGCCTCTTTGGCCGGCGAGATATCATGGATGCCCAGCAATGTCCCGAAATGAGCCACGAACTGCGAGGAGCCCTTATCGACAGGCTGCCAGAAAGAGTGCTCCTGCCGGCGGTAGATTTGTCGTGCCACCTGCAGCCCCCAGTGATAGGCGGTTTTCCTCCCGAAACGGAGCTGTGAAAAAGGGATGCGTATCTCGGCGTACCAACCATCCGACTGCAGGGATGTCTTCGTCTCCCAGATAGGATCCCATGTGTCGTCCTCACCACTGCTCTCCGAACGGCGTAGATCACCTTTACTGCCCGAGGCAGACACGGTAAACTCGAACGAGGTCATTTTATCCTCGTAACTGTCTATCAACACTCCCACCCAGTCGCCATCGACATCGTCACGACGCGATATACGCCGCACTATCTTGCCTGCCTCGCTGTCCAGTGCTTTGATGGCCACATAAAGGTTGTTGTCGTCATACAGGATAGCATACTGCGTCTGCTGCGAGGGGGCAGCGTCGGGGACGGGCTCGAACTGTACAAAACCGTCTGTCCAGGTAGCTTCCTGCCAGCAGTCGTCGGCCAGCTGCCCGTCAATACGGGGTGCTGTCCCGACACGCCGGGCAGTATAACTCTTTGTCTGACATAACGCCAGGGCAGGTATCAGAAGAGATAAAAAAATGAAAAGAAACTTCATGTCCGGTCAGATTATTACGGATAAGACACCAGAGAAGCTATTTCAGTTACAGTTTACGGGACAAAATTACAAAGAAAAGCGCTACGAATCACTCGCAACGCTTCCTTTAATGTTTAACATTTTAAAAATCACAGCTTCGCTGTAAACCACATCATCGACAGAGGTGTTAGAACTCCATCATGGTGATGATGTACCCACAGCGTTTACGTAAGAAGATATTAAGCTTTTGCTTCCGCCTCTGTGGATGCGGTATCCTCCTTGATCTCTTTCACTTCCGGCTCTGCAGCTTCTGTCGAGGGTGCTTCTTCAGCCTTGGGAGTCTCCTTCACGGGAGCCTCTGCAGCTTTCTCAGCCTCCTTCACAGGTGCTTTCTCAGCCTTTTCAGCCTCCTTCACGGACGAGGCCTCCTCTTTCTTTGCTCCTTTGGCCTTGGGTGCTGCAGCTACAGCATCATCACCGGTAGCTTTTCTTCTCGAACGACGTGTCTTCGGTTTTTTGGCACCGCCATCACTTAACATGTTATCGTTGAAGTCAACCAGCTCTATAAAACACATCGAAGCATTGTCACCCAGACGAAAACCGGTTTTGATGATACGGGTGTATCCTCCCGGACGATCGGCCACCTTCTGCGAGACTGTCTGAAACAGCTCGGTCACGGCAACCTTGTTCTGCAGCAGGCTGAATACCTCTCTTCTCGAGTTGGTAGTATCTTCCTTGCTTCTGGTGATAAGCGGCTCAACGTATTTTCTCAATTCCTTGGCCTTGGGAACAGTGGTAAAGATGCGTTTGTGCATGATGAGCGAAGTAGCCATGTTGGATAACATCGCTCCACGATGCGCTTTTTTACGCCCTAAATGATTAAATTTCTTATTATGTCTCATTGCAGTTGTTAGTCTTTATCTAATTTGTATTTCGATGTGTCCATGCCGAACGACAGCTTCAGTCCGTCGAGTAGCTCCTCCAGCTCGGTGAGAGATTTCTTCCCGAAGTTGCGGAACTTGAGCAGATCGTTCTTGTTGTGTGAAACCAATTGTCCCAGCGTCTCCACGTCGGCTGCCTTGAGACAGTTGAGTGCCCTCACGGAGAGGTTGAGATCAGACAATTTACGTTTCAGAAGCTGGCGCATATGCAGTACCTCTTCATCGAACTCCTCAATGCTTTCGGAATCATTTGACTCAAGCATGATCTTGTTATCATCAGAAAACAGGATGAAATGTTGTATCAGTATCTTCGCCGCTTCCTTCAATGCTTCCTTGGGCTGAATGGATCCATCGGTGATTATTTCAATAATCAGTTTCTCGTAGTCGGTCTTCTGTTCAATACGGTAATCCTCAATCTCGAACTTAACGTTTCTGATCGGAGTGAAGATGGAGTCAATAGCGATCAATTGCACATCGTCGGATGCGAGCATCTCTCTGTTCTCATCGGCCGGCACATAACCGCGTCCTTTGTTCACAGTAAGCTCCATACGCAGATCAGCCTTTTTGTTCATGCGACAAATCTCCAGCTCGGGGTTCAGTACTTCGAAACCGGTCATCAATTTACCAATATCTCCGGCTTTAAACACTTCCGTTCCCGAAATAGAGATGCTCACCTTTTCTGCATCAAACTCTTCTACAATCCTTTTGAATCGTACTTTCTTCAGATTCAGAATAATACCTGTTACATCTTCTATAATACCCGGGATGGAAGCAAATTCATGCTCCACACCTTCTATCTTCACCGATGTAATAGCGAATCCTTCCAGTGACGACAGCAAAATACGGCGCAGGGCGTTACCAATGGTAATACCATATCCGGGTTCCAGGGGGCGGAACTCAAATTTGCCGGAGAATGCGTCCTCCTGCAACATGATTACTTTATCGGGTTTTTGGAATGCTAATATTGCCATGAAATTATTGTTTAGAATATAATTCTACGATAAGTTGTTCTTTGATGCTTTCAGGGATGTCACTTCTCTCGGGTATATGCAACAGCTTACCGCTCAGGGTTGTTTTATCCCATTCGAGCCAGGGGTACTTGCTGTGATTGAATCCGGAGAGTGCATTTGCAACCACTTCCATAGATTTTGATTTTTCTCTCACACCCACCACTTCACCCGGTTTCACCGTGTAGGAAGCGATGTTGAGTACTTTACCGTTCACAGTAATATGACGGTGCGATACCAGCTGACGTGCTGCCGCTCTGGTTGGGGCGATACCCATGCGGAATACCACATTGTCCAGACGTGATTCGAGCAATTGCAGTAACACCTCACCGGTGATACCGCGGCTGCGGGCTGCTTTATCGAAGGTAAGACGGAATTGTTTTTCAAGCAATCCGTAGGTATATTTTGCACGTTGCTTTTCACGCAACTGAATACCATACTCAGATGTTTTTCTTCTGCGTGAATTACCGTGTTGTCCCGGGGGGTAGTTCTTTTTGGAGAGAACCTTGTCGGGACCGAAAATGGGCTCGCCAAATTTGCGGGCGATTCTTGATTTTGGACCAGTATATCTTGCCATTGTTACAATTTTAAACAATTACTGAAGCCTAAACTGTGCAGCCGCGATTACAGAGAAGTTGTGTTGTAATCAATTCACAGCTCAAGTTTCAAGATAAATGAAACTTAATTAATTAATTGATTCACATTAAACTTTTCTCACTTTCGGTGGGCGACATCCGTTATGGGGCAGCGGTGTTACATCCACGATCTCTGTCACCTCTATACCTGATCCGTGAATGGTTCTGATAGCCGACTCACGTCCGTTTCCGGGACCTTTCACGTAGGCTTTCACCTTACGCAATCCCAGATCATATGCTACTTTCGAGCAATCCTGTGCAACCATCTGCGCTGCATAGGGGGTATTCTTTTTGGAACTTCTGAACCCCATCTTGCCGGCTGATGACCAGCTGATCACTTCACCATTTTCGTTGGTTAACGAGACAATGATATTGTTGAATGATGAGGAGATGTGCGCCTGTCCCTGCGCATTCACTTTTACGTTTCTCTTTTTAGCTGCAACTGTCTTTTTTGCCATGTTACCTTCTGTTATTTAGTAGCTTTTTTCTTGTTAGCAACGGTTTTCTTTCTTCCCTTACGTGTGCGGGCATTGTTCTTCGTACTTTGTCCGCGTGTAGGTAAACCAATACGGTGACGTATGCCACGATAGCAACCGATATCCATCAATCGCTTTATATTCAGCTGTACTTCTGAACGCAGATCACCCTCCACTTTGAATTCGTCGGTGATGATCTCACGAATACGGGCTGCCTGTTCGTCAGTCCAGTCTTTCACTTTGATATCTCTATCAACTTCTGCCTTTGCTAAAACTGATTTAGCTGCACTGCGACCGATACCGTAAATATATGTGAGGGCTATTTCGCCTCTCTTGTTCTGTGGTAGATCGACACCTACAATTCTTATAGCCATATATGTTTTTTATTATTTGATTACAATGAATACAACTATTATCCCTGACGTTGTTTAAACTTAGGGTTCTTCTTATTAATAATGTATAAACGACCTTTCCTTCTAACTATCTTGCAATCGGCCGTACGTTTCTTGAGTGATGCTCTTACTTTCATATCTTTTATTTTTTTTCTTTGCTCGTTATTGCTTGTTACTTATCGCTTACAGCTTACAGCTTACTGCTTATAGCTTATAGCTTATTTATACCTGAACGAAATCCTCCCTTTGGAAAGGTCGTAAGGCGACATTTCCACTCTCACCCTGTCACCCGGGAGTATGCGTATATAGTGCATGCGCATCTTGCCCGAGATATGAGCGGTTATTTCATGTCCGTTTTCCAGTTCTACACGGAACATCGCATTCGATAATGCTTCAATAATGGTCCCGTCCTGTTCTATTGCTGCTTGTTTAGCCATTCAATTAATGCTTCGTTTTTGTTGTTAGGTTCAAATGAAACTAGACTGTTTCCTGAATAAACTCAAATGTTGATAAGATATCGGCCTTTCCGTTACGGATAGCGATGGTGTGTTCAAAATGTGCCGAGGGCTTGCGGTCTTTGGTCCGCACGGTCCATCCGTCATTTTCGAAGATCACCTTCCTGCCACCCATGTTGATCATCGGTTCTATCGCGATGCACATCCCGTTCTTGATCAACGTGCCTGTACCGCGTCGTCCGTAGTTGGGGACCTCAGGTGCTTCATGCATCTGCCGGCCAATGCCGTGTCCAACCAGTTCGCGCACCACGGAGTATCCGTTCGTTTCGCAATAGGACTGTATCGTTGATCCTATATCTCCTATCCTGTTGTCTTCCATAGCCTGCCCTATACCCTTGTAGAGTGACTCCCGGGTCACACGGAGAAGATCTTTCACCTCCTCCTTCACCTCACCCACACAAAAAGTGTAGGCCGAGTCACCACAAAAGCCGTTCAGGTTGGTACCGCAATCGATCGATACAACATCGCCCTCTTCAAGAGGTTTGTTGTTGGGAATGCCGTGTACCACATTTTCATTGACGGAAGTACAGATAGAATTCGGGAAACCACCATATCCTAAAAAGGTGGGAATAGCACCGTGATCTCTGATAAACTGCTCCGCGATCCTGTCGAGCTCCAGCGTGGTGATGCCCGGTTTGATATGATGAGAGAGCTCTCCGAGCGTCATCCCTACCAAACGGTTCGCACCACGCATGAATTCGATTTCTTCGTCGTTTTTCAGTATGATCCTGTTACTATTCATCTATTCTCCAAAAACATTAATAAGCAGCAACTGACCCTGTCCTGCCCTTAATCTTGGCTCCCGACTTGAGGAAACCGTCATAATGACGCATTAACAGGTGACTCTCTATCTGTTGCAGTGTATCGAGCACCACACCAACAAGAATCAACAGCGATGTACCTCCAAAAAACTGGGCAAACTGGGAGTTGACTCCCATCAATCCCGCAAAAGCAGGCAATATAGCAACTAAAGCCAGGAAGATAGAGCCGGGCAGTGTGATCCTCGACATGATGGTGTCGATATACTCAGCCGTTCTCTTTCCCGGTTTCACACCCGGAATAAATCCGTTGTTACGTTTCAGATCTTCCGCCATCTGCACCGGGTTCACCGTGATCGCAGTGTAGAAATAGGTGAAAGCAATAATCAGCATCGCGAAGAGGAAATTATACGAGAAGCTGGTGAAATCCATCAGCGATGACAGGAAGCCCCCACCCTCACTTGCAGTGAACTGCGCAAGGGTGATAGGAATGAACATGATCGCCTGGGCAAAGATGATGGGCATCACATTGGCAGCATTCACCTTCAAAGGGATATACTGTCTGACACCACCATACTGCTTGTTACCTACAATACGCTTGGCATACTGTACGGGTACCTTACGTACACCCTGCACCAGCATGATAGCCGCAGCGGTCACAGCTGCAAGAAACAGGAGCTCAAGCAACAGAAGAATCAGTCCCCCCGGAGCATTGATCAGCCTGTCATACTCTGCCACCAGTGAATGGGGCAGACGGGCAATGATACCAATCAGGATGATGAATGAGATACCGTTTCCAATACCTTTATCAGTAATACGTTCACCCAGCCATAGCACGAACATACTTCCGCCGGCCAGAATGACTGTAGAGGGTAACACCCAATCCCAGAAACCACCGGGAATGGCATTCCCTACCGCTCCATAGAGATAGGCAGGACCCTGTACCAGCAGGATAGCTACTGTAAGATAACGTGTATACTGATTAATTTTCGTACGTCCACTTTCACCTTCACGCTGCATTTTCTGAAAGGCAGGCACAGCAATACCCAACAACTGCATCACGATGGAGGCAGAGATGTAGGGCATGATACCCAGGGCGAAGATGGATGCATTGGCAAAAGCACCCCCCGAGAACATATCGAGGAGGCTCAACAATCCTGTACTGGCATTTGACTGCAGCGCCACAAGTTGTTCTGGATTAATTCCCGGTATTACCACGAACGAACCGAACCGATAGATGGCTACAAAACCAATGGTGATAATAAGCCTCTGTCTGAGGTCTTCTATCTTCCATATATTTTTTACTGTTTGTACAAATCCCATTTCATTAGAGTTTTACTGCGGTTCCACCTGCAGAGGTGATAGCTTCTTCGGCTGTCTTGGAGAAAGCATGTGCTTCCACATCCAGTTTTGCTGTCAGCGTGCCCCTGCCCAGAATTTTTACCAGGTGTTTGCGGGCACAAAGGCCTGCAGCTCTCAACACTTCAAGATCAATCTTGGTGAGCTTTTGCGCATCAGCAAGTTCCTGGAGTGTCTCCAGGTTGATTCCTTTGTACTCAACCCTGTTCAGGGGTTTGAATCCAAATTTAGGTACACGACGCTGTAAAGGCATCTGCCCTCCCTCAAAACCGACTTTTCTTGAATAACCGGATCTTGATTTTTGTCCTTTATGTCCTCTGGTTGAAGTACCACCTTTACCCGAACCGGTACCCCGACCGATCCTTTTGGTTGTAATGGTAGCTCCTTCAGCCGGTTTTAAATTCGATAAATCCATTGTATCTATTTTTTTTATCGTTTATAACTTAGTTAATCAATTACCGTCACAAGATGATGTACCTTGTTGATAAGCCCCCTGATCGAAGGATTATCTTCATGTTCCACCACACGGTTCATTTTGGTCAGTCCCAAAGCGTCCAACGTCAGCTTTTGATCCTTAGGAGCTCCGATTCTGCTTCTTGTCTGTTTAATTTTAATTTTAGCCATTTCAGATTCCTTTTATTATCCGTTAAACACTTTATCCATACTTATACCTCTATTCTGAGCCACCGTGAATGGATCTCTCAATTCAGTAAGTGCTTTGATGGTAGCTTTCACAAGGTTATGCGGATTGGATGATCCTTTTGATTTCGCCAGCACGTCGGTAACACCTACACTCTCCAGCACGGCACGCATGGCGCCCCCTGCTTTCACACCGGTACCGGTTACGGCCGGTTTGAGAAACACCTCAGCACCACCGAAACGGGAAACCTGCACATGAGGAATGGTTCCCTTATATACGGGTACTTTCACAAGGTTCTTCTTCGCAGCTTCCACACCCTTGGCGATAGCCGTGGTTACTTCACCTGCTTTACCCAGACCCCAGCCTACAACACCATCTTCATTGCCGACAACAACCATGGCAGCGAACGTGAACGTACGGCCTCCCTTGGTTACTTTGGTAGTACGATTAATAGCTACTAAACGGTCTTTTAACTCGATATCGTTTGTTGTTTTTACCTTCTTATTATCTCCTGCCATAATCGTTAAAATTTAAGCCCTCCTTTGCGGGCGGCATCAGCCAGTTCTTTAATACGTCCATGATACAAGTAACCGTTTCTGTCGAAAGCAACTTTCTCTATTCCTGCTTCCCGGGCGGTCTGCGCGATGAGCTCTCCTACCTTGGCAGCGATCTCTTTCTTGGGTAGCTTCTCTTCAATCTTCAAAGAGGAGGCCGAGGCGAGCGTTTTGCCGTTCAGGTCATCAATCACTTGCGCATATATCTGTTTATTGCTCCGGAATACGGTAAGGCGCGGACACTCAGCAGTGCCGTTGATTTTACCGCGTACACGGGCTTTTATTTTTAATCTTTTTTCGTTCTTCGTTATCATTTCGATTTCAGTTTACGTAAATTATTTACCGGCTGTCTTACCTGATTTGCGGCGGATTTGTTCACCTACAAACTTAATACCTTTTCCTTTGTAAGGCTCAGGTTTACGGAAAGAACGTATCTTGGCACAGACCTGTCCGAGTAACTGTTTATCAAACGACTCAAGGATGATAAGCGGATTCTTGTTTCTTTCCATCTTGGTTTCTACCTTGATCTCCGGTGGTAATTCCAGGAAAATAGTGTGGGTGTAACCAAGTGATAACTCAAGTACCTGTCCGTTGTTGGATACACGGTAACCAACTCCTACAAGCTCCATCTCTTTACGGAAACCTTCTGATACGCCGATAACCATATTGTTCAGTAATGAACGGTAAAGACCATGCAATGCACGGTTTTCTTTTTCATCGTTCGGCCTCTCAATGGTAAGCACACCATTGTCTGCTTCCACTTTCATATTGCTGCTGATCTGTTGCTTCAACTCACCCTTAGGGCCTTTCAACGTGATCACATTGTCTTCTCCCACGGTCATGGTGACGTTCGCAGGCATGGGTATGGGTAATTTTCCTATTCTTGACATATTGCTCTCTCCTTCAATTTAATAAACGAAACATAATACTTCACCACCCACCTTCTGTGCGCGGGCTTCCTTGTCTGTCATTACCCCGTTTGAAGTAGATAATATGGCAATTCCCAAGCCGTTGAGTACGCGAGGCATCTCCTTGTGACCGACATATTGACGTAAACCGGGCGTGGAGACACGTTTCAATTTCTTGATTGCATTAACTTTATTTACCGGATCGTACTTCAGGGCGATCATGATCTTTCCCTGAGGACCGTCCTCTACAAACTTGTAATTAAGTATGTAGCCTTTTTCAAAAAGAATCTTAGTGATATCTTTTTTGAGATTTGATGCGGGAATCTCCACCACTCGATGGTTCGCCTGAACGGCGTTTCGTAACCGCGTCAAATAATCTGCTATTGGATCTGTCATATAAAAATAATTTAAATTGATCCCGACTGCCGGGACAATATTTATTGTTTTAGTTTTCAGCGTTCAGCTGTCAGTTATCAGCTTCAGTTGTCAGCTT
>JADMKJ010000052.1:12140-29799 GCA_015478855.1 Proteiniphilum sp.
CTATTTTACCAGCTTGCTTTCTTGATACCCGGGATCAGCCCGTTCGATGCCATTTCACGAAACTGAATACGTGAAAGGCCAAACTGACGCATATATCCTTTGGGACGGCCGGTGATACTACAACGATTGTGCAAGCGTACCGGAGAGGCATTTTTAGGGATTGATTGAAGTGCTTCGTAATTGCCTTCAGCCAGGTATTTGGCTCTTTTCTCGGCATACTGGGCAACCATCTTCGCTCTCTTCACCTCACGGGCTTTCATTGATTCTTTTGCCATTATTTACTGATTTTTTGATTCTGTTTTGAACGGTAATCCGAAACTGCGCAGAAGGGCATAGCCTTCTTCATCGGTTGACGCTGTCGTAACCAGGGTGATGTTCATCCCCAGTAAACGGGTGATGTTCTCGATGTTGATCTCGGGGAAGATGATCTGCTCATTGATCCCTAAGGTGTAATTTCCTCTTCCGTCCAGTTTGCTCTCGATCCCCTTGAAGTCACGTATACGGGGCAGAGCCACACGTACCAATCTTTCAAGGAACTCATACATCTTATCCTGACGCAGGGTTACACGCACACCGATAGGCATTTTTTTACGCAACTTGAAATTGGAAATATCCTTTTTCGAATAGGTTGCCACTGCTTTCTGACCTGTGATGGTTGTCATCTCGTTGATCGCAGTCTCGATGATCTTCTTGTCGGCTACAGCAATTCCCAACCCCTGGTTGATCACTATCTTCTCCAGGCGGGGAGCCTGCATTACCGACGTATAGTTGAACTCTTTCATCAGGGCAGGAACGATACGCTCGTTGTAATCCTTTTTTAAAGTCACTTCGTATGTTGTCGTACTCATTTAATTTCCTCCCCAGATTTTTTAGCGTAACGTACTAATTTGCCTTTACTGTTCTCTTTCCTTCCAACGCGGGTAGGTTTACCTGTCTTGGGATCTACCGGATTCAGATTGGAAAGATGCACTGAGGCCTCTTTCTTCTCAATGCCTCCGTTAGGATTCTGCGCATTGGGTTTGGAATGCTTCGATACGATGTTCACTCCTTCGATCACTGCTCGATTCTTGCTTACAAGAATCTCCAGTACGCGGCCGGTCTTTCCTTTGTCTACACCGGAATTAACGTAAACCGTATCTCCTTTTTTAATATGTAATTTTGTCATTGCCTGTGATTGATTAATAGATTATAAAACTTCAGGTGCTAATGATACAATCTTCATGTTGGTAGCGCGAAGTTCACGGGCAACAGGTCCGAAGATACGGCTTCCTCTCAACTCACCGGCACTGTTCAACAGCACGCAGGCATTGTCGTCGAAGCGTATGTAGGAACCGTCGGCACGGCGAAGTTCTTTCTTCGTACGCACGATGATTGCTTTCGTTACTGAACCTTTCTTAATATCACTCGATGGGATTGCGCTCTTTACAGTAACAACGATAACATCCCCTACAGACGCATAGCGTCTTCTTGTACCTCCCAGCACACGAATACAAAGTACTTCCTTTGCACCGCTGTTGTCGGTAACTGTTAATCTTGATTCTTGTTGTATCATCTTACTTGGCCCTTTCCATTACTTCAATCACTCTCCATCTCTTCAATTTACTCAAGGGACGTGTTTCCATTATACGCACTGTATCACCAATGTTACAGTCGTTCTTCTCATCATGTGCGTGAAATTTCTTCGTTTTACTAACGAACTTCCCATATATAGGGTGTTTCTCTTTCCATTTTACAGCAACAGTGATGGTTTTATCCATTTTGTTACTGAAAACGACCCCGATTCTTTCTTTCCTTAAATTTCTCGTTTCCATTCTCTATGTTATTGAATATTTTTCAATTCTCTTGCACGCAATTCCGTATGGAGGCGGGCTATGTTTCTGCGTTTCTCCTTGATGGAGCCGGAATCGTCGAGCGGGGTGATGGTGTGATTGATGCGCAATTGGTTCAATGCGATCACTTCTGCATCCAGTCTCTCACTGAGATCCTTTACGGACAGTTCTTTAATTTCTTCTTGCTTCTTCATATCGCTTTACGCTTTTTGACCATAATCATAATCATTCCTTACCACGAACTTGGTGGTAACCGGCAACTTCTGAGCCGCTAAACGCAAAGCCTCTTTTGCTACCTCATAGGATACACCCTCAATCTCAAAAATGATCCTTCCCGGTGTGATGGGCGCAACGAATCCTTCCGGATTACCTTTACCCTTACCCATACGCACTTCAGCCGGCTTCTTGGTGATAGGCTTATCGGGAAAAATACGTACCCAAACCTGTCCCTGACGTTGCATGTAACGCGTTACCGCGATACGGGCAGCCTCAATCTGTCGTCCGGTGATCCATTTAGACTGCAATGATTTTATCCCAAAAGAGCCAAATGACAGCTCAGTACCACGTCCGGCATTGCCTTTCATGCGTCCTTTCTGCTGTCTTCTGAATCTTGTTTTCTTTGGTTGTAACATATCTTCTTCAATTAAGCGTTTTTGTTGTTTCTTTTGTTGCGTCTGCCACCTCTGCCGCCATCAGGACGATCACCGCCTCCACGGTTTCCTCCACGGTTATCTTTGGATGTAGCGAACGAAGGTGCGAGATCTTTCTTACCATAGAACTCACCACGGCAGATCCACACTTTTACACCTATCAGACCCACTTTCGTAAGTGCTTCTGCCAGGGCATAATCGATGTCGGCACGGAAGGTGTGCAGCGGTGTTCTACCCTCTTTGTACATCTCCGAACGGGCCATCTCAGCCCCGTTCAGACGCCCCGATACCTGAATCTTCACACCCTCGGCACCCATTCTCATGGTGGCGGCGATAGCCATCTTCACGGCACGACGATAAGCAATCTTACCTTCAATCTGGCGGGCCACGTTGTTGGCCACAATCACTGCGTCCAGCTCAGGCTTCTTGATCTCAAATATATTGATCTGAATGTCCTTGTCGGTGATCTTCATCAGCTCCTCCTTCAACTTGTCCACTTCCTGACCTCCTTTACCAATGATGATGCCGGGGCGGGCGGTACAAATTGTGATTGTTACCAGCTTCAACGTTCTCTCAATGACAATACGTGATACACTTGCTTTGGCAAGACGGGCATTCAAATAGGAACGGATCTTACTGTCTTCGAGCAGCGTCTCACCATAATTATTTCCGCCGTACCAGTTAGAATCCCATCCTTTGATGATTCCTAAACGATTTGCTATCGGATTTACTTTTTGTCCCATCTTCTTAATTTTGTTCTTGTTCTTTGTTCAATGTATCTACCACAATGGTCACGTGGTTTGAACGTTTACGTATCCTGTATCCGCGTCCCTGGGGAGCAGTACGGAGTCTTTTCAACATTGTTCCTCCATCCACGGAGATAGTTTTGATATAGAGCTCACCGGTTTCGGCTTTGCGTTCATTCTTCTGTTCCCAGTTGGCAATGGCTGAAAGCAATAACTTCTCTACCCTTCTCGATGCCTCCTTGTTGGAAAACTTTAACACGCCCAATGCTTTGAACACTTCCATACCGCGCACCAAATCTGCAACGTAGCGCATTTTACGGGGCGAAGTGGGAACGTTCTTCAACACGGCTAAAGAAACCTCTTTGCGGCTTTCTTTTCTTTGTTCGGCTGATATTCTTTTTCTAGCACTCATGTCTTTTTCTGTTTTTCTTATTCGTTAAGCGCCCTGATCTTATCTCTTCCTGTTACCTGCGTGTCCGCGGAAGGTACGGGTAACAGCAAATTCGCCCAGCTTGTGTCCAACCATGTTTTCTGTCACGTATACCGGGATAAACTTGTTCCCGTTGTGTACAGCGATGGTATGTCCAACAAAATCAGGTGAAATCATGGAAGCACGTGCCCATGTTTTGACAACGACTTTCTTGCCGCTTTCATTCATGGTGTTCACCTTCTGCTCCAATTTGAGATTGATATATGGACCTTTTTTTAATGATCTGCTCATAGTTTGTAAAAATTAATCAGGTTACTTCTTTTTTCTTCTTTCTACAATGTACTTTGAAGAATGTTTCTTACGGGCCCTTGTTTTCAAGCCCTTAGAGTATAAGCCCTTCGGCGATCTTGGATGACCTCCCGAAGCACGTCCTTCACCACCACCCATCGGGTGATCCACCGGGTTCTTAACAACCCCGCGGTTATGTGGACGACGTCCGAGCCAACGTGAACGTCCGGCTTTACCTGATTTTTCCAGCGCGTGGTCCGAATTACCAACACTACCGATCGTAGCTTTACATGCCGACAGAATCTTACGAATTTCACCGGAAGGCATCTTTAAAATCGCATACATATCCTCACGGGATACCAACTGTGCGAATGTTCCGGCTGAGCGTGCCATTTTTGCTCCTTGTCCGGGACGCAGTTCAATATTATGAACCACTGTACCAATGGGTATCGCCGACAAGGGCAACGCATTTCCAATTTCAGGGGCAGCATCAGGCCCCGACATCACTGTGGTTCCCACCTCAAGTCCGTTGGGAGCAACAATATAGGTCTTCACACCATCGGCGTAGTACAGCAATGCGATACGTGCCGAACGGTTAGGATCATATTCTATACTTTTCACAACGGCGGGGATACCATCTTTCGTTCTCTTGAAATCGATAATCCTGTAACGTCTTTTGTGTCCGCCACCAAGATAACCCATGGTCATCTTTCCATGGTGGTTACGGCCACCCGTCGCACTCTTACCTACAACAAGAGATTTCTCCGGTACACTTGCAGTGATTGTTTCAAATGAACCGATAATCTTGTGTCTTTGCCCCGGTGTTGTGGGCTTAAATTTACGTATTGCCATTTCTTTTAAATATTGCTAAATAGATCGATTGTTTCACCTTTCTTCAAGGTTACAATTGCTTTCTTGTATGCTGATGTTTTCCCGAAAATCACACCCGATTTGGAATAGCGACTTTTCACCTTACCATCATACTTCATCGTGTTCACACTTTCCACATGTACGTTGTAAAGCGCTTCTACGGCGTTCTTTATATCAACCTTATTGGCAGAAGGCTTCACAATGAAACCGAAACGGTTGTCATACTTGTCCGTTAAAGCGGTTTGCTTTTCTGTGAATATGGGTTTTACTATTACACTCATCTTGTCTCTCCTTATGCTTTTAAAAGGTTATCAATCACAGCAAGCGATGACTCGGTCATCACCAGACTTGCACAATTCATAATCTTGTATGTGTTTATGTCTGAAGCTGTTATAACACTTACTTTTCCTAAATTTCGGGCCGACAAATATACGTTTTTATTTTGATTCGGCAAAACGAAAAGTAGCTTTTTATCAGCGAGTTGCAGATTTTTTGTCAACTCGATAAAGCGCTGCGTTTTTGGTGCATCAAACTCGAAATCTTCCACCACGATGATGGCATTGTTCTGCGCCTTCAATGAGAAGGCCGATTTACGTGCCAGCTGCTTCACCTTCTTGTTCACTTTGAAGCTGTAGTCTCTTGGCCGGGGACCGAATGCACGGGCACCACCTACCAGAAGTGGTGATTTGATATCACCACGGCGGGCACCACCACTACCCTTCTGACGGATCAGCTTGCGTGTGCTACCGGAAAGTTCGCTTCTCTCCTTCGATTTATGCGTACCCTGACGCTGGTTGGCCATGTATTGCTTTACATCCAGCCAGATAACATGTTCGTTAGGTTCAATTCCGAAAATGGAATCGTCGAGCGTCACCTTTTTATCTGTTACCTCTCCTTTGATATTATAAATACTTAATTCCATTTTACTTTTCAATTAATACGATTGAACCTTTCGCTCCCGGAACGGAACCTTTTAACAATAAAAGGTTGTTCTCTGGAATAACCTTAACAACCTGCAGGTTTTGAACTGTTACCTGCGCGTTACCCATCTGACCGCCCATACGTGTTCCCTTGAACACCTTGGCGGGATAGGAGGCGGCTCCGATAGAACCCGGTGCACGCAACCTGTTGTGCTGACCGTGAGTGGCCTGTCCTACACCGGCGAAACCATGACGTTTCACCACGCCCTGGAATCCTTTTCCTTTCGATGTGCCTATCACGTCTACGTATAGGGTATCATTGAAAAGGTCAACAGTGATCTCTGAACCCAACGTATAGTCGTTTCCAAATCCTTTGAACTCGGCCAAGTGTCTCTTGGGGCTTACTCCTGCTTTGTTGAAGTGACCTTTTTCAGGGTTCGTGGTATGTTTGTCTTTCTTGTCTACAAACCCGAGCTGAATAGCATCATAACCGTCATTGTCGACAGTCTTCACCTGAGTAACCACGCAAGGACCAACTTCGATAACAGTGCATGGAACATTCTTTCCCTCGGCACTGAAAACGGATGTCATTCCGATTTTTTTTCCTAATAATCCTGGCATTTCTCTGTTTTTTAATTATTTATATAGCTATCAGTTATCAGTAATCAGTTATCAGCTTTTTAGCCTAATAGCTGAAAGCTGAGTGCTGATCGCTGATCACTTCTATCACACTTTAATCTCCACTTCCACACCGCTGGGCAGCTCAAGCTTCATCAACGCATCCACGGTCTTGGCTGTCGAGCTGTAGATATCGATAAGGCGCTTGAAAGAGGCCAACTCGAACTGTTCACGTGATTTCTTGTTCACGAATGTAGAACGGTTCACGGTAAAGATGCGTTTGTGCGTGGGCAACGGGATAGGACCACTCACCACTGCACCCGTAGCTTTTACGGTTTTCACGATTTTTTCGGCCGATTTATCAACCAGGCTATAATCGTAAGACTTCAGTTTAATTCTGATTTTTTGGCTCATATATTTATTCTATTATTTGATCAAATCTACACGGCCTTTCACATCCGTCAATACCTGTTTTGCAATAGATGCGGATACCTCCTCGAAGTGGGAGAACGACATGGTCGATGTGGCACGTCCCGAGGTGATGGTACGCAATGTTGTCACATAACCGAACATCTCCGACAGCGGCGTCTTGGCTTTCACCACACGTGCTCCCGAACGGTTCGACTCCATTCCTTCCACCTGACCGCGACGTTTGTTCAGGTCAGAAATCACATCACCCATGTTTTCTTCGGGTGTTACCACCTCTACCTTCATGATCGGCTCCAGCAATACGGGACCCGCTTTCTCAGATGCATGCTTGAATGCCTGCATGGCGCAAACCTCAAACGATAACTGGTCAGAGTCAACCGCGTGAAAGGAACCATCCAGTACGGTCACCTTCAACGTGTCGAGTGCATAACCTGCAAGCACACCATTCTTCATGGCGCGATGGAATCCTTTCTGAATGGAGGGGATGAATTCTTTTGGAATATTACCACCCTTCACCTCGTCCACGAACTGCAAATCTCCTTCGAAATCGCTGTCGGCAGGTTCCACACGTACGATCATATCGGCGAACTTACCACGACCACCGGTCTGTTTCTTGTAGGTCTCACGCAACTCAACCGGCTGTGTGATGGCCTCCTTGTAAGAAACCTGCGGACGACCCTGGTTGGCCTCCACCTTGAACTCACGTTTCAGACGGTCGATGATGATCTCGAGGTGAAGCTCACCCATACCGGAGATCACTGTCTGACCTGTATCTTCATCAGTCTTCACGGTGAAGGTAGGATCTTCTTCCGAGAGCTTCGCCAAACCTATAGATAACTTATCAAGGTCTTTCTGTGTTTTTGGCTCTACTGCGATACCAATCACCGGATCGGGGAAGTCAATCGCTTCCAGAATGATCGGGTGCTTCTCATCACAGAGGGTATCACCGGTGCGGATATCTTTGAATCCTACACCTGCACCGATATCGCCCGTACCGATAAACTCTTTCGGGTTTTGCTTGTTGGAGTGCATCTGGAACAGACGTGAAATACGTTCTTTCTTACCCGAACGGGGGTTGTATACATAGGATCCGGCTTCAATCTCTCCCGAGTAAACACGGAAGAAACAGAGACGTCCCACAAACGGGTCGGTGGCAATCTTGAATGCCAGCGCACTCATAGGCTCGTTCGGATCGGGATGGCGTACCAGCTCTTTGTCCGAATCATCAGGTGAAATACCTGTGATCGCTTCTGTATCAATCGGGGCGGGCAGGTAGGCACAAACCGCATCAAGCAGTGTCTGTACCCCTTTGTTCTTGAATGAGGAACCACAAATCATCGGATTGATCTGCATCGACAAGGTGCCTTTCCTGATGGCTACTCTGATCTCCTCTTCGGTGATCGTCTCAGGAGCATCGAAGAATTTCTCCATCAATGCATCATCGCACTCGGCGATTGTTTCAAGCATCTTCTCACGCCACTCTTTTGCTTCTTCCAGCAAATCGGCAGGTATATCCATCACGTCGTAGTCAGCACCCATGGATTCATCATGCCAGTAAAGCGCTTTCATCGTCACCAGGTCAATCACACCCTTAAATGTCTCCTCTGCACCGATAGGTATCTGTATGGGACATGCGTTTGAACCCAGCATCTCCTTTACCTGACGTACTACATCAAAGAAGTTCGCTCCCGAACGGTCCATCTTGTTGATGTAACCTACACGGGGAACTTTGTATTTATCAGCCTGACGCCATACGGTCTCCGACTGTGGTTCAACACCTCCAACAGCGCAGAATGTAGCTACGGCACCATCCAGCACGCGCAGCGAACGTTCTACCTCCACCGTGAAATCCACGTGTCCCGGGGTGTCGATCAAATTTATCTTATATGTCTGGTCATCATATTTCCAGCTCGTTGTGGTAGCCGCAGAGGTGATCGTGATCCCACGTTCCTGCTCCTGTGCCATCCAGTCCATGGTGGCTGCACCGTCATGCACCTCGCCAATCTTGTGCGTCAACCCTGTGTAGAACAGAATACGCTCCGACGTGGTGGTCTTGCCGGCATCAATGTGCGCCATGATACCAATATTACGAGTGAATTTTAATGCTTCTTTTGAACCCTTAGCCATCTTTTTTACCTTCTATCTTTGTTAAAATCTAAAGTGAGCAAAAGCACGGTTTGCCTCTGCCATCCTGTGCATATCCTCTTTCCGCTTGTAAGAACCGCCCTGATTGTTGAATGCATCAACGATCTCACCGGCCAGCTTGTCGGCCATGGTCTTGCCTCCTCTTTTACGTGCGTAAAGGATGAGGTTTTTCATTGAAACAGATTCTTTTCTATCAGGTCTGATTTCTGTGGGAACCTGGAATGTTGCTCCGCCTACACGGCGTGATTTCACTTCCACTTGAGGGGTTATATTGTCGAGGGCCGCTTTCCAAATCTCGAGAGCCGACTTCTCTTCGTTAGGCAGTTTAGCCTTTACAGTCTCCAATGCAGTATAGAAGATATCGTAGGAGATACTTTTTTTACCGTCATACATAAGGTGGTTAACAAACTTTGTTACCCTTATATCACCATAGACAGGATCCGGGAGGATCTGTCTTTTCTTCGGTTTACTTTTTCTCATTGTTTAAAAAATTATGCGTTGTTTGGTTGCAATTTATCTGTCTTCAACGAACTCCTCTGAATTCATTTACTCAACCTGTAATAAGTAGCGTATCCAAAAATTTCAACAGCGATTCTACATTTTTAAATTATACTTCTTTTAGCGCGACGGTCGGTAATTACTTTTTCGCCGCTGGCTTAGCTCCCGGTTTAGGACGTTTTGCCCCATACTTGGAACGTCTCTGAGTACGACCGGCAACACCGGAAGTATCCAGGGTACCACGCACAATGTGATAACGTACACCCGGAAGATCCTTCACACGACCACCACGCACAAGTACGATGGAGTGTTCCTGCAAGTTGTGTCCTTCACCCGGGATGTAAGCGTTCACTTCCTTCGAGTTTGTCAAACGTACACGGGCAACCTTTCTCATTGCTGAGTTAGGTTTCTTTGGTGTAGTAGTGTACACTCTCACACAAACACCGCGACGTTGCGGACAAGAATCCAGCGCAGGCGATTTGCTTTTATCCGTAAGGGTGGTACGACCTTTTCTAACTAATTGTTGAATTGTAGGCATTTTCTGCTTCTTTTATTACGTATTTCTATTTTTTTAAATAAGTGCTGTTTCGCTGTTTTACACACTACGGGCATAGAATAATTCTCTGATTATCATTAAATAACCTTCTACTTGGTGTGAAAAACGGCACAAAATTACAAATAATCAACAAGATATGCAAGAGTTTGACATCTTTTTTTCAAAAGGTTTCAACGTTTTTCAGTTTGCAGTCTATAACGTTTAAAAGGTTTTCAGGTTATTGGGTTATTAGGTTGGTAGGTTATTAGGTTATTAGGTTGGTAGGTTATTAGGTTGGTAGGTTATTAGGTTAATAGGTTAATAGGTTAATAGGTTAATAGGTTATTAGGTTGGTAGGTTGGTAGGTTATTAAGTTATTAGGTTGGTTGGTTATTAAGTTATTAGGTTGGTTGGGAGGCTGGCAGGTTCTCGGGACTGAAAGCTAGTGGCTTAGGTCTTACCGCTTACTGCTTATTGCTTACCACTTATAGCTTACTTACTGCTTATAGCTTATAGCTTACCGCTTATCACTGAAACCCAAATATTTTAATTATTTTTGCATGGCAGTGTAACTTTTCAGCCACATGACCGTCATCATATAATGAGTACCGATTCTTTTCACACTATCATCCTGCCGATAAAAGAGAAACTCTTCCGGCTGGCCTATGGCATCGTGAGAGACCGGGCCGAAGCGGAAGACATCCTGCAGGACCTGCTTCTGAAGTTATGGAGCAAAAGAGAGGAATGGGACGGTATTGAAAATCTGGAGGCTTACTGCTACAGGGCGATTAAAAATATGTCGCTCGACAGATTGGCATCACTGGCGGTACGTAAGACAGATCTGCCGGAACAGCTTGAGGAGCAGCGTTATTTTGTGGACAATCACTCACCCTACCAGGAGCTGATACGAAAGGAGCAGCACACTTTGATAGACAATTGCATAGGTGAGCTTTCCGAAAATCAACAGATGGTCTTCCGGCTACGTGAAGTGGAAGAGATGAGCTACAGGCAGATTGCTGAAACTCTAGGTATCAGTGAAGAGCTGGTGAAGGTCTCACTCTTCAGGGCACGAAAGAAATTGAAAGAGCTGCTATCAGGTTACTGACCCTCGCGGCAGACTATAAACAGAGATGAGGGTCACCCCATCACAATGAAAAGATGGGCCTTTTACGATTTGGTAAAAACAAATTGTTTTCCAGACATACACAATGAATAAAGAGAATATACATATATTAATCGAACGATACTGGAACTGTGAGACAACGGTCCGGGAGGAAAAGGAGTTGCGCGATTACTTCTCACAGACCGACCTGCCAGAAGAGTTCAGACAATATCTCCCCCTCTTTACTTACATCGGTGATGAGCAGGAGGTAAAGCTGAGCGACGGTTTCAACAAGCGACTGAAAGATTCGATGAAGGCTGCAGATACCCGGAAGTATGTCACCATCCGTATCTTCGCACCAATTTTCCGCATCGCAGCCTCTCTTCTGCTGATCGGTGGACTGGCCATCAGCTTCTTCTTCATCACACGTCAGCAGAACAAGCCCTATTATTCCGAGACCACCGACAATACCAATAACGCCATGCAGCAGGCCACCTATGCACTCGAGAAGCTCTCCGATGCACTTCAGATGAGCGAGGAGGCATCCATGGAGACCATCCGCAGCATCGATAATTTTAATATAGACTGGACAACCCTCGACTCTCTCAGCAACATCACTGCTGAAGACAGCCTGAATGTAAACAGCTTCACGATAAACAAGGAGGAAAATATATGAGGAAAATGATATTGCTCTGCTTTATTCTCACTCTGTCGGCCTCGCTCTTCGCCAATGATTTTGTGACACAGTTCATGGAGCGCTATGCCGAGGAGAACCGTCCTCTGAACAATGTGAATATTGGAAAGACGATGCTCGAGAAGATGGCAGAGAATACGGGAGATAATGAGCTTGGGAAGACCTTCAGGGAACTGAATAGCATCAGCATCGTTAGCAGTGAAAACAAAAGAGATTCACGGTTTTACTTTAAAAAAGCCAATGAGATGATAAAGGAGCTGTACGGTGATTATGAGGAGGTGGTCTCGGTAAACGAGAAAGAGTCCAAAATATCGGTATGGATGAAACAGGGGGATGAAGAGACATCCGACCTGATAATGCTCTCTCTCGAGGAAAACAGCAAGTTCACACTCATCACCGTATCGGGTATAATCGATTTCCAAAATATGGCAAAACTCTCCGGAGCATTGAAAGAGGAACCGACACCAATAGAAGAGATTGAGGAAGAATAGTGCTGATCGCTTGAAACTGAAAACTTATTGCTTATTGCTTTAAACTAGAACTTTTTTAAAATAACTTTTTTCTTTTTTATATTTAAACGATGAACAGGCAGCCGAACGTGAGTTTAGCTGCCTGTTGCTTTTACAAGTTATCTGTCACTTTAAAACATCCGCTCACTCATCTGCCAGCTTTTCATCGAGGAATTGACCCGTGAAACTGATCAGTGCACGAAAACCTTTCGTGAACTGTTCTTCACTATCTTCCCTGATTGAGACAAATTTGCTCTCATCACCCCGGATAAGAGAAAGCATAATGACAATGTCATTACCGATAACTTCCTCCTTATCAAAACCATAAGAGTCACCCATCTCACCAAGCCTACTATCACTGATCAGCTTGCTGAACCGATTATACTCCTCTTCTGTCAGCTTGCCATTCAACAACTGCGGTGCCTGCTTATCATCAAAACGGTCAAAGAAGAAGTTATAGCGACCAATCTGCCAGGTGGAATCAGGATTGAGCTGAAAATCAACCCTGAAATTATTGATGCTCTCCATACTATATGTATAGGTGAACTTCCCCAAATCAGGATCGTGGTTGCAGGCGTTTAGCCATAACAGTGAGAGGAAGATTGAAAGGATGCTTGCTTTTGACATACTCATACTAATTACGCACTATTATTTCCATGGAGCAGGCTGTACCAGATAGGGGCTGCCGTTCTCATCGTTACCCATGGTCTGGATCTGGCCTTCGGGAAGAGGGAACATGGTCTTGGCAGAATTCAGTACAGTAGCCACGGCAAACTTGGCAAGGAAATTCCCTTCAAAATTGACATATTCACCCAGTTTCTTACTCATATAATCCCCTCCCCAGCGGGAAAGATCAAACCAGCGCTGACCTTCCATCGCCAGCTCAAGCTTGCGCTCCATACGCACCACTTCAATACATACAGCCTTATCGGTGAATGCAGCATGGCTTGCCGGGTAGGTGGCAATCTGGTAATTGGCAGCAGGCACTCCATCTTTCATGATGATGTTCACCTCCAGTCCGGCACGTGTACGAATGCGGTTGACCTGCCCCATAGCTCCGGCAAGATCACCATCGTTGGCAAGACATTCAGCATAGAGCAGAATTATATCGCGATAGCTCAGGTACTGCAGGTTGATGGCTGAGCCGGGTGCCCATCCGTCATGGATACCACCGCTGGCCAGACCGGCATCAAGCTCCGACTTGGTGTAGACATGCTTCTTTGGCAGGTAGATACCTCCGTTGGCCACATCCCTCACCCAGTTATTCTGTGGTACACCCCAGTCTTTGTAAGGAACTTCAAAACGTCCTATAGCCAGGTCTATACGTGGATCTACCGGTACCACCTTGTTGGTGGTGGCAATGTAGGTACCTCCGTCAGTCCGTTCCGATACATAAGGTTCATTCCTGTAGGAATAATCCAGCAGGGGCAGTCCGTCAGCACCCACCTTGTATGAGTTGGCCAGCTCCTGTGAGGGTTGGAAGAACCCGCAGCAACCACCGGGAGCACCGGCACCACCATGGGGATAAGCAATAGACATGCCCGAGTTGGCATTGTCATCCTCTGCCGAGAACTGGATGGCGAAGATCGACTCTTTGCCGTTGTCACGATAACTGTCGAAGTTGGCATTCATATCATCTTCCAGACCATATTTCAAACCGTTGGAGGTGACACCGTTATCAATAACATCCTTCAATATTGGCTTGGCAGCAGCCAGATCGCCTTTATGCATAAGTATCTTTGCTTTCAGCGCCTTGGCAGCCCAGAGGTTAGCCCTGCCGGGAGCATCCTGCGTGGGAGGAAGATCGCTGATAGCGATATCAATGTCAGCCAGCACATTCGAATAGATATCTATATCGTTGTGCACCTTGGGATCATTGTCGGTGTTGGTCTCATCCACCCATGGAAGATAGGGACCGAACACCCTGATACCTTCGAAATAAAACATAGCCCTGAGAAAATGGAGCTCTCCGTTACGTTTCTTCTTGAACGTTTCTGAAATTTCCTCCACGTTAGCCATGGTCTGCAACGCGATGTTGACACGTTTAGCACCCCTGTAGACCCAGTTGTACTTATCACTTATATAGCTGTTGGTAGGCAACAGATTATACATCTCCATCTCGTTGAGCACCGCCTGGTCGTTCGCATCGGAACCCTTGTTGGCATCACCGCCATACATGCTTCCGAAGGTCCAGTTGGAAGGTGAAGCACCCCAGCCGTTCTCGGTCAGATTTGCATAAGCAGTTGTAGTAAGCAGATCGACGCCAGTCTCATTTGTCAGTGCATCCTGATCTATACTACCCTGGGGAGCTTTGTAAAGGAAATCCTCCCCACAGGAGTTCAATAGCACTCCTGCTAAAAATGTTAAGAAAAATATCTTTGTAAGTTTCATTGTATGCTCATTTTTATGGATTAAAATTCAAAGTTTACACCAAACAGGAAACGCATGGTTGTAGGCCAGCCTCCGGTATCCAATCCTCTTCTGAGGTCAGCACCGCTGCCGGCACCGGTCTCCATGTTGGTGATCTCAGGATCCAAACCGCTGTACCTGGTCAGCGTGAGTATGTTCTCTGCCTGAATATAGAGGCGCAGGTTAGAGATGGTCGCTTTTTCCAGCATCGCTTTCGGGAAGGTGTAGCCCATCACAAGGTTCTTCAATTTAAGAAATGAACCATCTTCCACATAATAGGATGAAGCTACTGCCCCTCCCCAGTTGTCTTTGGAATCGAGAATAGGCAGGATCGCATCGGAGTTGTCCGCACCAATTTCCCACGACTGTTCCTTGAAGCGTGTGGAGCGGTTACCTCCGAACAGCGGGAAGTCAGTGAAGAATTTGGTATTGTTAAACAGCTCATTGCCGATGGTAGAGTACCAAAACATGGTGAAATCGAAATTCCTAAACTTCAGCGAGGCATTCAATCCGGCCATCAGGTCGGGATGGGGACTGCCGATGATCGTACGGTCGAACGAGTTGATGACACCGTCGGGAACACCTTCCGGACCACTCACATCTTCAAACTTGAACTTACCCACGTAAGATCCCGGGTTTTCGTTAATGCTCTCCTTGTTGGTTCCGTAAGGGATGGGTGAGCTGGTCACATCACTTTCACTTTCATAAAAACCAATCACGTTATATCCGAAGAAATCAGAGATTGGACGTCCCTTGGTTGTTCTTGTCACATTGGTCGAGAGGCGGTAACCACTGCCCCATAGCGCATAATCATCGGCATCTGATAAACCGAGCACCTCATTCTGATAGGTTGAGAGGTTCAGGCCCAGATCCCATTCAAGATCACCCCTCTTGTCACGATAATTGAATGAGAAATCGAAGCCCCTGTTACGCATATCACCGTAGTTGATGTAAGGACGGCCCACCTCTTCATTAGCCAGGGCTGAATATGCAGCACCTATAAGCATGTCTGATGTAACCTTGTTGTAAAATTCCAACGTACTGTTGAAACGGTTACCGCCGAAAGTAATGTCCACACCTATGTTGGTCATCTTGGTCGCCTCCCAGCGGGTCTCTTCATTACCATAGGTAGCAAGCCTGTATCCCAGGTCAGATCCGGTATTGGTACCACCAAGGTCATAGTTTGTACGGTCAGGAGAGGTACCGAAGAGCATCGCGAAATTGGTAGCACGGGGTATCTCCGCATTACCGGTGTGTCCGTAACCGACACGCAGCTTCAGATCATCAAGCCAGCTATGGGTATCTTCCATAAAGTCCTCTTCCGATACACGCCATCCCACAGATGCAGAAGGGAACATACCGTAACGGTGTTTCTGTGCAAAACGCGATACACCATCGCGGCGTACGATGCCGGTGAAAAGGTATTTGTTGTCATATGTATAATCCACTCTTCCGAACATGCCGAACAGAGCAAACTCACCATTGTACCATGAATTGTTGGTTCGCTGATTGTCATTTGCACCCATCGGTAATACCCATGTGTTGGGATTATCCTCCATCAGATAATGATAGCGGCGTGCGTTCATACCTCGTCCCAGCCCATCGCGAATAGCTTCAGTACCGAGTACCACATTCACAGAATGGATATCATCAAACACCTTATTGTAGGTGAGGGTGTTGGTCCATACCCAGCGGAAGTTGAAGGATGACTCCTCCTGAAAATGGTTTGTACCCGGGCTTTCCGAGAACTCAGGATTCTTCTTGCTGATATAATAGCTGTAGTGATTCGTGTAATCTAACCCGTAACTCATACGGTAAGTAAGCTCTTTCATCAGATCCAGCTCAGCCCAGATATTTCCGAATATACGTGAGTTGGTCCAGTAGTTGTCCTTATTGCGTTCTTCCTGTGCCACCACGTTCGTCCAGTTTCCCGTACCGGCGATTTTGGAGCCGCCCCAGTTGCCGAAGGTATCTTTCACAGGCACCCATGGTGAAGAGCGGTAGACCCATGAGTAGGGGTTACTCTCAGAGGTGTTGTTGTTCAACCCCACATCCTTGGTCCAGGTGTACTGTAGGTTTTCGCCCACGCGCAACCATGAACGTACATCAAACGAAGTATTGAGCCTGGTCTGGTAACGGTTATAATAGGAATATTCCACCGTTCCCTGCTGGTCGAAATAGTTGAGTCCCATCAGGTATCTGCCCTTGGCTCCACCACCGGTCAGTGTCAGCTGATGGTTCTGCATCGGAGCAATCCTGTCAATGGCGTCCCACCAGTCGGTATCGGAGTAAGGCACGATCTGGTTATTGGGAAATGAGTAATCGCCGATATTGATATCCTGTCTTCCCCCTGCACCGGTAGTGGTCAGGTAATTGGGAATGGTTGGAGTAGCTCCCATACCGAACTGAGCGTGCTCAGCTTCACCCTCCACACCACGCAGGGTGAAGGAGTTCTGTTGCGACTCCCACTCCACTGCCAGACGATCGGCAGAGTTGAGCAGGTCATATCTCTTACCTGTTTTCTGCATACCGAAATAAGCATCATAAGAGAGTGTTGGTTGTCCCGAGCGATTGCCTTTTTTCGTGGTGATCAGGATCACACCGTTGGCGGCCTGTGCACCATATATAGCAGCCGATGAAGCATCTTTCAACACCTGCATGCTCTCAATATCATTTGGGTTCAGACTGCTCAGATTCTGATTTCGGGTCGATACCCCGTCAATCACATACAGCGGTCCGTTGTCGTTAATCGTATTTATACCCCTGATACGCACCATGGTGGCCGACCCGGGCGACCCGGTCTGGCCGATGTAGACCCCCGGCGTCTTCCCCTGTAACTGCTGTGTGGCGGATGAACCGGTTGAAGCAAGCAGTTGATCGGTGTCCACAACTGCCACCGATCCGGTGATGTCTTTCTTGAACTGGGTACCATACCCTACCACCACCAGTTCTTCCAGACTCTCAGAATCTTCTACCATCACAAGGTT
>JADMKJ010000053.1:0-2242 GCA_015478855.1 Proteiniphilum sp.
GTTCTATAATCGAACTCCTCACGCTGCATATCGAGCTGTGCCTTGCTCTTCACACCCATCCGGTACTCCTCCTCACCGAGGTAAAGATCTTTCTCCAGCCGCCTCAGCTCATAACGAGCCTGCAGCGCCTGCTGCTGCAAAAGTATAGATTTCTGCTCCATCTCCACCTTTTTCTCCTGATAAAGTATGCGTTGTTTTTCCCATTCCTCCTGCTGCTCCTCAATAACCCTTTCCAGGTCAGGGTTTTGAAGTGTCAGGATCAGGTCGTCCCTCTGCAGCATCGCCCCCTCTTCGGCCACGATCTCCTTCACGATCCCTCCTTCCAGGGTGTTGAGCCGGATGGTGAGGATCGGCTGCACGATCCCTTCGGCATCCACATAATCAAGGAAGTGCGCTTCCGTCACTTCGGCGATGGTGATCTTCTCCTCATCTATCCGCTGCTTCCGTCCGCCTGAGACAGATAGAATCACATAGAGAAGGAACAGGGTAAAAGCCACTCCTGCCAGGAGAGGGTATCGGTATCTCCGCAAGAATGATTTTTCAGGTAGTCTTTTATCCATCGATGAGTCGCGTGATTCATGGAAGGTGTCGTTTTGGGTTGAGCTGTTCATGCATTCATCATTTTAAAATTCCTGTACCGTAACCATGATAGGAGCGTTCAACTGAAAATCATAGCCTGTGATGCTCCGCAGGGCGTAGTAGAGGCTCCAGTAGTTGTGCATCTCGCTGATATAGGCACGCTTTGAACTATCTTTCTCGGCGATGGCCGCATTCAGGTCGAGCAGGGAGGATTTGCCCAGCAGGTAAAGGCGGTAGGCCACTTCGTTCCTGCGAGCAGCCCGCTCCGATGTCTTCTGTGCGATGGCCACCTTACCCGCCTGCAGGTTGAACTGTTTCACCAGCTTGATCACGTTGGCCTCGAAGTCGGTGCGTGCCTGCGCGATCTCCGTCTTTGTTTTTTCCAGGTTGCTGCGGGCCACCTCCACGCGCCCTTTGCCCACACCCCAGTCGACCAGGGGGATGCGTATGCCGAGGCTCACCAGCTGCTGATCCATCGGGTTGTGGTAAGCGTCGCTCAGCCGCGCCGCCGTCTGTGTCAACCCCACCTGCATGTAGAGGTCCGCCTTCAGTCCCCGCGATGCCTTTGCCTGTGCCACGCTGCTCTCGCTCTGCAGCTGCCGGAGGGCATACCACTCAATGTCGGGACTGTTCTGCCAGGCACAATGGAGTGCATCGGCCACCGGCACTTTAAACATGGGCAGATCGCTGCTGACCACCGCCACCATCTCCACATTATCCCGTATGCCCAGGAAGCTGCGCAGCTCCTGTACGGCGTTGTCCACCTCGATGCCGGCGTTCAGCCGGTTGCTCTGTTCCGTGAGATGGTTGATCTCCAGCTGTAGCATCTCGTTCTCGGTGATGGTGCCTATATCGTACCTCCCTTTTGCGTAGCGGCAGAGTGTGTCTGCCGCCGCATAGTTGTAGTCGGCCGACTGCAGCCTGCTCTGCGCCGTGGCCAGCGCGAAGAACTTATTGGCCGCCATGGCCGCCACCAGCTCCAGCGTCTCCAGGTAGCTCTTCTCTGCCTGTGCATAGCGTGCCGGTTCAATCTTTTTGTCCCATTTCAGCCGGTTGTAGCCGAACAGGCTCTGCGAGTAGCCGAGCACCACGGGTGTCGACTTGAAAGAGCGTCTCTTGTCGGTGAAGAGATCGAGCCGCTGCACACCTGTCTCCAGGAAGAGGCTCCCTCCCAGGAGCGCGATATTCTGGTTGATGGTGAGGCTCCCTTCGTTCAGCAGCTGGTTCCTGTGAAGGAAGCTATCGGTCCCGTCGGGCAGGGTGACGGGACTGATGGAGCGGTTGAGGGAGCTGTAGCTGTTGAAGGAGAGGCTCGGCAGGTAGTCAGCCTTGAAGGTGCGCCAGTTCCAGTAGGCAGCGCGGTACTGGTGCCGTGCTGCCACCGCCTGGGGTGATTGTTCACGGGCAAGCACGACCGCCTCGTCCAGCGTAAGACGAAGCGAGTCCTGTGCTGTGAGTTGCCCTGTGAAGAATGAAAATAGAATAATGAATAGCATGTATCTCATACGTTACAGACCAATCAAATGGCGTGCCAAACACGTAAAAAGCAGAATAAGAGTGATATACATCTGTTTGTTGATGGCAATTTATGTGCATTTACGCACAAAAGATGTTCGGTTTCACACAGTTTGAACCGAATAATTCACCTATATTTGTGCGGTAA